>NZ_JBVIIM010000009.1:0-255892 GCF_055569765.1 Streptomyces sp. NPDC031365 | reverse complement strand
AGTAGGCGTTGTTCCACTCCTCGGCCTTGTCGTTGTCGATGAGCGTGAGCCTGACGCCGTACTTCTGCTCCAGGGCCGCCTTGCGCTCGTAGACGACCTCCTTGCGGTAGCCGACGATGACCCCGACCTCGGTCAGCCCGATCTCGGCGAAGTTGGCGAGCGTCAGGTCCAGGACCGTCACGGCGTCCGGATCGCCCTCCGCTCCCACCGGCACCAGTGCCTTGGGCAGGGTGTCGGTGTAGGGGCGCAGACGGCGTCCGGCGCCGGCCGCAAGCACGAGGCCTATCATCGCGGTTCTCTCCTTACGTTCCCCGGGTCCGACCGAGTCGGGGATGTGTCATCTCGGCGGCAGAACTCATCGACGGGCCCGTCCACGCACGGCGGACGCGGCCCTCGGGACAAGGGTGTGGTCCTGCCCACGGGAGACAGGACCACACAGCGTAGACGGACGCTCAGCCCTCGTCGGTCCCGGCCGTGACCGAGGACTGCGGCTGCTGTGCCGCGGCCGCGGTCTTCTTCGACGCCGGCTTCTTCGCCGTCGTCTTGGCGGCGGCCGTCCTGGTGGTCTTGGCCGCCTTCTTGGCCGTCGTCTTCTTGGCGGCGGTCTTCTTGGCCGTCGTCGTCTTCTTGGTGGCGGCCTTCTTCACCGTGGCCTTCTTGGCCGCCTTGCGGGCGGTCTTCTTGGCCGGAGCGGCCTCGGTTTCCCCGCCGGTCCCGCCGACGGGCTCACCGGGCGCCTCTGCGGCTGCCGACGCCGGTTCCTGTGCCGCGGCCGACGGGACGACCACGACGGCCGTGTCCTCGGACGCGGTGGACGTGCTCGGCTTACGCACCGCGCGGCGGCGCGGGCGGGCCGGCGCCTCGGGCTCCGCCGGGGCGGCCGCCTCGGCGGGTGCCCCCTCGGCCTCCGGCCGCTCCTCCGCCTTCACGGACTCCGCGACGGTCACCACCGCGGCCTCCGCTCCCGCCGGGGAACCGGCAGGCGCGGACACCTTGCGGGTGGCCCGGCGACGCGTGCGTCCCCTGGGGGCGGCCTCCTCGGGCACCACGGCGTCCTCGACGGCCGCGGGCTCGGCCAGCGCCTCGGCTGCCGACTCCGGCTGCACGGGACGCTCGGCCTCCTCGGCGGCCGTCACGTCCTGGGCCGTCGGGGTCTGGGAGGTCGAGGTCCGGGCCGTGACGGCTTCCTCGGCCTGCACGGGCTCCTCGGCCCGATTCCGGTCGGCCGGGGCGGCCTCCCGCCTCGGCGCGCCCGCCGGTGCGGACACGCGCCGGCTCGCCCGGCGGCGGGTACGCCCACGGGTGGCCGCGGCCTCCGCCTCGGCGGCGCTGCTGTACAGCTCCTCGTCCGGCGTGAACTCGGGGGCGGGAAGCGCGACCGGCTCGGCCGTCTCGGCGGCGACCTCGGCCACCGCCTCCGCCTCCGCCTCCTGCTCGGCCGTCTCGGCGCCCGCGAGGGCCTCGTGCTCGTGCGGCTGCTCCGCCGCACCGGCCCTCGCCCGCTTCCTGCGCTTGCCGCCACCGCCCGCGGCGGCCGGCTGGTCCAGGTGCACGAGGACACCGCGCCCGTTGCAGTGGACGCAGGTCTCCGAGAACGACTCCAGCAGACCCTGGCCGACCCGCTTGCGGGTCATCTGCACCAGGCCCAGCGAGGTCACCTCGGCGACCTGGTGCTTCGTACGGTCCCGGCCCAGGCACTCGAGCAGGCGCCGCAGCACCAGGTCCCGGTTGGACTCCAGCACCATGTCGATGAAGTCGATGACGATGATGCCGCCGAGGTCGCGCAACCGCAGCTGGCGCACGATCTCCTCGGCCGCCTCCAGGTTGTTCCTGGTGACCGTTTCCTCGAGGTTGCCGCCCTGACCGGTGAACTTGCCGGTGTTGACGTCGACGACGACCATCGCCTCGGTCCGGTCGATCACCAGCGAACCGCCGCTGGGCAGCCAGACCTTGCGGTCCAGCGCCTTGGCGAGCTGCTCGTCGATCCGGTACGTGGCGAAGACGTCGACCTCGCTGGTCCACCTGGACAGCCGTTCGGCGAGGTCCGGCGCCACGTGCGACACGTACCCGTGGATGGTCTCCCAGGCGTCGTCACCGCTGACGATGACCTTGGTGAAGTCCTCGTTGAAGATGTCCCGCACGACCCGGACGGTCATGTCCGGCTCGCCGTACAGCAGCGTCGGCGCGCTGCCGCCGTTCTTGGACTTCTTCTTGATCTCCTCCCACTGCGCCTGGAGCCGCTCGACGTCGCGGCGCAGCTCGTCCTCGCTCGCGCCCTCGGCGGCGGTGCGCACGATGACGCCCGCGTCCTCGGGGACGATCTTCTTGAGGATGGTCTTCAGCCGGGCCCGCTCGGTGTCGGGCAGCTTGCGGCTGATGCCGGTCATCGAGCCCTCGGGGACGTACACGAGGTAGCGGCCCGGGAGGGAGACCTGGCTGGTGAGGCGGGCGCCCTTGTGGCCGATCGGGTCCTTGGTCACCTGGACCAGGACCGACTGGCCGGACTTCAGCGCGGACTCGATGCGGCGCGGCCCGCCGGACATGCCGAGCGCCTCGAAGTTGACCTCGCCGGCGTAGAGCACGGCGTTGCGGCCCTTGCCGATGTCGATGAAGGCGGCCTCCATCGACGGCAGCACGTTCTGCACCTTGCCGAGGTAGACGTTCCCGACGTACGAGGTGGCCTGCTCCTTGTTGACGTAGTGCTCGACGAGCACCCCGTCCTCCAGGACGCCGATCTGCGTACGGTCGCCGTACTGACGGACCACCATGACGCGCTCGACGGCCTCACGGCGGGCCAGGAACTCGGCCTCGGTGATGATCGGCACACGGCGGCGGCCCTGCTCCCGGCCCTCGCGGCGGCGCTGCTTCTTCGCCTCCAGACGTGTGGAGCCCTTGATGGACTGCACCTCGTCCGACGGTTCGGCCGCCTTGCGCGGCTCGCGCACCTTGACGACGGTGCGCTCGGGGTCGTCGGTGGTCGGCTCGCCCTCACCACCGCTGTCACCGGCCCGGCGACGGCGGCGACGACGGCGGCGGCTGCTGCTGGAACCGCCGGAGTCCTCGCGGTCCTCGGCGTCCTCCTCCGTCTGCTCGGCGGTGTCCTCGGCGTCCTGGGCGGCCTGCTCGGCGGAGGCCCGCTCGGTGTCGGTGTCCTCCTGCTCACCGCCGTCGGCGTCGGCCTCGGCGAACTCACCGCGACGGCGGCGACGGCCACCGCGGCGACGGCGGCGACGCGAACCGGAGGACTCGCTGTCGTCCTGGTCGTCGGCGTCGGCATCGGCGTCGGCGTGGTCCTCGGCCGACTCCCCGGCCTCCTCCGCCTCGTCGCCGGCACGGGTGGCGGGAGTGGCCCCGGCAGCCGGTGCGGCGGCCTCGGTCTCGTCGCCCGCGCCCCGACGCCGGCGACGGCGGCGGGAGGCGGCGGACGGCTCCTCCGTGAACTCCTCGGTCTCCTCCTCCGGCTCCACCGGTTCGGGGACCTCGGCGGCCGCCTCGGCGGCGGCCCGCTCCGGGGTCTGGAAGCGGGGCTCGGTGAAGACCGGCGGCTGGAACACGGCGACGGCCGGGCGCGCGGGGCGCCGCGGCGAGTCCTCCGCCTCGGCGGTCTCAGCGGCTGCCCGGGCCGTGCGCGCGGGCTCGGCGAACCCGGCGGCGGCCTTGCGGACGGCGCGACGGCGGCGGCGCGGAGTGGCGTCGTCGGCGGGGGTCCCGGCGGCCTCGGGGCTCCCGGCGGCCTCGGGGGCCTGCTCGGTCTCGCCGGGGGTCTCTGTCTGCTTCTCGTTCTCGGTCACCGGGGCCTCCTCGGCGGTCGGGGCGGCCTGCGCGGGCTCACCCGCGTCGTCTGCTGCCGCCTCGGCGGCCACCGACGTACCGGCGGGCGCGGAGGCACGCCGCGAGGTGCGGCGCCGGGTGCGGCGCGGAGCGGTGTCTTCGGCGGTCTCAGGGGTTTCGGAGGGCTCCGTGGCTGCGGGAGCAGCGGGGGCCTCGGCAGGTTCTGCCGGGGTCTTCGCCGTCTGGACGCTGTCCGCGGTCTCGGCCGCCGTCGCCGCAGGCGTGGCCGCGGTGCGTGTGGCACGGCGCCGGGTGCGGCGCGGGGCGGCGTCCTCGGCGGGCTCGGCGGTCCCGACGTCCTCGGCCGACGCGGCGGGCTCGGCGGGCGCCGAATCCCCGGCCGCTCCGGTGGTCGCCGCGGGCGAGGTCACCGTGCGTGTCGCACGACGACGGGTGCGCCGGGGAGCGGCATCCTCGGCGGGCTCGACGTCCTCGGCCGGCGCGGCGGGCGCGGAGGTCTCCGCGGGCGCCGAATCCCCGGCCGCTCCGGTGGTCGCCGCGGGCGAGGTCACCGTGCGTGTCGCACGACGACGGGTGCGCCGGGGAGCAGCATCCTCGGCGGAGTCGGAAGCGACGGCCGGCTCGGGTGCCGGAGTGGTCTCCGGGGCGGCCGGAGTCGTGGACACGACCGTCTCGGCGGCCTCCGCCGACGCCGGTGCGCCGGTGGGCGCGGCCGCACGGCGGACCGCGCGACGACGCCGGGGCGCGGCGGCCTCGGTCTCCTTCTCCCTCTCGTTCCCGGCGCTCTCCTGGCCGTCCACGAGCTCATCGGGCTCGGAGGGCTCAGGGACGTCGGCGGCTTCCACGGCCCCGGCCGTCTCCGCGTCCGCTATGGCCGCCGCGACGGTCTCGGCCGTCGCCTCGGCCGTCGCGGCGGGCGGGCCCGCCGGGCGGGACGCGGCACGGCGCCGCCGCCTCGGCGGCAGGGTGTCGCTGGGGGTGTTCGGTTCGGAGCCCTCGGTGGGCTCGATCGGTTCGAGCATGCGGGCGTTTCTCCCGTCAGGCTCCCGGGCGCCGCACCTGGTCCGGCGATGCCGGTGACGTCCGCGGCTCGCGCGATGCGCGGTTGCCGCCGTCCGGGGCGCGGGCGCCGCACGGGAGCTCTCTGTGTCCTGTCTCGCCGGTTCCGTACGCCGAATGCGTACGGCCTGGCGAAAGTCTTCTGGTCGGTGCGCTGCCCGACCCAGGTGGCTCCCGAGTTCGAGGGCGGCGCTTACGACATCCGTCCCTACGCGGGACCTTCCTTACGCCGGCGCCGTCGCGGCGGCAGCGGCGCCGGCCGGATACGGCTCGGTCGCTACTGCCTCGCGGTCGGGCGCGAGCGGGTCGGTCACCGTGCCGGTCTCTTCATCGAACAGCCCCTGCGCCAGCCTGGTCACCGCTACGGGGACCGGCGGCGCCAGGTCGGCCACGGCGCGGAGACCGGACAGGACGTCGTCGGGTCGTACGGCAGGCGTCACGTGCCGAACAACCAGCCGCAGTATCGCACAGGGCCGGCCGGTCGGCCTATCAGGCTGCGACGCGTCCGCTTCCGCGCTCTCCAGGGCCACGACCGCGGAGCGGGCGTCGAAAGTGCGGACGCCGTTCTTGGTCCGGCGCTGGACCTCGACGGTCCCGGCCGCGTTGAAGACGTCCACCGCGCGGCGGGCGTCCGCGGGGGCCACACCGTCCAGCCGCAACTCCCACACGGAAGCCGTCAGCCGGTCGGCGAGGCCCGGTGTCCGGGCGTCGACCGCCTCGACGATGTCGAGCCCGGCGGGCATCGACTCGTCGAGAAGGGCCCTCAGCCGCTCGGGGTCGCGCGGCTGGGTGAGCGCGATCTCCAGGTACTCCGCCTCACTGCCCGTGCCGGTGGGTGCGGCATTGGCGTACGACACCTTCGGGTGCGGCGTGAACCCCGCCGAGTACGCCATCGGCACCTCGGCGCGGCGCAGCGCGCGCTCAAAGGCACGCTGGAAGTCACGGTGGCTGGTGAACCGGAGGCGGCCGCGCTTGGTGTAGCGCAGTCGGATGCGCTGCACCGCGGGTGCGGGCGGCGGGCCTTCGGGCTGTCGCTTGCCCAGTGGATCTTCTCCTCGTTGTCAGGAGGCGCTGGTGTGCGCCTCCCTTCTAGCGTACGGCCGTACGACGACGTCCCTGATGTCCCGGCCGGGCACCGGGGCCGTGGCCCCTCTCGCCGTGGTCCCTCTCAGGGTACGTGCAAGCCGTGCCGCTGGTTCCCGGCGACCGGACGGCCGCGGCGTCCGCGACGGCGACGCGTCGTCCAGTTGCCGCGGCCGATGGACGCCGCTCCGAAGGCGAGCCGAGAACGCACCGCGGTGCCCCGAAGGCACTGGTCAGCGCTTGGTCAACAGTTCCTTGGCGTCACTCGCCTTTCGCGCCCCGCGCCCCCGCGTCAGTTCACGCTCTTCCTGCGGACGGGGCCTCCCGGGCTCACCGAAGAGAGCCCGCCGGAGGTCGGCACGGGTCTGACGGACGGCCGTACGGGCGGAGGCGAGGGCCTGACGTGTGGCACGTCCCACACGACGCCCCGCTTCGGCGACCGGCCGCAGCACGGCGTCGCGCACCGCATGCCCCACCGGAGTCAGCACACTCCGGTACACCCACCGCGCGGGCTCCACGAAGATCCACCGGAAGAGCGCCGCGAGGAACCGCCCCACGGCGAGCGAGATGTACCCGGCGACCCGCCAGGCGTGCTGGAACGCGGCCCCGACCTCCCGCGCCACGACACCGAGCACCCGCCCGGCCGGCGCCAGAACCCAGCGCCAGACCGCGAGCCAGGGCAGCACCAGCACAATCCGGGCCGTCCAGTACAGCCCGGAGCCGATCCCGGTGACGATCACCGTCACCAGCCACAGGAGCCCTCTCCCGCACCAGGCAAGCCCTTTGCCACACCACACGGCCGCGTGCCCCACCGGCGTCAGGATCCACCGGTACACCCACGCCGAGGGCACGACGACGAGATACCGCCCCATCCACACCAGACCCGCCCGCACCCCGGCCCCGACGACGACGAGCACCTGCCCGATCGGCGTCAGCACACGCGCGTACACCCATGCGGCCGCGTGCCCGAGCGGAGTCAGCACATACCGGTGGACCGCCACGGACGGAAGGACGACAAGCACCCTCCCGAGCCATGCCGCTCCCCACCCCAGCGGCACGAGCACATGGCGCCACAGCCCCACGAGCGGCCACACGAACACCGCCCGCCCCATCCACAGCAGGGCCCGCCCCAGCGGCCGGAACACGGTGTCGTTCAGGAACCGCCCGGCGACGACGAGCGCGTCCCAGACCATCCGCACCGGCACGACCAGCACGAGCACCACGATCCGCACGGGGATGCGGATCGCCACGACGAGGCACCCCTCACGGTCCGCGGGCACCGGCGACTTCTCGACGTCCATACCGGCGTAGACGCCGGAGCGGCCCGCGCGGATCCCGCATCCACACGGCAATGATCCTCATACCTGAACGCCAGTCGGAAAGAAGGAGTTCCAAGATTTATATGAAGCAATTATCCCGTCGGCCGTTCACTCCTTTGCCACGCATCCAAGTGAAACGGCCGCCGTTAGTCGCTATATGAAGGAAAGCAGGTCAGGGCCACTCCCGCGTCATGTCACAGAAACGCTGTCGACTGATCCCGCCGGCCCGATGAATCAATTCTGACATGAATGATGAACGCTACGACCAGCTCTGGTACGGCGCCGACGTCCCGGACCAATTCAACGAAGCGGGCACCGGACGGCACCGGGCCGGAGCCGTCTACGCGGAGCCGGTGGTACCCGCCGTCCCGCCCTGGGACCCGGCCGAGGAACCGCCCGTCCCGCCCTGGGACCCGGCCGAGGAACTGGCCTATCTGCTCCAGGAGGCCCGCGGCGAGGAATACGGCAGAACCGTGCCGCCCCCGCGCGAGGAAGCCTCGGTCACCACACCCCCCGCCGGCAGCCCCATGGGCAACCTGCAGGAGATCACGGCCGAGCTGCCACCCCTGCGCGCCACCCCACGCGGCCACCGCAAACCCCCGCGCAAACGCCCCGACGCCCTGCGCGTCGCCAGCTACGTCATCGCCGCCATGGCGGCGGTCACCGTGTCGATGGTGAGCGTCTTCAGCGGCGTGGTCACCTACGAACCCCTGCTCCTCGTCACCACGGCGCACAGCAGCGGCAGTTCATCCGCCTGGTGGCCCATCCTCGTCTACGGCCCCTGGCTGGCGGGTTCCTTCTCCATCCTCCGCGCGGCACTGCACCAACGACGCGCCCTGCACTCCTGGTTCGTCGTCCTGCTCTTCTCCTCCGTCGCGGTCCTCCTCTGCGTGGCCCAGGCCCCCCATACCCTCACCGACACGGCCGCCGCCGCACTCCCCGGAGTCGCCGCCCTGACCTGCTTCCAGCAGTTGGTCCGCCAGATCACCCTCACCCGCCCACCCCGTCGCACCGTCACCCCCCGCCACCGCATCCGCCCGTACGGCCGCGAGGTCCCTTAGGCCCGGCCTTCCACGGAGAAGGCGGCCCCCGCCATCGACGAGGGCCGCCTTCTCCGTGCCCGCCCAGCACGAGCGCCAGTGCGACCGCAGACCAGGAATCACGTCTCGAATCGCTTCCGGGCTCGGCGGGGGTGCGCACACAAAGGGGCCATCTGCGCCGACCGCTGCACACGGAGCGTGCTCAGCAACACCGTCGCCTCGTCCTCTGTTACCTCCGCCGCAGCGTCGGCGGGACGCCGCAGCGGATCGTCACTCACGTCAGCACCCGTTTCAGCTGATCGGTGCCGACTTCTTGACCGTCAGGGGCAGCAACTTCCTACCCGTTGGTCCGATTTGAATACTGGTGTCCATCTGAGGACACACTCCGCAGTCGAAGCACGGGGTCCAGCGGCAGTCCTCGACCTCGGTCTCGTCGAGAGCGTCCTGCCAGTCCTCCCAGAGCCAGTCCTTGTCCAGGCCGGAGTCGAGGTGGTCCCAGGGGAGGACCTCCTCGTAGGTGCGCTCGCGGGTGGTGTACCAGTCGACGTCGATGCCGAAGGGCGCCAGTGCCTTGTCCGCGCAGTTCATCCAGCGGTCGTAGGAGAAGTGCTCGCGCCAGCCGTCGAAGCGGCCGCCGTCCTCGTAGACCTCGCGGATGATCGCGCCGGTCCGGCGGTCGCCCCGGGAGAGCAGGCCCTCGACGATGCCGGGCTTGCCGTCGTGGTAGCGGAAGCCGATGGAGCGGCCGTACTTCTTGTCGCCCCGGATCTTGTCGCGGAGCTTGCCGAGGCGCTCGTCGGTCTCCTCGGCGGACAGCTGCGGGGACCACTGGAAGGGGGTGTGCGGCTTGGGGACGAAGCCGCCGATGGAGACCGTGCAGCGGATGTCGTTGGAGCCGGAGACCTCGCGGCCCTTGGCGATGACGCGAGTGGCCATGTCGGCGATCTGGAGGACGTCGTCGTCGGTCTCGGTGGGCAGGCCGCACATGAAGTACAGCTTCACCTGGCGCCAGCCGTTGCCGTAGGCCGTCGCGACGGTGCGGATGAGGTCGTCCTCCGAGACCATCTTGTTGATGACCTTGCGGATGCGCTCCGAGCCGCCCTCGGGGGCGAAGGTGAGGCCCGAGCGGCGGCCGTTGCGGGTCAGCTCGTTGGCCAGGTCGATGTTGAAGGCGTCGACGCGGGTGGAGGGGAGGGAGAGGCCGACCTTGTCTTCCTCGTAGCGGTCGGCCAGTCCCTTGGCGACGTCGCGGATCTCCGAGTGGTCGGCGGACGAGAGGGAGAGCAGACCCACCTCTTCGAAGCCGGTGGCCTTCAGACCCTTGTCGACCATCTCGCCGATGCCGGTGATCGAGCGCTCGCGCACCGGGCGGGTGATCATGCCGGCCTGGCAGAAGCGGCAGCCGCGCGTGCAGCCGCGGAAGATCTCCACGGACATGCGCTCGTGGACCGTCTCGGCGAGCGGGACGAGGGGCTGCTTGGGGTAGGGCCACTCGTCGAGGTCCATCACCGTGTGCTTCGACACGCGCCACGGCACACCCGACTTGTTCGGTACGACGCGGGCGATACGGCCGTCGGGGAGGTACTCGACGTCGTAGAAGCCGGGGACGTAGACCCCGCCGGTCCTCGCCAGGCGGAAGAGGAGTTCCTCACGGCCGCCGGGGCGGCCCTCCTCCTTCCAGGCGCGGATGATCCGCGTGACCTCCAGGACGGCCTGCTCGCCGTCGCCGATGACCGCGCAGTCGATGAAGTCGGCGATCGGCTCCGGGTTGAAGGCCGCGTGACCGCCCGCCATGACGATCGGGTCGTCCAGCGTCCGGTCCCTGGCCTCCAGGGGGATGCCGGACAGGTCCAGGGCGGTGAGCATGTTGGTGTAGCCGAGTTCGGTGGAGAAGCTCAGGCCGAACACGTCGAAGTTCTTCACCGGGCGGTGGCTGTCGACGGTGAACTGCGGGACGTGGTGCTCCCGCATCAGCGCCTCCAGGTCCGGCCAGACGCTGTAGGTGCGCTCGGCGAGGACGCCGTCCTGTTCGTTGAGGACCTCGTAGAGGATCATGACGCCCTGGTTGGGCAGTCCGACCTCGTACGCGTCCGGGTACATGAGCGCCCAGCGGACGTCGCAGCTCTCCCAGGGCTTGACCGTGGAGTTGAGCTCTCCGCCGACGTACTGGATCGGCTTCTGCACATGCGGGAGCAGAGCTTCGAGCTGCGGGAACACAGACTCGGCGGCTTCGGCAGGCATCTTGCGAACCTTTGTGTGCTGGGTGGGGTGACCCTTCAGCGTAACGCGGCTGGAGAGGTACTCCTCACGTTGTCCAGGGCCGAAGGTCCTTGCCGATCGATGTCCAGGCTTCGGGGAGGGCGTTCTCGGCGATCTCCGCGCGGCGTTCCTCACGGCCGTGGAGCACGCCGTAGGTGAAGGTGTTCTCCCCTGCCGCGTGGGCGACGGCGGCGAACTCGCGCAGGGTCTGGCGGGCCATGACGCTGTCCTGGTGGTCGCCGAGCAGGCCCTGGAGGGACTTCATGGACCTGACCAGGTCCTTCGCCGGTTTGCCGAGTGCGGGGGCGGCGGCCTCGGCGGCGTAGCGGGTGCGCTTGGTCTTCTTGCGGGCCTCGTGCAGGGCGACGTCGCGGTCGGTGCCGGGTGGAAGCTCGATGGCGTGGGTGACGAGGGCGGTGAGCTTGTCGAGATCCTTGCGTACGGCCTCGGTGAGGGTCTCCTCCGGCTTGGCCCTGGCCTTCTTGCGCAGGGGCGGGTTCTCGGTCAGGGCGTCCAGGGTGTCGAGGAGTGTGAGGTAGCGGCGGGAGTCGAGGATGCCGGCGAGGCGGCCGCGGGCTCCGGCGTGACGGGCCTCGGACCAGGTGGTGAGGCGGTCGCCGACGGGGCCGGCGACGAGGGCGCCGGGCAGGTCGGCGAGGGCCGTCCTGAGGCGTTCGGCGAGGACCTCCTGGTCGCGGTCGAGGCCGAGCTCGCCGGCCAGCCACTTGAGGTCGGCGGCGACGGGGTCGGTGGTCTCGCGGTCGAGGACGGTGCGGAAGGTGCGGAAGGTGCTGCGCAGGCGGCGGGTGGCGACCCGCATGCTGTGGACGGAGTCGGGGAGGTCCTGGCGCACGGCGGGGTCGAGTTCGACCAGCGCGTCGCGCTGGGCGCGCAGGTAGGCGAGGACGTGGTCCCCGGAGGTGACGGGCTTTCCGACCGTGCGTGAGCGCCGTTTCTGCTGCGGGGCCGCTTCCGGCGCCGTGGCGGGGACGGGGGTGGCGGCCGGGGTCGCGGTGCCGTGGTCGGGTGCCGTCTCGGCCAGGGCCCGGGCCAGTTTGGAGGTCGACTGCGAGGGACGTACGCCGGCCTTGCGCAGGCGTTTTTCGACCTTGTCGAGGAAGGCGGGGTCGCCGTCGTCGGCGAGTTCGACCTCGATCTCGGTCCACTGGGCGGTGCCGCCGTCGCCGGTGAGGCGTTCGGCGCGGACGGTGTCGACGCTGACCTCGGCGAGCAGCCGGCCGTCGGCGTCGAGGAGGTGGCGTACGTCGCGGTCGGAGCGCAGCCGGACGACGGGCAGCAGTGCGTGGTCGCGGACGCGGGAACGGACGAGGGCGGCGAGTTCGCCCGGGAGGCTGTCGGCGAGCGGGGCGCGGATCTCGTCACGCACTCCGGGGGCGACGGGGAATTTCAGGTGCCATCCGGCGTCGGAGCCGCCGGTGCGGCGGCGCAGGGTGACGGCGGACGCGGCGAGGCGTTCGTCGGCGGTGTCGTGATAGGTGGCGTCGAGGTGGGTGACACCCTTGTCGAGGACGGATACGACGCCGGGGACGCGGGTCAGGTCGGGCAGTCCGCCGGTGTCCGACTCGTACTTTCGCTCGATCTCGCGCTTGGTGTCCGCCATGACATGAATCTAGTCGCCGTGCGTGCGGAGCGGCAGTGGGCCGCTCCATATCGGTGAGGTGCGGGCCGGGCGCGGGGCCGGGCTCCCGCGGGAGCCCGGAGCAGCGGAGATCCGGTCCGCAGGCAGGCCCGGCACCGCGCGGAGGCCCACGGCCCGGCGGGGGCGCGGGTCCACGGGAGGGGGCCGGGTACCGCGCGCGGGCCGGGCACCGCGCCGAGAGCGTCGGCGCGGGCCCGGCACCCGGCGAAGACGCGGGCCTGTGCGCGGGCCCGGCACCGTGCGGGCGTCGGTCGTTGGCGTCCGCCGCTACGCGGACATCGGCCGTTGCAGCCGGATCGACTGCAACAGGCCGAGCGCCAGCCATACGGCGAACATGGAGGAGCCTCCGTAGGAGACGAACGGCAGGGGCAGGCCGGTGACCGGCATGATGCCGAGGGTCATGCCGATGTTCTCGAAGGTCTGGAAGGCGAACCAGGCGACGATGCCGGCGGCGACGACGGTGCCGTACAGGTCGGTGGTGTCGCGGGCGATGCGGCAGGCGCGCCAGAGGATGACGCCGAGCAGGCCGATGATCAGGGCGCCGCCGACGAAGCCGAGTTCCTCTCCGGCGACGGTGAAGACGAAGTCGGTCTGCTGCTCGGGCACGAACTGGCCGGTGGTCTGGGAGCCGTGGAAGAGGCCGGAGCCGGTCAGTCCACCGGATCCGATGGCGATGCGGGCCTGGTTGGCGTTGTAGCCGACGCCGGCGGGGTCGAGTTCGGGGTTGGCGAAGGCGGCGAAGCGGTTGATCTGGTACTCGTCGAGGATGCCGAGCTGCCAGACGGTGATCGCGCCGGCGGCGCCGGCGCCGAGCAGGCCGAAGACCCATCGGTTGGAGGCGCCGGAGGCGAGCAGTACGCCGAGCACGATGATGACCATGACCATGACCGACCCAAGGTCGGGCATGAGCATCACGATCAGCATGGGGACGATGGCCAGTCCGAGGGCCTGGAGGACCGTGCGGTGGTCGGGGTAGGGCTTGTCGCCTGCGTCGACTCTGGCGGCGAGCAGCATGGCCATGCCGAGGATGATCGTGATTTTCACGAACTCGGAGGGCTGGACGGAGAATCCGCCGGGGAGCTTGATCCAGGAGTGGGCGCCGTTGATCGTGGAGCCCAGCGGGGTGAGCACCAGCAGGATCAGGAAGACCGAGGCTCCGTACAGCAGGGGCACGGCGGTACGCAGGGCGCGGTGGCCCAGGAGGATGGCGCCGATCATCAGGGCGAGTCCGATGCCGGTGTTCAGCCAGTGCCGGACCAGGAAGTAGTAGGGGTCGCCCTGGTTGAGTTCGGTGCGGTTGCGGGTGGCCGAGTAGACCAGGAGCGAGCCCAGCAGGGACAGGGCGATCGCCGAGAGCAGTATCGGCCAGTCGAGGCGGCGGGCCAGGGAGTCGCGGGCGAAGACCCGGGTCCAGCCGGCCCGCTCGGGCCCGTATCCGGAGACCTGGAAGCTGTTGACACCGCCGGTCATGACGCTGTCCTCCGGATTGCCGTGCGGCCGCCGCACCGGTGACGGGTGCCGCCGGCACCGCGGCGTGGTCCGCCGCCCCGGCGTCGCTCGCGGCGGCGGGTGTCGCGGTTGGTGTTCTCCGGTGAGGGGGCCGTGCCGGCCTGCTGCGGGTCGGCGGGGTTGTCCTGCGGGGTGGCGGCCCGGGCATCGGGCGAGGGGGTCGCGCGGTCCTTGGCCGGGTCCTTGGAGACCTTCGGGGACTTGATGGTGCCGTCCGTGCGGACCTTGGGGAGGGTCTTCTGCGGTGTGGGCAGCAGCGCCTTCTTCTTGTCGATCTCGCCGTCCTCGGAGACGCCGTACAGGGCGTTGTAGATGTTGCGCACGGCGGGGCCCGAGGCGCCGGAGCCCGTACCGCCCTGGGAGATCGTCATGACGATCGAGTAGTCCTCGGTGTACGTGGCGAACCAGGAAGTGGTCTGCTTGCCGTGGACCTCGGCGGTACCGGTCTTGGCGTGCATCGGGATCTCGTCCTGTGGCCAGCCCCCGAATCGCCACGCGGCCGTACCGCGGGTGGCGACTCCCTCGAGGGCTTCGTCTATCTGGCTGAGCGTCTTCTTCGATGTCGGCAGCTTGCCGTGCGACTGGGGCTCGATCTCCTTGACGGTCTTGCCGTCGGGGCTGATGACGGCCTTGCCGACGGTGGGGTCGTAGAGGGTGCCGCCGTTGGAGATGGCCGCGTAGACGGTGGCCATCTGGATGGGCGTGACGAGGGTGTCGCCCTGGCCGATGGAGTAGTTGACGGAGTCACCCGCGCGCAGCCGGTTGCCTTCGAGGCAGTTCTCGAAGGCGATCTTCTCGGCGTAGCTGCCGTCCTTCTTTCCGTACTTGCACCAGGCGTCCTTGTTGGCCTGCCAGTAGTCCTTCTTCCACTGGCGGTCGGGGACGCGGCCGGTCACCTCGTTGGGCAGGTCGATGCCGGTCTCCTCGCCGAGGCCGAACTGGTGGGCGGTCTTGTAGAACCAGTCGTGGGCGTTCTTCTTCGGCTTGTTGCCGCCGTCGCGCTTCCACTCCTCGTGGGAGAGCCGGTAGAAGACCGTGTCGCAGGAGACCTCCAGGGCGCGGCCGAGGCTGATACCGCCGTAGCTCTGGGACTCGAAGTTCTTGAAGACCTGTCCGCCGATGGAGTACGAGCTGGAGCACTCGTAGGGGCCTTCGAAGGAGTAGCCGGCCTGTATGGCGGCGGCGGTCGGGATCACCTTGAAGATGGAGCCGGGTGCCGACTGGCCCTGGATGGCGCGGTTGAGCAGCGGGTAGTTGGACTTCTTGCCGGTGAGGGTGGCGTAATCCTTGGCGGAGATGCCGCCGACCCAGGCGTTGGGGTCGTAGGTGGGGTTGGAGGCCATGGCGACGACGCGGCCGGTCTTGGCCTCCATGACGACGACGGCGCCGGAGTCCGCCTCGTAGTTGCGGTTGGTGTTGCGGTCGTGCTGCTTGCGGGCTTCCTTCATCGCCTCGTTCAGCTGGTACTCGGCGATGCGCTGGACGCGGGAGTCGATGCTGGTGACGAGGTTGGCTCCGGGCTGGGCGGGGTCGGCCTCGGCCTGGCCGAGGACGCGGCCGAGCTTGTCGACCTCGTAGCGGGTGACGCCGGCCTTGCCGCGCAGCTGCTTGTCGTACTGGCGCTCCAGGCCGGAGCGGCCGACCATGTCGGAGCGCAGGTAGGGCGAGCTGGTGTCCTGCGCCTTCTGGATCTCCTCGTCGGTGACGGGCGAGAGGTAGCCGAGGACCTGGGCGGTGTTGGCCTTGCCGGGGCTCGCGTAGCGGCGCAGGGCCTGCGGTTCGGCGGTGATGCCGGGGAAGTCCTCGGCGCGTTCGCGGATCTGCAGGGCCTGTTTGGGGGTGGCCTCGTCGGTGATGGGGATGGGCTGGTACGGCGAGCCGTTCCAGCAGGGCTGGGGGGTCTCGGCGTCGCACAGCCGGACCTTCTGCTCCACCTCCTCGGGCTTCATGCCGAGGACGCCGGCGAGTTTGGTGAGGACCGCCTTGCCGTCGTCCTTCATCTTCAGGAGGTCGGTGCGGGAGGCGGAGACGACCAGCCGGGTCTCGTTGTCCGCGAGGGCCACTCCGCGCGCGTCCAGGATGGAGCCGCGGACGGCGGGCTGGACGACCTGCTGGACGTGGTTGCCAGAGGCTTCCTTGGCGTACTGGTCGCCTTCGCGGATCTGGAGGTACCACAGGCGCCCGCCGAGGGTTCCGAGGAGGGAGATGACGAGGACCTGGATGACGACGAGCCGGATCTGGACCCGCGTATTGCGGCCGGTCTCGGGGATGTTGGTCACGCGGCTTCCTCCTCTCTCAGAGCGCGTGCGCGTGGGTGCGTACGAGTGGTGAACGGCTGGAGCTCCTGTCGGCGTTCCGCCGTCGTTCACTCGTTCCGGTGAAGTCGGAGGAGGTCACAGGCGCTTGACCCCCTTGATGCGGCCGGCGCGGACCATCCGGGCCCGGGCCGCCTTGACCTTCAGTCCGCCGCGTCGGCCGCCGATGCGCAGTCCGGTGCCGCCGGAGAGCCAGCCGGAGGAGATGTCGCCGGACCCCGCGGAGCCGGTCTCGGCGAGTGGGTCGTTCTCCGCGCGCCGGGCCAGGGCCATGACGCCGGGGACGACGAACGGGGCGAGCAGCAGGTCGTACAGGGCGGCGGTGAACAGCAGTCCGCTCAGGCCGACATGGCGGGCGGCGGTGTCGCCGACGAGGGCGCCGACTCCCGCGTAGAGCAGCGTGGAGCCGACCGCGGCGGCGACCACCACGGCCATGGAGCCGGTGGCCGATCTCACCTGGCCGCTCTCGGGCTTGACGAGTCCGGCGAGGTAGCCGATGACGCACAGCACGAGGGCGTAGCGGCCGGCGGCGTGGTCGGCGGGCGGGGCGAGGTCGGCGAGGAGGCCGGCGCCGAAGCCGACGAGGGCGCCGCCGACATGGCCGTAGACCAGGGCGAGGCCGAGGACGGTGAGCAGCAGCAGGTCGGGGACGGCGCCGGGGAGGTGGAGGCGGGCGAGGACGCTCACCTGGATCACCAGGGCGACGACGATCAGCGAGCTGGAGAGCAGGATCCGGTTGACGCGCATGGGGTGACAGCTCCTACTGCTCTTGCTGGTTCAGGCCGTCGGCAGGGGCGGAGGGGGTGACGGTCACCGTCACGGTCGGCGTGGGCGTCGGCTTGGGCTTCTTGGGCAGCACCGTGTCGCGCGGGTCCTTCTTCGGGGCCTGCACGACGACGCCGACGACGTCGAGCTTGCTGAAGCTGACGAACGGCGTGACGTAGAGGGTGCGGGTGAGGTCGCCGCCGGAGGGGTCGACGCGGGAGACGACGCCGACCGGAACGCCGGGCACGAACGGCTTGTCGGCCTGCGAGCCGAAGGTGACCAGACGGTCGCCCTTCTTGATCTCGGCCTTGCCGTTGAGCAGTTCCACCCGCAGGGGGCGGTCGCCCTGGCCGGAGGCGAAGCCCAGTTCGTCGGTGCTCTCCATGCGGGTGCCGACGGTGAAGTCGGGGTCGCTGGCGAGCAGCACGGTGGCGGTGTTCGGGCCGACGGTGGTGACGCGTCCGACGAGTCCGTCGCCGTTGAGTACGGTCATGTCGCGCTCGATGCCGTCGTTCGCGCCCGCGTCGATGGTGATGGTCCAGGAGAAGCCCTGGGCGGCTCCTATGGCGATGACCTGGGCGCCCTTGATGCCGTACTGGCCCTTGCCGGAGATCTGCAGCAGTTTGTCGAGCTGGGCGAGTCGGCTGCGGCCGCGGTCGTCGCTGCCGAGTTCGGCCTTGAGCGCGGCGTTCTGCTGCTCCAGTTCGGCGAGCCGGTCGTGCCGGTCGCCGGATTCCCGGACGGCGGTGACCGCGTTGCCGATCGGGTCGACCGCGCTGGACACGCCGTTCTCGATCGGGCCGAAGACGGTCGCCGCGGCCTGCCGGGCACCGTCGACCGGTGAATCCTCCCCGCCGCGGATGTCCACCGTGATCAGTGCGAACGCGATGGCGATCAGCAGCACCAGGAGCAGCCGGCTCTCTCGTGTGTCCCTCACGTGCGGCGGCCGTGCCTTCCTCGTCGAGAACGGGTATGAGGTGTCGTCTTGTTCAGGTGTCGGACGGTCTGCGGGTGTCTTCTGAAGCCGATGGGGAGCCTGTGCCTCTATATCAGCGATCCGCCGTACGAGAGGAGATCGTCCCGTACGGCGGAATCGAGGCGTCGTGTCATCTGCGGGGCTGGGCGTCCAGTACCTGCTGGAGGGCCTCGAACTCCTCGACGCACTTGCCGGAGCCGAGCGCCACGCTGTCCAGCGGGTCCTCGGCGATGTGGATGGGCATGCCCGTCTCCCGGCGCAGCCGCTCGTCGAGGCCGCGCAGCAGCGCTCCGCCGCCGGTCAGCACGATGCCCCGGTCCATGATGTCGCCGGACAGCTCCGGCGGGCACTTGTCGAGGGTGGTCTTGACCGCGTCCACGATGGCGTTGACGGGCTCCTCGATCGCCTTGCGTACTTCGGCCGCGGAGATGACGACGGTCTTGGGCAGTCCGGAGACCAGGTCCCGGCCGCGGATTTCGGTGTGCTCGTCGGTGTCGAGGTCGTACGCCGAACCGATCGTGATCTTGATCTGTTCGGCCGAGCGCTCACCCAGCAGGAGGGAGTACTCCTTCTTGATGTGCTGGATGATGGCGTTGTCCAGTTCGTCGCCCGCGACACGGATGGACTGGGCGGTGACGATGCCGCCGAGGGAGATGACCGCGACCTCCGTGGTGCCGCCGCCGATGTCCACGACCATGTTGCCGGTGGCCTCGTGGACCGGCAGTCCGGAGCCGATGGCGGCGGCCATGGGCTCCTCGATGATGTGCACCTGGCGGGCGCCGGCCTGGGACGACGCCTCGATGACGGCGCGGCGCTCGACGCCGGTGATGCCCGAGGGCACACAGACGACGACCCGCGGACGAGCCAGATACCTCCGCTTGTGGATCTTCAGGATGAAGTAGCGGAGCATCCGCTCGGTGATCTCGAAGTCGGCGATGACGCCGTCCTTCAGCGGACGTACGGCGACGATGTTGCCGGGTGTGCGTCCGATCATCTTCTTCGCTTCGGCACCGACCGCGAGGATGCCACCGGTGTTGGTGTTGATCGCGACGACGGACGGCTCGTTGAGTACGATCCCGCGACCCCTGACGTACACCAGCGTGTTGGCGGTCCCGAGGTCGACAGCCATGTCACGGCCGATGAACGACATTGAGTTCCCCATCAGGATTCGTCTGGCCTTCCCACGAGCTTTTGAGGGCTTTTCAGGTTGGCGAGGTGGGTGCGGTGACGTGAAGGCTTCCATGGTAGACGCGCCTTCACGAACACCGTGCGAGGGTCTTCGCCATTGTCATCAGATGGCGTGTCGCCCTGCTTGTGGAGACGGGCCATCGGGGGCATCCGTTCCCCCGAACGCCGCGCATATGCCGGAAATGGTTCCGGGGGCAAAGCCCCCAGACCATCTGACAGTCGGCAAACAAGCCGTTCGCGGCCGCGACGTGATCGTTATGTACGACGTCCACACGCGGCCGGCTGGACGACGTCGCGCGGACGGTCGCACGAGGTGACGGCTACGCGTTGTGCGACGTCACGGTCACGCGCGGCCCGGGAAGAAGATCTTCACCTCGCGCTCGGCGGACTCCTCGGAGTCGGAGGCGTGGATGAGGTTCTCCCGGACGATCACACCGAAGTCGCCGCGGATCGAACCCGGCTCGGCGGCGATCGGGTCCGTCGGACCCGCAAGCCGGCGCACTCCTTCGATGACCCGCTCACCCTCGACGATCATCGCCACGACCGGGCCGGAGGCCATGAACTCCACCAGCGGCTCGTAGAACGGCTTGCCCTTGTGCTCGCCGTAGTGCTGCTCCAGCGTGTCCTGGTCCAGGGTGCGCAGCTCCAGCGCGGTGATCTGCCAGCCCGCCTTGCGCTCGATGCGGCTGATGATCTCGCCGGTCAGGCCACGACGGACGGCGTCGGGCTTGAGGAGGACGAGGGTGCGCTGGGTCACGACGGAGCTCCTTGTGCGTGAAGTGGTGCGGGAACACGAGGTTACCGGGCGTGTCGGGGCACCTGTCACACAGCGTCAGGCTGCTCGGCCCGCGCGGCGAAACGCGCCTTCGCTTCGTCCACCTTTCGACCGAAGTGCACCGATGCCCACCACAGCAGCGCGAAGACCGCGCCCAGGAAGAACATCATCGGGACGAACACACCGGAAGCGATGAGGGCGATCTGCAGTGTCCAGCCGAGGGCCACCCCGCCGGGCCGGGTGATCACCCCGCACAGCGCCACACACAGGAACATCGCGATGCCGCACACCGTCCACACCGTGCCGGTGGACAGGTCCTGGTCCTTCATGGCGACCAGTCCGGCGAAACCGATGATGAAGAACTCGCCGATCAGCGTCGAAGCGCAGAGCGTACGCACGGGATCTCAGCCTCTCCCCAGGAGCAGTCGGGCCTCGCCGACGGTGATGACGGAACCGGTGACGAGCACTCCCCCGCCCGCGAACTCGCCCTCCTCCTCGGCCAGCGTGATCGCGGCCTCCAGCGCGTCCGGCAGCCGCGGCTCGACCTGGACGCGGTCCTCGCCGAACACCTCGACGGCGACCGCGGCCAGTTCGTCGGCGTCCATCGCGCGATGGCTGGTGTTCTGGGTGACGACGACCTCGGCGAAGACCGGCTCGAACGCCTCCAGCAGCCCGCGCACGTTCTTGTCGCCGCTCGCGCCGACGACACCGATGAGCCGGCTGAACTGGAACGCCTCCCCCACCGCCCCGGCCGCCGCCCGCGCGCCCGCCGGGTTGTGCGCGGCGTCCAGGACGACGGTCGGCGAACGCCGTACGACTTCGAGCCGGCCCGGGGAGGCGACGGCGGCGAACGCCTTGCGCACGGTGTCGATGTCGAGCGTCTGGGCGTGCTGGGCGCCGACACCGAAGAACGCCTCCACGGCGGCGAGCGCCACGGCCGCGTTGTGCGCCTGGTGCGCGCCGTGCAGCGGGAGGTACACCTCGGCGTACTCACCGCCCAGCCCGCGCAGCGTCACCAGCTGGCCGCCGACGGCTACCTGCCGGGCGACGACCCCGAACTCCAGGCCCTCCCGGGCCACCGTGGCGTCCACCTCGACGGCCTTCTTCAGCAGTACCTGGGCGGCGTCCACCGGCTGCTGCGCCAGGATCACCGTCGCGTCCCGCTTGACGATGCCGGCCTTCTCGGTGGCGATCTCCGCGGGCGTGGTGCCGAGCCGGTCGGTGTGGTCGAGGTCTATGGGTGTCACCACGGCGACGCCGGCGTCGATCACGTTCGTCGCGTCCCAGCTGCCGCCCATGCCGACCTCGACGACCGCCACGTCCACCGGCGCGTCGGCGAAGGCCGCGTACGCCATGCCGGTGAGCACCTCGAAGAAGGACAGCCGGTACTCCTGCTGGGAGTCGACCATCTCGATGTACGGCCTGATGTCCTCGTACGTCTCGATGAACCGCTCGGCGGAGACCGGGGCGCCGTCGAGGCTGATCCGCTCGGTGACCGACTGGACGTGCGGGGAGGTGTAGCGGCCGGTGCGCAGCTCGAAGGCGCCGAGCAGGGCCTCGATCATGCGGGCGGTGGAGGTCTTGCCGTTGGTGCCGGTGATGTGGATCGAGGGGTACGAGCGCTGGGGCTCGCCCAGGACGTCCATCAGCGCGGAGATACGGCTGACCGAGGGCTCGAGCTTGGTCTCGCCCCAGCGGGTGGCGAGCTCCGCCTCCACCTCGCGCAGGGCCTTGTCGACCTCGGGGTCGTCGGGCCGCCCGGGCACGTCCGCGTGCGGCAGGCTGCCCTGGGTGCGCAGGGTGCGGCTGCCGGCTTCGATCACCGCGAGGTCGGGGTCGCGGCGGGTCTCCTCCTCGACGAGTTCCGCGAACTCGTCAAAGGTGTCGTCCGGGTCGGGACCTGCTGATTCTGGGCGCTCGCTCACGGTCCCCAGTCTACGGACCGCCCGGGCGGTGCCCGGCAGACCCCGCCCTCGCGTCAGCCCAGCCACCTGCGCAACCCCAGCCGGCCCCACAGAACGCTCACGGCGAAGGACAGCGTGGCGGCGGCCGACGCCGTCAGGGCGAGTGCCACGGGCGCCCAGAAGCCGTGCGGCACCCTCTCCGCGACGGGTCTGACCAGCAGCATCACCCACAGCAGATGCACCAGGTACGTCCCGAACGACGCGTCCGACAGCCGTCCCAGCGCCGTCCGGGCCCGCTCCGGCACCCGTACACCGTGTCCCGCGCCGAGCACGGCGAAGGTCAGCGCGGCCACCGTCACGCTCCCGTACGCGGCGGGGTGCCGCACGGTGAGCTGGTACACGACGAGGGCGGCCAGCGCGACCGCCGCGCCCGCGAGCCACAGTGGGCGCGGGCCGCACCGCCGGGCGGCGAGCAGGGCGGCGCCCGCCACCGCGTACCCCAGCGAGGACAGCGACACGCTCCACTCCCAGCCGGGCACCGGCAGCCCGGTGAGCGTCCGCGCGTCCCCGGCGAACGCCGGTGCCACGGCGAACGCGACGAGCAGCGGCAGCGACCGGCGGGGCGTGGCGCGCCGCGTGACGACGAGGACGGCGACGCCGAGGAGCAGGACGAGCGGCACGTAGGTGTAGAGGTACCAGAGGTGGAAGGCGGCCTGCACGGACCCGAAGAGCGCGCGCAGCGCTTCCTCGGCGCCGCCGTCCAGGGGTGGCCCGGCCACGTACTGCCAGAGGAGGTAGACCGCCGTCCACACCGCCATCGGACGCAGGATCCGTCCGAGCCGGGTGAGGAGCTGTGCCTCGCCGCGCACCGGTGAGCCGGCCAGGGCGGCCCAGCCGGCCATCGCGAAGAACGCCGGCACGGCGAACCGGCCGGCCGAGTCGCCGATGACGCCGGTCGTGCGGTGACCCGCGTGGATGAACTCGGCGGAGGCGTGCACCAGCACGACGGCGGCGGTGCAGACGACCCGCAGGAGGTCAATGTCGCTGCGCCGCTCCCGGCCGGATCCGTGCTGCGCGGTCGGTTCGGTGGTCGGCGCGGCGACGGTGGGCGCGGTGCGGGGCATCGTGCGGATTGCTCCTGACGGCGTCGGCCTGGTGACGGTCAAAGCCACAGGGTCCCGCCGGCGGGTTACGCGAAGGCCACCACCACGTGAACGGCCCCCGACCGGAGCGGTCGGGGGCCGTGGACGGTCGGGTGCCGTGACGGTCGGGGGCCGTGACGGTCAGGGGCCGTGACGGTCGGGGCCCCGGACGGTCCGGGCCCTGTGTCAGGCGGCGGGCAGGCGGTCCAGCTGGGTCCGGAGCCGGGTGATGTCCTCGTCCGCCTTGGCCAGGCGGGTGCGGATCTTGTCGACCACGTGGTCCGGGGCCTTCGCCAGGAACGCCTCGTTGCCGAGCTTCGCCGTCGCCTGGGCCTTCTCCTTCTCCGCCCCCGCGAGGTCCTTCGCCAGCCGCTTGCGCTCCGCGGCGACGTCGATCACACCGGACAGGTCCAGTGCGACCTCGACACCCGCGACCGGCAGGGTCGCCGTCGCGGTGAAGGAGTCGCCCTCCGGCTGGAGGCGCAGCAGCTGGCGGACGGCCGGCTCGTGCGGGGCGAGCGCCGTGCCGTCGAGGGTCAGCCGGGCCGGGACCCGCTGGCCGGGCTGGAGCCCCTGGTCGGCACGGAACCGGCGGACCTCCGTGATCACCGACTGGAGCGTCCCGATCTCCCGCTCGGCGTCGGCGTCCCGGAAGCCGCTGTCGGCCGGCCACTCGGCGATGACGACCGACTCGCCGCCGGTCAGCGTGGTCCAGAGGGTCTCCGTGACGAACGGGACCACCGGGTGCAACAGCCGCAGCGTGACGTCGAGGACCTCACCGAGGACCCGCTTGCTGACCTCGGCCGGCTCGCCGCCCGCCTGGAACGTCGTCTTGGACAGCTCGACGTACCAGTCGAAGACCTCGTCCCACGCGAAGTGGAACAGCGCGTCCGACAGCTTGGCGAACTGGAAGTCCTCGTAGTAGGCGTCGACTTCCGCGACGGTCGAGTTCAGCCGGGACAGGATCCAGCGGTCGGTCGGCGACATCCGCGACGCGTCCGGCAGCGGGCCGTCCACGGTCGCGCCGTTCATCAGCGCGAAACGCGTCGCGTTCCAGATCTTGTTGGCGAAGTTGCGCGAGCCCTGGACCCAGTCCTCACCGATCGGCACGTCGACGCCCGGGTTGGCGCCGCGCGCGAGCGTGAAGCGCAGGGCGTCGGAGCCGTACTTGTCCATCCAGTCCAGCGGGTTGATCACGTTCCCGAAGGTCTTGGACATCTTCTTGCCGCGCTCGTCGCGGACCATGCCGTGCAGGGCGATGGTGTGGAACGGCGGGGTGCCGTCCATCGCGTACAGACCGAACATCATCATCCGGGCGACCCAGAAGAAGAGGATGTCGTAGCCGGTGACCAGGACGGAGTTCGGGTAGAACTTCGCGAGGGATTCGGTCTGTTCGGGCCAGCCGAGCGTGGAGAACGGCCACAGGCCGGAGGAGAACCAGGTGTCGAGGACGTCGGTGTCCTGGTGCCAGCCCTCGCCGGTCGGCGCCTGGTCGTCAGGGCCGACGCAGACGACCTCGCCGTTCGGCCCGTACCAGACCGGGATGCGGTGGCCCCACCACAGCTGGCGCGAGATGCACCAGTCGTGGAGGTTGTCGACCCAGTCGAAGTACCGCTTCTCCATCTCCTGCGGGTGGATCGTGACCCGGCCGTCGCGGACGGCGTCACCGGCCTCCTTCGCCAGTGGGCCGACCTTGACCCACCACTGCATCGACAGCCGCGGCTCGATGGTGGTCTTGCAGCGGGAGCAGTGGCCGACGGAGTGGACGTAGGGCCGCTTCTCGGCGACGATCCGGCCCTCGGCGCGCAGCGCGGCGACGATGGCGGAGCGGGCCTCGAGCCGGTCCTGGCCCTGGAAGGGGCCGTGGGCGGTGATGACGGCGTGCTCGTCCATGACGGTGATGGCGGGCAGGTCGTGCCGTCGGCCGATCTCGAAGTCGTTCGGGTCGTGGGCCGGGGTCACCTTGACGGCGCCCGTGCCGAACTCGGGGTCGACGTGCTCGTCCGCGACGACCGGGATGGAGCGGTCGGTCAGCGGCAGCTTGACGAGCTTGCCGACCAGGTGCTTGTACCGCTCGTCGTCCGGGTGGACGGCGACGGCGGTGTCACCGAGCATCGTCTCGGCGCGGGTGGTGGCGACGACGATGGTCTCGTCCCCGTCGCCGTACTTCATGGAGACGAGCTCACCGTCGTCGTCCTGGTAATCGACCTCGATGTCGGAGATCGCGGTCAGACAGCGCGGGCACCAGTTGATGATGCGCTCGGCGCGGTAGATCAGCTCGTCGTCGTAGAGCCGCTTGAAGATGGTCTGGACGGCCCTCGACAGGCCCTCGTCCATCGTGAAGCGCTCACGCGTCCAGGCGACACCGTCGCCGAGGCGGCGCATCTGGCCGGAGATCTGGCCGCCGGACTCGCCCTTCCACTGCCAGACCCGCTCGACGAACGCCTCACGGCCGAGGTCGTGCCGGGACGTGCCCTCCTTGGCGAGCTCCCGCTCGACGACGTTCTGCGTGGCGATACCGGCGTGGTCCATGCCGGGCTGCCACAGCGTCTCGAAGCCCTGCATGCGCTTGCGGCGGGTGATCGCGTCGATGAGCGTGTGCTCGAAGGCGTGCCCGAGGTGCAGGCTTCCCGTGACGTTCGGCGGCGGGATGACGACCGTGAACGGCGGCTTGTCGCTGCCCGCGTCCGCCTCGAAGTAACCGCGCTCTACCCAGCGCTCGTACAGCGGCCCCTCTACATCGGCCGGCGCGTACTGGGTCGGCAGTTCGGTCGTGGGCGCGGGTGGCTGCTGCTGAGCGTTCTCGGTCACGCGGCTCAGTTTAGAGGCGTCACGGGCCTGTCCCGAAACCCGTTTCCTTTGTAACGGTGCGACCCCCGCCAGCCTGAACGCGTCACTCCTGAGTCAGGATGTCAGCAACGCGTATGCATCTGGAGGGGAACCCAGTCATGAGTTACAACCAGCCGGGCCCGTACGGCGGGCAGCCCCAGCAGCCCGGGCCGTACGGCCAGCCGGGGCCATACGGCCAGCAGCCGCAGGCTCCGCAGCCCGGCTACGGCTACCCCCAGCAGGCGCCGCCTCCCGGCCAGCCCGGGTACGGCTACCCGCAGCAGCCCGGCCAGCCCGGCGTCCCGCCGCAGCAGCCGCCCTACGGGGGCCAGCCCCAGTACGGCATGCCGCCCCAGCCTCCCGTCTCGGGCGGCGGCGGCAAGAAGGCCGGCATCATCATCGGCGCGGTCGCGGTCGTCGCGGCGATCGGTGTCGGCGCGTACTTCGTGATCGGCGGGGGCGGCGCGGACGGCCTGGAGGACGACGGCCCGCACAAGCTGTCGGCGCCGGAGAAGGTGCTGAACGAGTACACGCGGGTCGGTGAGAGCGGCGAGGACTCCAGCGCCAACACGGTGAAGGACCTGGCCAAGGGCGGCATCAGGGACGGCAAGTCCGTCAGTGCCTCCTACTCGACGGCCGACTTCAGCAACTACGACCCGCAGGACCCGACCACGCTTCCCGACCAGTCGGAACTGCTGACCGCGAGGGGTGTGTCGTTCCTCGGCGCCTACGGTGAGGTCACCGAGCCGGAAGCCGCGGTCGACAAGATCTTCGCGTCCCTCAAGAAGGAGGCGGACAAGGGTTCGAGCAACCCGCTCATGTCCGAACTCGTCGGTGAGCCGGAGGCGGTCGACCTCGACGGCGCCGTCATGAAGTGCCAGGCGGCCAAGGGCAACAACAACCTCACCAAGAAGGAAACGACCAACTGGTTCTGCGCCTGGGCCGACTACAGCACGATCGCGATCGTCTCCCCCGGCGACAACACCAAGGACATCACCAAGAGCGCCGCGGCGGACATCACCACCAAGCTGCGCAACGAGGTCCGCACCAAGGCCTGACCGGCAGCGCATCAGCATCTGGAGGGGGAACCGAGACATGGGCCACAACGAGCCGGGTCCGTACGGGGGACAGCCCCGGCAACCGGGGCCGTACGACCCGCAGGGACCTTACGGCCGGCAGCCGGCTCCGCAGCCCGGTTACGGCTATCCCCCGCAGGCACCCCCGCCCGGCCAGCCCGGTCAGCCCGGTTACGGGCAGCAGCCGCAGTACGGGCAGCAGCCGCAGTACGGAATGCCCCCGCAGCCGCCTGCTCCGGGCGGCGGCAGCGGAGGCAGGAAGACCGGGCTGATCATCGGCGCGGTCGCGGTCGTCGCGGCCATCGGGGTCGGCGCGTACTTCGTCTTCGGCGGGGGCGGCGGTGCGGACATCGCGAACGACGGGCCGCACACGCTGAAGCCGCCGGCCTCGGTCGGCGAGTACAAGAAGGGCGGCGGCTCGTCCGGTTCGAGTGACGGCGGCCCGACGGGTACCAACTCCAAGGCCGATCTGAAGAAGATCGGCATCGAGGGCGGCACGGTGGTGAAGGCGTCCTACGCCAGCGGCTCGTCCACCCAGTTGGGCAAGGCCATGGCGTTCAACGGCGCCTACGGGGAGATCGGCGACCCGGAGGGCTCCATCGACAAGGCCTTCGTCAACGCCCACGAGAACTCCGAGGACACCGGCGACAACGCGGGTGAGCCGGAGGCCGTCACCTGGGCGGGCAGTCCGGAGACGGTCGAGCCGGACGGTCTCGACGGCGCCGTCATGAAGTGCCAGACGGCCACGATCACCGAGGGTGACACCAAGGTGGAGATGCCGGTGTGCGTGTGGGCCGACCACAGCACCTACGGCGTGGTCAACGGACTGGACCTGGCCGCGGCACAGAAGGGGGGCAGCGGCGGCCTCGCCACGAACGACGTCGCCGCGTTCGCCACCGAACTGCGCGCCGCCGCGCGGGTCAAGGCCTGAGCCGTACCAGCCCTACGCACGCGGAAGGGGCCCCGGTCGTCGACCGGGGCCCCTTCCGCGTTGCTGTGACCGCCGCGGCGGTTACGCCGTCTTCTGCTCGCCGGAGCCCCGGCCGCGGGCGTCGCGCGGGATCAGGGTCGGGTTGACGTTGGAGAGGACCACGTCGGCGGTGATGACCACGCGGGCGACGTCCTTGCGGGACGGGACCTCGTACATCACGCCCTGGAGGACTTCCTCCATGATGGCGCGCAGGCCGCGCGCGCCGGTCTGGCGGAGGATGGCCTGGTCGGCGATGGCCTCCAGTGCCTCGCGCTCGAAGTCCAGCTCCACGCCGTCGAGTTCGAAGAGGCGCTGGTACTGCTTGACGAGCGCGTTGCGCGGCTCGACGAGGATCTGGAGGAGGGCCTCGCGGTCCAGGTTGTGGACGCTCGTGATGACCGGGAGCCGGCCGATGAACTCGGGGATCATGCCGAACTTGACCAGGTCCTCGGGCATGACCTGCTCGAACTGGTCCTTGTTCTCCATCTCCCGCTTGGAGCGGATCGTCGCGCCGAAGCCGATGCCCTTGGCGCCGGCCCGGCCCTCGATGATCTTCTCCAGCCCGGCGAAGGCACCGCCCACGATGAACAGCACGTTCGTCGTGTCGATCTGGATGAACTCCTGGTGCGGGTGCTTGCGGCCGCCCTGCGGCGGGACGGAGGCCGTGGTGCCCTCGAGGATCTTCAACAGTGCCTGCTGTACGCCCTCACCGCTGACGTCGCGGGTGATCGACGGGTTCTCACTCTTGCGGGCGACCTTGTCGATCTCGTCGATGTAGATGATCCCGGTCTCGGCCTTCTTGACGTCGTAGTCGGCCGCCTGGATCAGCTTCAGCAGGATGTTCTCCACGTCCTCGCCGACGTATCCCGCCTCCGTGAGCGCCGTGGCGTCGGCGATCGCGAACGGGACGTTCAGCATGCGGGCGAGGGTCTGGGCCAGCAGGGTCTTGCCGGAGCCCGTGGGGCCCAGCAGGAGGATGTTGGACTTCGCCAGCTCGATGGCGTCCTCGCGGCTCTGGGCGCCGCCGTTCTCACCGGCCTGGACGCGCTTGTAGTGGTTGTACACGGCTACGGAGAGGGCCTTCTTGGCCGACTCCTGCCCGACCACGTAGCTCTCGAGGAACTCGTAGATCTCGCGGGGCTTGGGAAGCTCCTCCCAGCGGACCTCACTGGTCTCCGCAAGCTCTTCCTCGATGATCTCGTTGCAGAGATCGATGCACTCGTCGCAGATGTACACACCGGGCCCTGCGATGAGCTTCTTGACCTGCTTCTGGCTCTTGCCGCAGAACGAGCACTTGAGCAGATCGCCGCCGTCACCGATGCGTGCCACGGTGTGCTTCCCCTTCGCCTGGGAGCCGACCGGACGTCCGTGTCCGGCGGCTCCTGGTGCTGCCTTATGTCCGACGGTACCTTGCCTGGCCCCCCGTTCGGGCCCCCCTTGGCACGGTTCACTTTGACGTGGACCGTGCCAAACCGTGCCAAGGGGCGGCAGACGTTACACCCCGCCGCGCGTCAGCGCAGGCTGGAGTTGTCCATCTTCCGGGTGCTGATGACCTGGTCGATCAGCCCGTACTCCAGCGCGTCCTCGGCCGTGAGGATCTTGTCGCGCTCGATGTCCTCGCGAATCTTCTCCAGCGGCCGGGTGGAGTGCTTGGCGAGCATGTCCTCCAGCTGGCTCCGCATCCGGAGGATCTCGTTGGCGGCGATCTCCAGGTCGGAGACCTGACCGCGGCCGGTCTCGCTGTACGGCTGGTGGATCAGCACGCGCGCGTTCGGCAGCGCCATGCGCTTGCCGGGCGTGCCGGCGGCCAGCAGGACGGCGGCGGCGGAGGCCGCCTGGCCCATGCAGACCGTCTGGATGTCCGGCTTCACGTACTGCATCGTGTCGTAGATCGCCGTGAGCGCGGTGAAGGAGCCGCCGGGGCTGTTGATGTAGACCGAGATGTCCCGGTCGGGGTCCATCGACTCCAGGCACAGCAGCTGCGCCATGACGTCGTTGGCGGAGGCGTCGTCGATCTGGACGCCGAGGAAGATCACCCGCTCCTCGAAGAGCTTCGCGTACGGGTCGTACTCGCGGATGCCCTGCGAGGTGCGCTCGACGAAGCGCGGGATGATGTAACGGGACTCGGCCGCGGGGCCGGTGTACTCGGCGCGGCCGGTGTGCTCGGCGCGGGTACGGTCGTACAGGCCGCTGCCGGGGAAGTCGTTCACGGTGTCTCCTGGAAGAGGGCTGAGGCGGTCGGCTGGGGCTGCTGGGGCTGGTTCACCGGGCCGGGGGCCCGGAGGGGCGTGTGCGGGGCCACAGGGCTCCGTGCGGCCCGCTCAGGCCCCGGTGCCGCCGCCGCCCGGCATACCGGCGGCCGTGGGAATCACGTCGTCGATGAGGCCGTACTCCTTGGCCTCGAAGGCGTCGAACCAGCGGTCGCGGTCGGAGTCGCGGGTGATCTGCTCGACCGACTGGCCGGTGTGCTGGGACGTCAGCTCGGCCATGCGCTTCTTGGTGTGCAGCAGCCGCTCGGCGTGGATCTTGATGTCGGAGGCCGAACCGGCGAGACCGGCGGACGGCTGGTGGATCAGGATCTCGGCGTTCGGCAGCGCGAAGCGCTTGCCGGGGGTGCCGGCGCTCAGCAGGAACTGGCCCATGGAGGCCGCCAGGCCCATGGCGATCGTCACCACGTCGTTCTTGATGAACTGCATGGTGTCGTAGATCGCCATGCCGGCCGTGATGGAGCCGCCGGGGCTGTTGATGTACAGGTAGATGTCCTTGTCCGGGTCGGCGGCAAGGAGCAGCAGCTGTGCGGTGATCTTGTTGGCGATGTCATCGTCGACCGGCTGGCCGAGGAAGATGATCCGCTCGTTGAGCAGCCGGTTGTAGACCTGGTCGCCGAGGCCACCACCGATGGAGGGCTCGCCGGCGGCTGAGGGCATCAGATTCGTCACGTATCCACCTGCTCGTCTTACGACGGCGCCGGGCCGTCTCACGTTTCCCTGCGGGGCTGGAGCCGTATTCGGTGACTCCCCTGCCCTCGTATTCATGGACCCTAACGCGGGGGCTGCGCCGGGGAATCCCGGTAACCGGGGTGTTCGCCGGGGGCGTAGAGAGGCGTACTCCGCGATGTGCTCCGCGGGGAGCGCCGGATGCCTTCTCGCCGTGGGCTCACGGGAGCGTGGGCGGGTGCGGGCCGGTGGGGGCCCGGTCGCGCAGTTCCCCGCGCCCCTGGGGCGGTCGCGCCTGCGCCGGCGGCGGGGGCACGGGGCTGCGCGAGGGGCGCCGGACGGGGTGGTCCCCCGGGAGCGTGGGCGGGTGCGGGCCCGGCGGGGGGGGCCGGTCGCGCAGTTCCCCGCGCCCCTGGGGCGGCTGCGCCTGCGCCGGACGGGGTGGTCCCCGGGAGCGGGGGTCGGCCGGGCGGACGGCAGGGCCCCGGAGTGGTGTGCGCTGGTGTGCGCTCCGGGGCCCTGTTGATTACGGCAGAGGTGAGGCGAGGGTCAGCCCTCGGTCTTCTCCTCGGCGGCGTCCGTGGCGTCGGTGGCGTCCGTGGCCTCGGTGGTCTCGACGGTCTCGGCGGCCTCGTCCTCTTCCTCGTCATCGAGGTCGACGATCTCGCCGTTGGTGTCCTTGACCGTGGCCTTCTCGACCACGGCGGCCAGGGCCTTGCCGCGGGCGACCTCACCGACGAGGAGCGGGACCTGCCCCTGCTCGACGACGGCCTGGGCGAACTGGTCGGGGGACATGCCGGAGGAGGCGGCGCGCCGCATGAGGTGCTCGGTGAGCTCCTCCTGGTTGACGTTCAGCTTCTCCTGCTTGACGAGCTCGTCGAGGACGAACTGGGTCTTGATGCCCTTGACCGCGGCCTCACGGGTCTCGGTGTCGAACTCCTCCTCGGTCTTGCCCTGGATCTCCAGGTACTTCGCGAGGTCGAGACCCATCTGGCCGAGCTGGTGGTGCTCGAGGTTGTGCTTGCGGGTGTTGATCTCGTCATCGAGCAGCTTCTCGGGGACCGGGACCTCGACCAGCTCGAGGAGCTTCTCCAGGACGCGCTCCTGGGCCTGCGTGGCCTGGTCGTACTGCTTCATGTTCTCCAGGCGCTTACGGCTGTCCGCCTTCAGCTCCTCGAGGGTGTCGAACTCGGAGGCGAGCTGCGCGAACTCGTCGTCCAGCTCGGGCAGCTCGCGCGCGGCGACCTGGGTGACCTTGACGGTGACCTCGGCCTCCTTGCCGGCCGCCGAGCCGCCCTTGAGCTCGGAGGTGAAGGTGGCCTCGCCACCGGCCTCCACGCCCTTCACGGCGTCGTCGATACCTTCCAGCAGCTCGCCCGAGCCGATGGTGTACGAGACGCCACTGGCGACGCCGTCCTCGAGGACCTCGCCGTCGACCTTGGCCTCCAGGTCGAGGGTGACGACGTCGCCGTCCTCGGCGGCACGCTCGACCGGGGAGGTCGAGGCGAAGCGCTCACGCAGCTCCTCGACGGCCTTGTCGACGTCCTCCTCGCCGACCTCGACGGCGTCGACCTCGACCTCGATGCCGGAGTAGTCCGGGATCTCGATGGCCGGGCGGATGTCGACCTCGGCGGTGAAGTTCAGCGTCTCGCCGTCCTTCAGCTCCGTGATGTCGACCTCGGGCTGGCCCAGCGGGTTCAGCTCCGCCTCGTTGACCGCGTTCGTGTAGAACTTCGGGAGGGCGTCGTTGACGGCCTCCTCCAGCACCGCACCGCGGCCGAAACGCTGGTCGATGACCCGGGCCGGGACCTTGCCCTTACGGAAGCCCTTCACCGTGACCTGCTGGTTGATCTTCTTGTACGCCGCGTCGAGGCTGTCCTTGAGCTCCTCGAAGGGCACCTCGACAGTGAGCCGAACCCGAGTCGGGTTCAGGGTCTCCACGGCGCTCTTCACGGTTCGGTCTCCTTGTGGCTGACTTCACGGGTTCTGCCGGGACCAGAGCGGTCCGGCCGATTCGCCGCCCGGAGGACTTCAGAGACACACAGGGCGCGCAGCTTGCATAGTAACGGCAGCGGCTACGGCACCCAAAAGGCGATCACCGATGCGCGAGGCAGGTGGCTGGTCGGGGTGGCGGGATTTGAACCCACGGCCTTCCGCTCCCAAAGCGGACGCGCTACCAAGCTGCGCCACACCCCGTCTGGTGCGACACGTAGGGTACATGCACCCAGGCGGTACGGCCGCCGCATTTCCCGGGCGTGGTGCGGCACCGGCGGCGGTCCGGGAACGGGGTGTGCGACAAGGGCGTACAACCCGCTACGATGCCTGTCAGTGCCGCGGCCGTCCGACGCGCGGCGCGCTCCGTGCGGGCGTAGCTCAATGGTAGAGCCCCAGTCTTCCAAACTGGCTACGCGGGTTCGATTCCCGTCGCCCGCTCTGTACGGCTCAGGGCCGGGTCGGAGGATCATTCCTCCGACCCGGCCCTGAGCGCTTTCCGGGGCCCGATCAGTCGGTCGTGTCCCCGGCGTGCGCCGGGCGATCGCGGCAGGGACGATCGCGGCAGGGAGAGAGGGTCGCCGTTCGCACGTGCCGGCGAGTGGGCCCGGAGAACGGGGCGGGTACCGGGCAGCACGGGTGATCTAGGGTGTGCCGATGCAGCCCTTACCGTCACCGCGGATACCGGCGAACGAACTCCGGCCCGGCCGTCACTGGTATGCGACAGCGGCCGCGATCTCCGTCGTGCTGATCGTGCTGGGCGTGGCCATCGGCGTGTATCGGTTCGAGAACGTGATGAACGCGGTGGATACGGACAACCAGTTCGCCAACGGCGACACCGTCACCCTGCGGCTCGACCCGGAACACGAGAAGGCGATCTGGATCAAGGATCGAGGCCCGTCCTTCCGCCAGGCGTGCAACATCACCGGTCCGGGCGACCCCGGTCTCACCGGGCCGGGAATCGACGTGTTCCTCACCCGCGACGCGACCTGGAACCCGCTCTACACCATCGACGTGCGGCGGGCAGGCGACTACGAGGTCACCTGCACCTCCCAGGGGCCGTCCCGGTACGCCATCGGGGACCCCGGGGGCTTTGCCGCGTTCGGGATCCGGCTGATACCGGCCGTCCTTCTCCCGGTGCTCGGAGTCAGCGTCGGCGCCGCCGTCGCCCTCGTCACCGCCCTTCGGCGCAGAAGCTGTCGCAAGCGGCTGCTCGCCGAACGCCACGGCTCCGGCGGCAGCCGGCCCGCACAGCCCGCTTCGAGCCCCGGTGCCGGTTCCGACGGATGGTGAACCACCGTCGGCAGCCGGGACTGCGGCAGCGCCTCCGAGACGGTCGAACAGGGGCGTCGCACCCCCGAGAGGGGCCGACGCCCGCCGGAGAGCCCGCAGGCGGCACCTGTGCCCCGTACGGGCCCGATGAGGCGGCACGGCGCGGGGAACAACGGGGAGCCCGGCGAGCGTCGCGAGAACGCGCAGGTCATCGTCTTGCCGGGTCAGGACGGGTACGCGTGGGGGCACCGCGACGCGGGCGGGGCGCGGTCAGAAGCTGATCGAGTTGACCATCTCGGCTATCGAGTCCAGGAACCGCTGGATGTCGTCGGCCATGCCGGTCGAGGCGAGGAAGAAGCCGAAGAGGACGGCGACGATCGCCGGCCCGGCCTTGATGGAGCCGCCTCTCAGCAACACCACCAGAATGATCGCCAACAGCAGCACCACTGACAGTGAAATGGCCACAACTGATCACACCCTTGGTCGGTTCCGCTTCCCCGGCCCGGGCGACGCGACCCCGCGCACCCCGCCAGAACCATCGTGCCACCAACATGAGCCCCCTATGCGGCGGCTGACACATCGTCCGCCCCACAGTGTCCGGGCGCGGGCGCCCGGACCCGCCCGCGCGCACCAACGGCCCCGTGTCGCACGACAATTCGAAGGCACACCCGCACAGGGAATTCAAGAGGATCGTTTCCGTCTCCACACAACGCGTTCGCAGGTAATTCGAATTGTGGCCGCGGATACCTCAACACCCTTGCGGTCGGGTCCCGGAAGTCACGCGAAGACGGACATATCGCCGGAGTCGCCTGCCGGTCTTATGCATGACTTAGTCCGGAACAATCATGACAAGTACGGTTGTTCACGGCAGTCAGGCCTCGTCCGTACGTGATGTGTTGACCATCACCTCACCCGTCTGCGCACTTTCCTCGATCCGGGGTATCCGGATCGAATAACAGGAATGACGTCGGGCGTTTTACGAAATCCCACGGACAACGCTAGGGTGCCTCAGATGTTTCACGCTGCCTCGTCCCCCGCAAGCGCAGCGAGCTCACCGATCGCCTCCCCGAGTCCCTGCCGGGAGGGTCAGTGACGAACTCGCCGCGAACCTACGGCAACCACAGAACGCCGCTCCCCCCGGTCGAGTCGCCGGCGGACGGAGTGCCGAGCCCGCGCACGACGCACAAGGAGAACGACCGGCCGGCGCCGTCCGGCAGACAACGCGACGCGTTCTTCGACAACGCCAAGTACCTGGCGATCGTGCTGGTGGCCGTGGGCCACGCCTGGGGACAGATCCTGGACGACGGGGCCCTGGAGACCGCGTACCGCGTCGTGTACACCTTCCACATGCCGGCGTTCATCCTGATCTCCGGCTACTTCTCGCGCAGTTTCGACCTGCGCCCCAAGCACGTCAAGCGGCTGGTCACCGGTGTGATCGTCCCCTACGTCGTCTTCGAGACCGCCTACTCCCTGTTCCAGCGCTACGGGAACGACGACCCGGACCACGGCATCACGCTGCTGGACCCCACGTACCACCTGTGGTTCCTGTGCGCGCTGGTCGTCTGGCGGATGACCACTCCGGTGTGGAAGACGATCCGCCATCCGCTGGCGGTCTCGCTGGCCCTCGCCGCACTGGGCTCCGTGTCACCCCGGATCGGTGACGACCTGGAACTTCAGCGGGTGCTTCAGTTCCTGCCGTTCTTCGTGCTGGGCCTGATGCTGCGGCCCGAGCACTTCCAGCGCGTGCAGCGCCGCTCGGTCCGTCTGATGTCCCTGCCGGTGCTGGCCGTGGCGACCGTCGTCGCCTGGTGGTCGATGCCGCACATGAGGCTCGGCTGGCTCTACCACAGCAGCGCCGCGGAGGAGCTGGGCGCCCCGTGGTGGGCGGGCCCGGTCATGGTGTTCGGAACGCTCGGCTGCTCGCTGGTGCTGACCGTCTGCTTCTTCGCCTGGGTGCCCCGCCGCCACATGTGGTTCACGGCGCTCGGCGCGGGCACGATCTACGGCTACCTGCTGCACGCCTTCTTCGTGAAGGCGGGCAACTACGCGGGCTGGTTCGACCACCCGGTACTGCGGGAGCCGCTCGGCGCGATCGGGCTGACCGTCCTGGCGGCCGCTGTCGTCACGGTCCTGTGCACCCGGCCGGTGCAGCGGGCCCTGCGGTGCGTGGTGGAGCCGAAGATGGCGTGGGCCTTCCGGCAGGACCCGCCCGAGACGGCCCGCGGCGCGCAGCGGGAGAACACCGAGGTGCGCACGCCGGGCGAGAGGGTCCTGGTCTGACGTCCCCTCCGTCTCACTCATTCAGGCCGAGAAGTGCGCGCATCCGCGCGTACTTCTCGGTCAGTCGTTTCCGGGTGGTCCCGTCGAGGACCGCGAGCCGGGCCGGGTCGGCGTTGTGCGCCAGATCGGCCTCCTTCACCAGCAGCGCGCCGGGGGTGGCGAGGATACGGGCCGCGTACGCCTCGGGCGGCTCCCCGGACCGTTTGGTGACCGCGAGGACGATGTCCTTGGTCCGCCGGGTGAGCGCGGCCTCGCGGAGCCACTGTTCCGTCCTCGACGGCGTCGTGCAGCCAGGCCGCCGCGATCTGCTCCTCGTCGCCGCCCCGTGACCGTACGCCCTCCGCGACCGCCCGCAGGTGCTCGGTGTAGGGCCGGCCCGCCTTGTCGGTCTGGCCGGCGTGCGCGGCGCGGGCGACGGCCTCCACCCGGTCCGGGGTCAGCGGGGTGCGCGGTGTCTCGGTCATCCGTCCAGTGTCCCCCGCGGGGGTTCAGCGGGCGGCGGCGGCCGCCGGGCCCTTCCGGCTTATGAGCAGCAGGGCCCGGTCGTCGTTGACGTCCTTGGCGACCGACTCGATGAGATGCCAGGCGGCGCCGTGGAAGCCGCCGGCGACATACCGGTCGGCCTCACCGGTGAGGCGGTCGATTCCCTCGACCATGTCCCGGTCGGAGGTCTCCACCAGGCCGTCGGTGAACAGCATCAGTACGTCGCCGGGCCGCAGCGAGCCCTTCACCGAGTCGAACTGGGCACCGTCGTACACGCCCAGAAGGGGACCGTCGGCCACCTTCTCCTCCCAGCGGCCGCTGCCCGCACTGAGCTGGAGGCCCGGCGGGTGCCCGGCGGAGTAGAGCTCGTAGTCACCGGAGTCCAGGTCGAGCACCAGGTGGATGGAGGTGGCGAAGCCCTCGTCCCAGTCCTGGCGGAGCAGATAGCCGTTGGCGGCCGGGAGGAACGCGTGCGGCGGGAGGCTGCCGAGCAGACCGCCGAAGGCGCCCGACAGCAAGAGGGCACGCGAACCGGCATCCATGCCCTTGCCGGAGACGTCCGTCAGGACGACCTCCAGCGTGCGCCCGCCGTTGGTCCGGGCCGCGACCACGAAGTCACCCGAGAACGACTGTCCGCCGGCCGGGCGCAGGGCCATCTCTCGGTGCCAGCCGTCGGGGAGTTTCGGCAGCTTGCTCTGCACCCGGATGCGCTCGCGCAGGTCGAACAGCATGGTGCCGCCGCGCCGCCAGGGCACACCCACCCGGCTGCGGAACTGGGCGACGAGCAGTCCGAAGAAGCCGCAGGCCGCGACGACGAGGACCACGCCGGGGGTGACCCGGGCCGCGCCCTCGGTGTAGGGGCCGAGCCGTACCGCCTCCACGATGAGGGCGGTCGCCGCCGCCGCGTACAGGCCGAGCAGACTCGCCGGACGCAGCAGCAGGCCGCCCACGACGATCGGGATGACCAGTGCGGCCGGCGCGCACCACACGGAGTTGGCGAGGGTTCCGGCCGTGATCAGCGGGACGGTGAGGAGCAGACCGACGAGCGCGATCCAGTCGGAGCCGTCCCCGCGGAAGTAGTCGACGGCGGCCCGGCGCACGCCGACGCGGGCCCGGTGCCACTGCTTCTTCAACCGGGCCGTGAACGTGTCGGCTTCCGCGCGCCGCTCTCGTCCTGCTGCCATTAGTTCGGGACCCTATCCATCGGACCGGCCGCTTGGCACGGGAGGTCCTGGTTGTCCCCCCTGACGGGGACCGGAATCACAGTGAACTTCACGGGGAGCCGCCATGGGGCCGCCAGGGAGAAATTCCCTCGCCCGTCCCGCACCGCCCTGGTAGGCATGGGCCCATGGCGAACGAGCAGACGGGCCCCGCGATCGAACTCCGGGTGCTGAAGCCGGATGAATGGGACACGTCGTACGCGAACCTCATCCGTGCCTTCGGCGGGCCCCCGGAGGCGGAGGAGGAGCGGGAACTGTGGAACGCGCTCACCGAGTTCGACCGCTTCCTGGGCGTCTGGGACGGCGAGGAGTGCGTGGGGACGGCGGGCGCCTTCTCCTTCCGCCTGACCGTGCCCGGTGGCGCGTCCGTGTCTGCCGCGGGTGTCACGATGGTCAGCGTCGCCGCCACGCACCGGCGGCGCGGGGTGCTGACGTCGATGATGCGGCGGCAGTTGGACGACGTCCGCTCCTGGGGCGAGCCGCTGGCGGTGCTCACGGCGTCCGAGCCGGCGATCTACGGCCGGTTCGGATACGGGGCGGCCACCTTCCAGACGGACGCGGAGATCGACACCCGGCGCACGGGACTGTCGGTGCCGGCCGGCACCGACGACGTACGGCTGCGGTATGCGGCGCCCGCCGATGTGCTGGACGCCTGCGAGGCGGTCTACGCCCAACTGGTGCCGGACCGCCCGGGAATGCTGGCGCGAGGACCGGGCTGGGAGCGGCTGGGGGTGCTCGACCCGGAGAGCGAGCGGGGCGGGGCGTCGCCGCTGCAGTGCGTGGTCGCCGAGCGGGACGGCGAGACGGTCGGGTACGCGCGGTTCCGTGTGAAGCCGTCCTGGGGCCCGGACGGGCCCGACGGTGAGGTGCTCCTCAGCAGTCTGGAGGCGCTGGATCCGGCTGCGGACGCGGCGCTGTGGCGCTTCCTGTTCGACATCGACCTGACGTCGACGCTGGTGGCGCGGGGGCGGCCGGTCGACGAGAGCTGGCAGTTCCTGGTGTCGGACATACGGCGGTGCCGGCCGCGGCTGCGGGATGCGCTGTACATACGGCTGGTGGACGTCGGCGCGGCCCTCCGGGCGCGGACGTATCAAGCCCCGGTGGACGTCGTGTTCGAGGTGGAGGACGCCTTTTGCCCCTGGAACACGGGGCGTTGGCGGTTGAGCGGGGACGCGAAGGGCGCGTCCTGCGAGCGTACGGAGGATGCCGCCGATCTCGCCCTGTCGGTACGGGAGTTGGGCGCCGCGTATCTGGGTGGGGTGAGTCTCCTGGCGCTCGGGGCGGCCGGCCGGGTGCGTGAACTGCGGCGCGACGCGCTGGCGGAGGCGTCCCTGGCGTTCGGGAGCGGCCGGGCGCCGTGGCTGCCGCACGGCTTCTGAGGGCTCAGGGCCGCTGACAGGCGGGGCACCAGAAGAGGTTGCGGGCGGCGAGGCCGGCGGTGCGGATCTCGCCGCCACAGAGGTGGCAGGGCAGGTTCGCCCTGCGGTAGACGTACACCTCGCCGCCGTGGTCGTCGACGCGCGGTGGGCGGCCCATCGCCTCGGGGGTGTGTTCCGGGCGGACGGTGTCGATGCGGTTGTCGCGGACGCCCTCGCGCATGAGCGCGACCAGGTCGGCCCAGATCGCGTCCCACTGGGCCGGGCTGATGTCCCGGCCCGCGCGGTACGGGTCGATGCCGTGCCGGAAGAGGATCTCGGCGCGGTAGACGTTGCCCACGCCGGCGATGACCTTCTGGTCCATAAGGAGCGCGGCGATCGTCGTACGGCTCCGGCTGATCCTCCGGTACGCGAGGGCCGGGTCGGCGTCCGGGCGGAGCGGGTCGGGGCCGAGGCGGTCGTGTACCGCCCGCTTCTCGCCGTCCGTGATCAGGGCGCAGGTGGTGGGGCCCCGCAGATCGACGTAGGAGGTGTCGTCGGCGACGCGGAGGCGGACGGTGTCCGTGGGCGGCGGCGCCGGGGCCGGGCCGAAGGTGACCTTGCCGAACAGGCCGAGGTGGATGTGGACCCAGTCGGTGTGTTCGGGCTCGGGGTCGCCGAAGCCGAGGAAGAGATGCTTGCCGTGGGCGTCGGTGGTGTGCAGCGGGGTGCGGTCGAGGAGAGCGGCGGCGTCGGTGAACTTGCCCTGGGGGCTGGTGACGCGCAGGGGGTCGCCGGTCACGAAGGCGTCGGCGTAGTCCTTGGCCAGCCGGTGAATCGTGTGCCCCTCGGGCACGGGTCCCCCCCTCGTTCGCTTCCTCGTCCCGCGTTCCGCCGCCGTCTACTGCTGGGGGTGGTGGGCCGGGACCGGGGGGAGGTCGCCGGTGGTCTCGTAGGCGGAGAGCATGTCGATCCGGCGGATGTGGCGCTCGTCACCCGAGAACGGTGTGCTCAGAAAGGTCTCGACGAACTTGGTCGCCTCGTCCTGGCTGTGCATGCGCGCGCCCACCGCGACGACGTTGGCGTCGTTGTGCTGACGGCCCAGTGCCGCCGTCTCCTCGCTCCACGCCAGGGCCGCCCGTACGCCCTTGACCTTGTTCGCGGCGATCTGCTCGCCGTTGCCGGAGCCGCCGATCACGATGCCGAGGGCGCCCGGGTCCGCGGCGGTCCGCTCGGCGGCGCGGAGGCAGAAGGGCGGGTAGTCGTCCTGGGCGTCGTAGATGTGCGGGCCGCAGTCGACGGGCTCATGGCCCGCTTCCCTGAGCCACTCGACGAGGTGGTTCTTGAGTTCGTAGCCCGCATGGTCGGAGCCGAGATACACGCGCATGGGTCGAGTGTGACACGGCTGCCACCGGGCGGCGGCGCGGGGTGCCCCGCGCGGAAAGGGAGAGTCCGTTCACGGATCTCGCGGGCGGACCGGGCTCGTACGTGGGGTCGATCCGGCCGGAGTCGGCCGACCGGGGCAGAGGCAGGGGTGGGGCGGGAAGCCGGGGAGGCCCGTGCGGACGGGAGCCGGCGGCACCACGCGCGCAGGCTCGCCGTCGATGCGACCGGCGAGCCTCCTCCGCACGAGCCCTCGGCGACTACCGCTTGTTGACGAACTTCCAGGCCGTCGGCAGCACGCCCATCGCCAGGGCCGCCTTCAGGGCGTCACCGACGAGGAACGGGGTCAGGCCGGCCGCGATCGCGGCGGAGGCGGACATACCGGTGGCCAGGGCCAGGTAGGGCACGCCGACGGCGTAGATGACCGCCGAGCCGAGCACCATGGTGCCCGCCGTCCGCCAGGCGGAGCGGTCGGCGCCGCGCCGGGCGAGCGCGCCCACGACGACGGCGGCCAGCAGCATGCCGAGGATGTAGCCGAAGGACGGCATCCCCATTCCCGACTTGCCCTCCGCGAACCACGGCACACCGGCCATGCCCACCAGCGCGTACACCGCGAGGGAGGCGAAGCCGCGGCGGGCGCCGAGGGTGGTGCCGACGAGGAGCGCCGCGAAGGTCTGGCCGGTCACCGGCACCGGGGAGCCGGGGACGGGCACCGCGATCTGGGCGGCGAGCCCGGTGAGCGCGGCGCCGCCGAGCACGAGCGCGGCGTCCCGGACGCGGGAGGCCGGGACGAGGTCGGCGAGGACCTGTCCGGGTCGGGCGGACGTGACGGAAGCGGTGCTCATGGGATCTCCGCGGGGTGAGGGCGGTTGGGGACACCGCGACGCTATACCGGCGCACCCGCGCCGATCACCGTCAGCGCTCAACAAAGGCTCGAACACGGACTTGGTGGGCTCCGGACAAAGAAGGAGGGTAACCATGGGCAGGAGGTGACGCCGGTCACTGAGGTGAGGTGGTGTCGCCGACACGCGGAGGGGGCACGGCGGCTGTAGGGAACCACCAAACGGGCCGCCGGGCGGCAGGGGTGCCGTGACGCCACCCCCGGGCAACCGGACCGCGACCCTCCGCAGTGGCTACGTCCGGCAGCGGGCACGCACCCGGGACCGACCGCCTGCGCGCTCTCCGCCGCGGCCCTCGCGTGAACGCCGGGGCCGTTTCCTGTGCGGGGACTCACGAACGCGCCTTTTCGCCGCTAGAGTGTAATTGCAAGCAAGTCGCAATAAGCCTCCTGCCTCGTGATCGTCTTCTCGCCGTTCACCCGGCAGGCGGAAAGAGGGAAGTCCCCGCGAGGACAGGACTCGCGGGGACTTCCGGTATGCGGCGATCCGGGTGATGGTTGGGCAATGGCGACACCGAGGACACTGACGCTGCTCTGCCCGACGTGCAAGGGCCGGCATCGGCACCGCCAGCTGACCCGGGAGGAGGAGCCCGGGGCCAAGGAGCAGCTGGGCCTCCGGGCCGTGTACGACTTCTGGCTCTGCGAGAACGTACTGGACGCGGAGACCGGCGAGCAGTGCCGGAACCTGCGCCGGTTCACGCAGATGAGGCCGTTCCCCGGGCCGGTCAAACTGCTCCCGCCGAAGTGAGCGTCACAGGTTGCTGAAGTCCGGGCCCTTCGTGCGGCTGCGCTTGATCTCGTAGAAACCGGGGACGGAGGCAACCGCGAGCGTGCCGTCCCAGAGGCGCGCGGCCTCCTCGCCCTTCGGGGCCGGGGTGACGACCGGGCCGAAGAAGGCGATCTCCTGGCCGTCGGGGCCGGGGACCGCGATGACGGGGGTGCCGACGTCCTGGCCGACCTTGTCGATGCCCTCCTGGTGGGAGGCGCGCAGCTGCGGCTCGTACGGGGTGGAGTCCCAGTGCTCCATGAGCGACTCGGGCAGACCGACCTCCTTCAGGGCGGCGGCGACCGTCGCCTTGCCCGGGCCCTCGTCCTTGTTGTGGATGCGGGTGCCGAGCGCGGTGTAGAGATCGCCGAGCACCTCCGTGCCGTGCTCCTCCTGCGCCGCGATGACCACCCGGACCGGGCCCCAGGCCTTGGTCTCGAGCAGCTCGCGGTACTCCTCGGGGAGCTCGTCGAGCCTGTCCTCGTTGAGGACCGCGAGGCTCATCAGATGCCAGCGGACCTCGATGTCCCGCACGTTCTCCACCTCCCGCACCCAGCGTGAGGTCATCCAGGCCCAGGGGCACAACGGGTCGAACCAGAAGTCGACGGGCGTGGCGGGAGACTTGTCCGGCATGTCACTCCTCAAGAATGCGGCACCTGTGGGCGACAACGCCGGAGCCCGTCCCGGCCATTCCCCGCTGCCCCGCGTCAGGGGCACATGGCAGGATCGGTGCTGTTCATCCATGTCGACGACGCATGAGGAGTCCGCCCGTGCCCGGTGAGAACCTGACCCGCGACGAGGCCCGGGAGCGGGCAGCACTGCTGTCCGTCGACGGGTACGAGGTGTCCCTCGACCTGCGGTCGGCGGTCGGCGAGAACAGCGGCGAGGGCCCGCGCACCTTCCGCTCCGTGACCACCGTGCGGTTCCGCTGCGCCGAGCCGGGCGCGAGCAGCTTCGCGGACCTGATCGCGCCGGGCGTGACGGCCGTGTCCCTCAACGGGCGGGACCTCGACCCCGGCCAGGTCTTCGACGGCTCGCGGATCGCGCTGGAGGACCTCGCCGCCGAGAACGAACTGGTCGTCGACGCGCGCTGCGCCTACTCCCGCACCGGCGAGGGCCTGCACCGCTTCGTCGACCCCGAGGACGGCGAGGTGTACCTCTACACCCAGTACGAGCCGGCCGACTCCCGCCGGGTGTTCGCCAACTTCGAGCAGCCGGACCTCAAGGCCCCGTACCGCTTCGAGGTGCGCGCACCCGAGGGCTGGACGGTGTGGAGCAACGGCGCCGGTGAACTCGCCGACGGGGTGTGGCGGTTCGCGGAGACCAAGCCGATCCCGACGTACATCACCTGCGTGGTGGCGGGTCCGTACCACTACGTCACCGACACCTACGAGCGGGTCTTCGAGGACGGTACGCGCCTGGAGATCCCGCTCGGCGCGATGTGCCGCAAGGGGCTCGCCCCGCACTTCGACGCCGACGACATCTTCCTGGTGACCAAGCAGGGCCTGGACTTCTTCCACGACCACTTCGACTACCCGTACCCGTTCGGGAAGTACGACCAGGCCTTCGTGCCGGAGTACAACCTGGGCGCGATGGAGAACCCGGGGATGGTCACCTTCCGCGAGGAGTTCGTCTTCCGTGGCAAGGTCACGCGGGCGTCGTACGAGGGCCGGGCGAACGTCATCCTGCACGAGATGGCGCACATGTGGTTCGGCGACCTGGTCACCATGGAGTGGTGGGACGACCTGTGGCTGAAGGAGTCCTTCGCCGACTTCATGGGTGCCTTCTCACTGGTCGGCGCGACCCGCTTCACCGACGGCTGGATCACCTTCGCCAACCGGCGCAAGGCGTGGGCGTACCGCGCGGACCAGCTGCCCTCCACGCACCCCATCACCGCGGACATCCGCGACCTGCAGGACGCCAAGCTCAACTTCGACGGCATCACGTACGCCAAGGGCGCCTCGGTGCTCAAGCAGCTGGTGGCGTACGTCGGTCAGGACGCGTTCCTGGAGGGCGCCCGGCGCTACTTCAAGCGGCACGCGTACGGCAACACGCGCCTCGGTGACCTGCTGTCGGTCCTGGAGGAGACCAGCGGGCGGGACATGAGCGCGTGGTCCCGCTCCTGGCTCCAGACGGCGGGCGTCAACTCCCTCACCCCACAGGTGCTGCTGAACGAGGACGGCCGGATCGACGAGCTGGCCGTCGTGCAGGAGGCCGCGGAGTCGCATCCCGAACTGCGCCCGCACCGGGTGGCGGTGGGCCTCTACCGGCGGACGGACTCCGGCACGCTGGAACGCTACGCGCAGACCGAGACGGACGTCCACGGTGCGCGTACGGTCGTCACGGAGCTGGCGGGCGCGGACGCGCCGGAACTGGTGCTGGTCAACGACGACGACCTGACCTACTGCAAGACGCGCTTCGACGAGACGTCGCTGGTGACGCTGCGGGAACACCTGGGCTCGCTCACCGACCCGCTGGCCCGCGCACTGTGCTGGTCCGCCCTGTGGAACATGACGCGGGACGCGCTGCTTCCGGCCCGGGAGTTCATCGAACTGGTGCTGAAATTCGCGGGCCGGGAGTCCGACATCGGCGTGCTGCAGACACTGCACGCGTGGGCGGAGTCGGCTGCGGTGCACTACACGGCGCCCGGACGGCGGGAGCAGGCCGGGCGCCGGCTCGCCGAGGGCGCGTCGCTCCAGCTGTACGACGCCGAGGCGGGCAGCGAGCACCAGCTGGCGTGGGCGAGGTTCTTCGCCCACGCGGCCGACGCGCCGGCCGACTTCGAGCTGCTGACCTCGCTGCTGGACGGCACGGTGACACTGCCGGGTCTCGAGGTGGACCAGGAGCTGCGCTGGGCGTTCCTGGAGCCGCTGGCCGCGCACGGGGTGGCGGACGAGAAGCGGCTGGACGAGGAGCTGGCCCGGGACGACACCGCGTCCGGCAAGCGGCACCACGTCCGCTGTCTGGCCGCCCGCCCGTCGGCGTCGGTCAAGGCGCAGTGCTGGACGCAGGTCGTGGAGTCGGACGCGCTGTCCAACGCGCTGGTGGAGGCGACTATCTCGGGCTTCGCCCAGCCGTCCCAGCGGGAGCTGACCGCGCCGTACACGGAGACGTACTTCGCGGTGATCGAGCGGGTGTGGACCGAGCGGTCGATCCAGATCGGCATGGACGTGGTGCGGGGCCTGTTCCCCTCCCTCCAGGACTCGCGGGCGACGCTGGACGCGACGGACGCCTGGCTCGCCTCCCACGAGCGGGCGGCCCCGGCCCTGCGCCGCCTGGTCCTGGAGTCCCGCGACGACCTGGCCCGTGCCCTGCGCGGCCAGGAGTGCGACACGGCGGCGGGCTGATTCCGGGCCCGGGACCCCACCGGCCACACGGCACCGACCGGCGCCCCTCCGGCCCACGACACCCGGCACGAACACCGCACGACCGGAGGGCCGGGCCCGGGGCTCCGCCCGTGGCGGAACGCCGGCGCGGATCCGGGAGGCACACCCGGCATCCCGGCGTCCCACGCCGACCGGGGCGTCGGGGGTCGGTGGCCTTTGGCCCGTGACGGCCTGGTGGCCGGAGTCACCTCCCGCCCCTGGAGCCCCGGTGTCCGCGGCCGTTACCGAACGCGGGCAATCGAGCCCGTAACCCTGGGGGCTCACCCGAACGGACCAGGGGTTTTCGGTATCCGAACACATGTCCTTTAGCGCAGGCTTGTCCTCATTTGTCGACGAGCGTGTAACAGGGGTTCGGAGGCGGGCCGGAGGCGGGAAATTGCCGGTCATGAACCACAACACGCCGCTCTCCCCCCGCCCCCTGCACCACCCCTCCATTGGTGCCGGACGCCGCGTGCTGACGTACACGCAGCTCCGCGCCCACGGCGTCTCGGCCGCGGAGGCCGGTGAGCAGTGCCGCCCCGGTGGGCCCTGGCAGCAGCTCCTCCCGGGCGTCGTCCTGCTCCACTCCGGCCCGCCGACCAGCGAGGAGCGGCTGCACGCGGTGCTGCTGTACGCGGCACGGGAGCGGACCGTGAGCGTCCCCGTCCAGCCCGGCGCGGACCAGCCGCCCGCGTCGCCCTTCGGGGAGGCGGTGATCACCGGGCCGGCGGCGCTCACCCTGCACGGCTTCGCCTCCGCTCCCCCGCTGCCGTCCATGGAGACCTTCGACGTCCTGGTCCCCCGGCTGCGCCGACTGCGCTCGACGGGCTGCGCCCGCATCGTCCGCACCTCCGCCCTGCCCGTCCCGGAGCAGGTCATGGGTCTGCCGGTGGCGCCGGCGCCGCGCGCACTGGCCGACGCGGTGGCGGGCCTTCAGGACGCGACCGTCGTCCGCCGACTGCTCACGGAGGCGGTACGCGGCGGCCACTGCGAACCGGCGGCGGTGGTGCGGGAGCTGACCGGCGCGAAGCTGCTGAACCTGCCGCACGTGGTGGACGCGGTGGACGCGCTGCTGGCCGAGGGCCGGGTGCTGGCGGAGGCGCGGCTCTACCGGATGGTGCGCGACCACGGCCTGCCGGACCCGTGCTGGAACGTCGGCCTGCGCCTGCCGGGCGGCCCCCTCCTCGGCGGCGTGGACGCGTACTGGCCGGAGCAGTCGGTGGCGGTGGAGCTGGACACCCGCGCGCCCCGCCCGGGCCGGCGCCCCGAGGACGACGCCGAGTGGGCGGAGTACGCCCGCAAGCGAGAGCATCTGGAACGCCTAGGCATCACGGTCGTGCACATCACCCCGCGAGGGCTCCGGGACGCCATGGGCCAACAGGCTGCGGTCCTCCGCACGGCCCTGGCAGCAGCGACCGACCGCACCCCGGCGGCGTACGTCGTCGTCCTGCCCCGCTAGGGGGTGTCCGACCCCGCCCGGCTCGGCCCCCCATCCCCGCTCACCGGAGCCCCGATCCTGACAACACCCCCCTGGTGCGGCCCGGGAGGTGAGCGGGGCCTGCCCCCCCCGTGGCCCCGCGGCTCCGGTGGTCTCCATGAACCCCGTGGCTCTCATGGCCCCTCTGCACGCGGCTACCCGCCGACCGGCTCCACCCGCCCCGTCGCCGGGCGTTCCCGCCACAGGCGCAGGGCGATGTCGACGAGGCGGACCCGGACCAGACCGGGGACGGCGTCGAGCGGCTGCCAGGCGGCGAGGTCGGTGGAGCCGCCGATCTCGTCGCGGAGCTCGCCGCCGGTGATCCGGCCCTCATAGACCAGCCGTACGCCGTGATGGTCGACGGCGCCACCGAGGCCGCGGGTGACGGTGCGGCGGGAGGAGTTCACGCCGAGCAGTCCGGTGACCTCGATGAGGTAGCCGGTCTCCTCCTCGACCTCCCGGCGCACGGTGTCGTAGGGGTCCTCGCCGTGCTCCGCGCCGCCGCCGGGCAGCACCCACTCGCGGATGCCGCCGGGGCCCGGGGACCGGGCGAGCAGGAGGTGACCGTCGCGTACCACCACGGCGTAGGCCGCCACCCTCAACTTCGTTCGCACGGTGAGACGTTAACCCGGGGGCTGCGGATTGGCAGGTGAGTATGCGGGGGCGGACCAGCGCAGCGGAAGGGCGCACGGCGTCTCCACCCCCTCCCCGACGGTGAAGCGGACCCTGCGTTCCCCGTCGGGGGCGAACTCGGTGTGCGCCTCGCCGGTGAGGGCGAGGGTCGTGCCGGTCGTCCAGTCCAGGAAGAGCAGGCCGGCGCGTGGGTCGGCGGCCAGGTTGCCGAGGGTGAGGAACATGGCGTTGCCCGGGTAGTCGCGCCAGGTCAGTTCCGTCGGCGAGGTCACCCGGACGAAACCGGGGTTGCCGCCCCGGTGGCTGGCGTCGGCTCCGCCACCGTGCACGGTGGCGATGAAGAAGGTGTCGGCGTCCGCCACGAACCCCGCCTGCGCGCGGGTCAGCGCGCCGGAGCGGCGGGCGGGGCCCGGCGTGCGGTCGCCGACCGTCTCGTAGGACTCGCGTCGTTGCAGGTACTTGGGGCAGTTGGCGAACACCCGGTCCGCCTCCACGGCGAAGCCCTCCGGCGTGGGCCGGAGCCGGCCGTTGAGACGCATGCGACGGCGGGTGCGCGGGTCCAGGGCCAGGGTGCCGGCCCGGGTCCCCCCGGTGGCCAGGGCGGTGGCGAGCGGGTCGGCCGGGGACGGCCGGCCGGTGACCGACATCTGCCGCGTGCCGGTGGCACGGACGAAGCCGGGGGTTCCGGTGAGCGCGGAGGCCCACACCCGGCCCGTCCCCGGGGCGGCGGCGCCGATCACCAGCATCGGCTGGAGGCCGAGGAACGCCGCGGCCACCGGTTTGATGTCCCGTCCGATGGACCGGCCGACGTGGTCGGCGTTCTCGCGGACGCCGGCCCGGTCCTGCACCGTGCGCGAGCCCGCGTGGTACGCGGCCGCGGTTTCCGTCATGGACGCGTCCTTCCTAGAAGAAGCCGCAGGTGGGCGCGGACTGGCTCGGCGCCGGGGCGTCCTCGGCGCCGCCCGGTGCGTAGATCTCCAGGCGGGTGCCGTCCGGGTCGCGGAAGAAGATGCCGCCGGAGGCCGCGCCCTCGTGGTGGGCGACGACGCCCTCGTGGGCGAACTCGGTGCCGTGGGCACGCAGCGCGGTCTCGTACTCCCTGACCCGCTCGATCGACTCCGCCTCGAAAGCCAGGTGGTGCAGCCCGGCGCGGTCGGCCCCGTACGGCCGGTCCGCCTGCTGCCAGAGCGTGAGCAGAAGACTTCGGCCGTCTCCGAGGAACGCGTAGCGCCGGCCCTCCTCCTTGCCCTCGCCGATCAGGGGGAAGCCCAGGACGTCCCGGTAGAAGGCGAGCGAGTTGCCGAGGTCGGTGACGTTCAGACCGATGTGGCCGGTGCGCAGGGTCATGCGTGGTCCCTTCGTGGAGTCCCGCGGGAGCGGAACTAACCGTTGAACCTCACAGTAGAGGGTTAGAAGGAGAGGTGCAACCGGTCCCGTACCCTTGACTGGTTAGTCAGGAGGGAGCCCCATGTCCGACCCGGACCGCACCGACCCGCGACCGCTCACCGGCGAGCCACTCGCGCTCGACCTGCTCAACTCGCGGTGGGGGAAGGGCGCCGCCGCGCGGGACCTGCTCACCGGCACCGACGGGCTCAGGATGTGGCTCGGCGCCAACGGACTGGACACCCGCTTCACCGCCGACGAGGCGACCCTGCGGCACACACTCCGGGCGCGGGACGCCTTGCGGGAAGCCGTTGGCGACGCGTCCGGCCGGGCGGCGGCGGCGGCCGTGGACGCCGTGCTCGCGCACGGCCGGATCCGGGCCACGCTCACCGCGGACGGGCCGGGGGAGCGGCCCGAGTTCGACGACGCCTCCTGGGGGCCGGCCTGGCTGGCCGCCCGTGACTACCTCCGGCTGCTGAGCACCGCGCCCGACCGGATCCGCGCCTGCGCCCACGAGGCCTGCACGCTGTACTTCTTCGACACCTCGCGCAACGGCACCCGCCGCTGGTGCTCCATGGCAGCCTGCGGCAACCGCGCGAAGGCGTCCCGGCACTACGCGCGCACGAAGGACGCCTGACCCTACGCACACAGGGGCGACTTGTCGGGTTCAGACCCCATCTCCCCATAAATACACCGGGGGTTTTCCCCACACCTCCATTTCCTTCTCGCCAACCCTCGCCAAACATCAGCCCCTTGCGTAAGGCTCAACGATCGTCCGGGACTGCGTTCCGGAACGTCGCGACCAGGGCCGATCCGCTCCGGTCGCTCCTGATCGTTCCTTTACTTACAAGGGATGCCGATGACCAACTCCCCTGAGCGCGAGCCCATATCGGGCACCAGACGCGTGGCCCGCATAGCCGTGGCCGCCGGCCTCGTCGCCGCACTCTCCGCGGCCGGGCCGGTGCCGCTGGCCCTCGCCGCCGACACGCCGCCCGCCGCGCCGGCCGACGCCAACGTCAAGTCCGCCCACGACAAGCTCGGTTCGGACGACGCGGAGCTGCTCGCCGAGGCCAAGGCCGACGGCTCCAAGCACGTCACGATGATGATCGCCACCGCTCCCGGCAAGACCGAGCAGGTCGCCGAGCAGCTGGACGCGGTCAAGGGCGGCTCGGTCGGCCGGACCGACGACAAGCTCGGCTACGTCCGCGCCACCGTCCCCACCGGCAGGGCCGACGCGGCGATCGCCGCCGCCACCAAGCTCTCCTCCGTGCACGGTGTCGACCTGCGTGACGAGATCCCGCTGGACGACCCGACGCCCGGCGCGGACACCACGAAGAGTGCCCAGGGCAAGGACAGGGGCACGCGCACCTACAGCGGCCCTGACAAGCGGACCCCCGCGAAGAACCCGTACAACCCGTCCTTCGAGACCGGCGCCGTCGAGTTCGTCGAGGACCACCCGAAGGCGGACGGCCGCGGCGTCACCATCGGCATCCTCGACTCCGGCGTGGACCTCGGCCACCCCGCGCTGCAGAAGACCACCACCGGCGAGCGCAAGATCGTCGACTGGGTGACGGCGACCGACCCGATCGTGGACAACGACCGGACCTGGCGCCCCATGGTCTCCTCCGTCACCGGGCCCACCTTCACCTACGGCGGCACCACCTGGACGGCTCCGGCGGGCACGTACCAGATCAGCTCCTTCCTGGAGTCGTACACCACCGGCGGCGACGCGGGCGGCGACGCCAACCGCGACGGCGACACCACCGACTCCTGGGGCATGCTCTACGACGCCGCCGCCGGCACGGTCCGCGTCGACCTGAACAACAACCAGGACTTCTCCGACGACACCCCGATGAAGCCGTACAAGGACGGCTTCCAGATCGGGTACTTCGGCACCGACGACCCGACGACCGACGTCGCCGAGCGTCAGCCGTTCGTCGTGGAGATCCGCAAGGACGTCCCGATGGACCCCTACGGCGGCGACTGGACCGGCAAGAAGGCCGACTTCGTCAACATCGGTGTCATCGAGGGCTCGCACGGCTCGCACGTCGCCGGCATCACCGCCGCCAACGGCCTGTTCGGCGGGCGCATGGACGGCGCCGCCCCCGGCGCGAAGCTCGTCTCCTCGCGCGCCTGCACCTGGTCCGGCGGCTGCACCAACGTGGCGCTCACCGAGGGCATGATCGACCTCGTCACCAAGCGCGGCGTCGACATCGTCAACATGTCCATCGGCGGTCTGCCGGCGCTCAACGACGGCAACAACGCCCGCGCGGAGCTCTACAACCGTCTGATCGACACCTACGGCGTCCAGCTGGTGATCTCCGCGGGCAACTCCGGCCCCGGCGCCAACACCATCGGCGACCCCGCCCTGGCGGACAAGGTCATCTCCGTCGGCGCGACCGTCTCCAAGGAGACCTGGGCCGCCAACTACGGCTCCGAGGTGCGGACCAAGTACGACATGATGCCCTTCTCCTCGCGCGGTCCGCGTGAGGACGGCGGCTTCACGCCGACGCTGGCCGCCCCCGGCGCCGCGATCAACACCATCCAGACCTGGGCCCCGGGCGCCCCGGTCGCCGAGGCCGGCTACGGCCTCCCTGCCGGTTACGGCATGCTCCAGGGCACCTCGATGGCCTCCCCGCAGGCCACCGGCGCCGCGGCGCTGCTGCTGTCCGCCGCCAAGCAGAAGCGCATCGACCTCACCCCGGTGACGCTGCGCACCGCCCTCACCTCCACCGCCGAGCACATCCGCGGCGTGCAGGCCTACGAGGAGGGCGCCGGCCTCATCGACATCGAGGACGCCTGGGACGCCATCCGCGACGGTGCCACCGCGCACCAGTACGAGGTGAAGGCGCCGGTCGACACCGCGATCGACCAGTTCCTGAAGACCCCCGGCTTCGGCACGGGCCTGTACGACCGTGAGGGCGGCCTGAAGGCCGGCCAGAAGAAGACGTACGACATCACCATCACCCGTACGTCCGGCCCCGACCGTGCCCTGCGGCACGAGCTGGACATCGAGAACAACGAGGGCCGCACCTTCCGCATCCTCGGCGACGACGACATCCGGCTGCCGCTGAACAAGCCGGTGACCGTCAAGGTCCAGGCCGCGCCCGGCTCGGCCGGCATCAAGAGCGCGATCCTGGAGGTCGACGACCCGCGCACCGAGGGTGTCGACCGGCAGATCCTGAGCACCGTGGTCGCCTCCGCGCCGCTGGAGTACACCTTCTCCGCGTCCGGCACGGCCCAGCGCAACAGCACCACCTCCTACTTCGTCACCGTGCCCGAGGGCGCGAGGACGCTGGAGATCGCGATGAGCGGGCTGAAGGCCACGAGCCAGACCCGGTTCATCGCCATCCACCCGTACGGCGTCCCGGCCGACCCGACGTCGACGGTCAACTGCTACCCGAACTACAACAACCCGGCCAACACCTGCCGCCCCGACGTGCGTTCGTACACGGACCCGCAGCCGGGCGTCTGGGAGATCGAGGTCGAGTCGCGCCGTACGTCGCCGCTGCTCGACAACCCGTACACGCTGGACGTCGCCGTGCTCGGCGCGGCCTTCGACCCGGAGACCGTGACGGTGCCCGAGGCGAAGATCGGCACGCCGGCCGCTGTCTCCTGGAAGGTGACGAACGAGCTCGCCGCCCTGGAGGGCAAGCTGGTGGGCGGTCCGCTCGGCTCGTCCAAGACCGACCGGCCGGCCATCAGCACGGGTGACACCCACACGACGACGGTCGAGGTGCCCGAGGGCGCCGCGTCGCTCGACGTGGCCATCGGCAACGTCTCCGACACCGCCGCCGACCTGGACCTGACGGTCTACGACCAGGCCGGCAAGCAGGTCGCCCAGTCCGCCGACGGCGACTCGGAGGAGTCGGTGTCGATCGCCTCCCCGGCGGCCGGCACGTACACCGTCAAGGTGGACGGCTACTCGGTCCCGGCCGGTTCGACGGACTACGACTACCTTGACGTGTTCTTCTCCTCCACGCTCGGTTCCGTCACCGTCGACGGTTCCGCGCCGGTGAAGCTCGGCACGGGCGACTCGGCCACCGTCTCCGGCGACGTCACCGTCGCGGCGGCGGCTCCCGAGGGACGCGCGTTCTTCGGGCGCGTGCAGCTGGTGAACGAGCGCGGCACGGTCGCGGGTCTCGGCAGCGTGGCGATCGAGAAGGTCGTCCCGTAAGCGTCCGACCTACGGCAGAGGGGGGCGGGCGTCCATGCGGGCGCCCGCCCCTCCGTCGTGTCCGGTGGTACTCAGCCGCAGGTCAGGGAGCGTGACTCGGGGAGCGAGGCGGTGATCAGGGCCCGCTCGCGGGCGATGTCCGGCTCGCCGACGATCACCATGTCCGGGCGGACGCCGTCGAGGGGCAGGCCGATCAGTACGCGGTCGCCCCGGCGCAGCGGGGGTCCGTCGGTGGCGTCCCGGAGGAACGTGACCTCGCCCTCACCCTTGTAGTACCGGCTCGCCTCCAGCGTGACGCGCTCCGTGCCGGCGGCCCCCGGCACCTGCTCCGCCTCCGTCACCGAGCCCTCGGCGACCAGGCGCGCGCACGCGAGATAGCGGGGGCTGCCGAAGAGGACCCCGCCCGCCTCCTTGGAGTCCGCGGCGACACCGCGGTCCGCCGAGCCGGCCGCTCCCCCGTCCTGCGTCACGAGCCATCCCATGCCGAGCACCAGACCGGCGGCACCGGCGGCGACCAGCCCGCCGAGGACCACCTTCGCCGTCCGGCGACGCGGGCGGCGGGGACCACGGGAGATGCCGACGGTCCGGGGCCGGGCACCCGCACGCCGCACCAACGGCGCGGCAGCCGCCCGGTCGCCGTCCCCCGGCCCGTCCTTGGACCCCGCGACCTCCCCGGGACGGGAAGGCAGGCCCGTCAACGGGGCGGGGGTGACCGGCGCGGACCCGTACTCCGGGCCGGGCGCCGTGCCCCCCGGGGCATCCGTCCCCGGGTCGCGTCCCTCGGGCCCGGCGTGGGTGTCCGGCCGCTTCCCGGGCCGAGCGGCCGCGTCTCGCCCCGCCGGAACACCGTCCCCCGGGCCGGCGAGGGCGTCCCCGATCAGCGTCAGCTGCTCACGCAGGACCCCGAGGTCGGCGACGGCGGCGTCCCGCGCGGTCAGGAACGCCGGATCCCGCCGGGCCGGATCCGGCAGCTCCTCCAGGATGGCGGCCATCAGGGCGTCCATACCGTCGTACTCGGGGCCGTCGCGGGACGGGTCCCGGGCCTCGTCGTGGGCGGTCATGTCACACCACCTCGTCCTCGTGCAGGCGGGCGCGCAGGGCCCGTACGGCGGAGTGCAGCCGGCTCTTGACCGTGCCCTCCGGAACGCCGAGCTGTTCGGCTATCGAGCGCACCGGCAGATCCGCGTAGAAGCGCAGCACGACGACCTGGCGCTGTGCGTCGGGCAGCCGGTCCAGGCCCCGGGCGACGGCGAGGGAGAGCACGCTCGTCTCCTCACCGGAGGGCGCGTCCGCCGGCCTCAGCGCGGCCAGCCGCTCCCCGATCCGCTCCTGGCGGCGCTTGGCCCGGTGCCAGTCCATGGCGAGGTTGGAGGCGACCACGGCCGCCCACGCGGAGACGTCCCGCGGCGCCTCCCGCCCGCTCGCGGCCCGTTCCAGCAACCGCAGGCGGACCTGCTGCACCCCGTCCGGCAGGTCCGCCTGCGGTACCCCGCCCAGTGCGAGCACCGCCCGCACCCGGCGTTCCTGCGCCGCGTCCAGCGGGTCGTCGTCGGCAGCGACGTACGACCCCCGGCCGCGCCGGATCCTTCCGCGCAGCACTGGCCACCCCCTCACGCTGTTTCTCCTACGACGCCATCCGGGCCCGGAACGTTCGCACGGGTTTTCCGGACGCGGCAGAGGCGTACGTCACACCTCCGTGTGGGCGGGGGCGATCCGGGCAGGGGACCTTGCGGTCCGGGACCCCCGTAGGCTGAATTTCTGCAGCTCAGCGGGGCGACGACCGAAGGTCCGCAACCCGCGCGCACTGCTCCGCCGTCCCAGTGGGCGGGCAAGGCGGCAAAGAACTGGACAGGCGGGCCGTGGTCGGCCGCATCATGGAAGAGCCTCGGCCAGGCACATCAGGTACGTATCAGGACGCAGTAGGGAGTCACCGTGAGGGTCGGAATCGTCGGAGCCACCGGTCAGGTGGGCACGGTCATGCGCAGGATCCTCACGGAACGGAACTTCCCCGTCACGGAGCTGCGTCTGTTCGCCTCGGCCCGCTCGGCGGGCACGGAGCTGGACGGCGTGACGGTGGAGGACGCGTCCACCGCCGACTACACCGGCCTGGACATCGTGCTGTTCTCCGCGGGCGGCGCGACCTCGAAGGCGCTCGCCGAGAAGGTCGCCGCGCAGGGCCCGGTCGTGATCGACAACTCCTCCGCCTGGCGCAAGGACCCCGAGGTCCCCCTCGTCGTCTCCGAGGTCAACCCGCACGCGATCGCGAACCGTCCGAAGGGCATCATCGCCAACCCGAACTGCACCACGATGGCCGCGATGCCGGTGCTGCGTCCGCTGCACGCCGAGGCGGGCCTGGAGGCGCTGGTCGTCGCCACGTACCAGGCGGTGTCCGGTTCCGGTCTCGCGGGCGTCGCGGAGCTGCACGGCCAGGCGCAGAAGGTGATCGACGAGGCCGACAAGCTGACCCACGACGGCTCGGCGGTCGACTTCCCCGAGCCCGGCGTCTACCGGCGCCCCATCGCCTTCAACGTGCTGCCGCTGGCCGGCAACGTCGTCGACGACGGCCTGAACGAGACCGACGAGGAGCAGAAGCTGCGCAACGAGTCCCGCAAGATCCTGGAGATCCCCGGGCTCAAGGTCTCCGGCACCTGTGTGCGCGTCCCGGTCTTCTCCGGCCACTCGCTGCAGATCAACGCCCGTTTCGCCCGCCCGATCAGCGCCGAGCGCGCGACCGAGCTGCTCGGAGAGGCCCCGGGCGTCGTCCTCACCGACATCCCCACCCCGCTCCAGGCCGCCGGCCAGGACCCGTCGTACGTCGGCCGCATCCGCGCCGACGAGACGGTGGACAACGGCCTCGCGCTGTTCGTCTCCAGCGACAACCTCCGCAAGGGCGCCGCACTGAACGCGGTGCAGATCGCGGAGCTGGTGGCGGCGGAGCTGCGCGGCTGACGCCGGCGACGAGGTGAGAGGCGGGCGTCCCCGGTGGGACGCCCGCCTCTCTCGTGCGGGTCGTACGGGGCCGACGGTCAGCCGCGCCGCACCTCGTACAGGAAGCAGCCGTACTCGACGGCCCGTACGTGCACCAGGGCCACCCCGGGTTCGGTGAACGCCTCGTCGAGGGCCGGTCCGAAGTCCTCCGGGGCCTCCACCAGCCGCCCGCCCAGGATGCGGCCGTCGGCGGCGTAGCGGCGCAGGACGCGGTGGGCGTGGGTGAAGGGGAGGTCCCCGCTCTCCGGGCCCTCGCACTCCCCGGCGTGGACGAAGACCGGTCCCTGCTCGTCGTACGGGCCCGGGTCCACGCCCGTCTCCACCGCCCAGCGGCGCAGGGGGGCGTACGAGACGAGCGCGATCCGTTCACCGACGCGGCTGCGCCGCAGACAGCAGCGGAGCGGCGCGCCGCCCTCGTCGTCGGTGAACGGTACGGCCGGGTGGCCGGCGTCGTCGGTGGCCAGCAGTTCCGTCACGACCTGTGCGGGAACGGGCCGCGCGGCGTGGAGCGTGTGGATCGTCATACCGGCCACTCTCGTCCCGCCGCCCTCGGCCCGCTGGCGGCTTTCGGACCTCTTGTCACGCCCTCGCCGCCCGGCCCGACAGAGGGGTATCCCCATGGTCCGGCTCCGTCATCCCCTGATCCCGATCCCGCGTGGAAGGATGACGCAACCCACACAAAACGAGGAGATGACCGCGTGCCTGGCACAAACCTGACCCGCGAAGAGGCGCAGCAGCGGGCGAAGCTGCTGACCGTTGACTCGTACGAGATCGACCTGGATCTCTCCGGCGCGCAGGAGGGCGGGACCTACCGGTCCGTGACCACGGTGCGCTTCGACGTCGCCGAGGACGGCGACGGCGCGGAGTCGTTCATCGACCTGGTCGCTCCGGCCGTGCACGAGGTGACCCTCAACGGTGACTCCCTCGACCCCGCCGAGGTCTTCGCGGACTCCCGCATCGCCCTGCCCGGTCTGCTCAGGGGCCGCAACATCCTCCGGGTGGAGGCCGACTGCGCGTACACCAACACGGGTGAGGGCCTGCACCGCTTCGTCGACCCGGTCGACGACCAGGCGTACCTCTACACCCAGTTCGAGGTGCCGGACGCCCGCCGCGTCTTCGCGAGCTTCGAGCAGCCGGACCTGAAGGCGACCTTCCAGTTCACCGTGAAGGCGCCGGAGGGCTGGACCGTCATCTCGAACTCGCCGACGCCCGAACCGCGGGACAACGTCTGGGTCTTCGAGCCGACCCCGCGCATCTCGTCGTACATCACGGCGCTGATCGTCGGCCCGTACCACTCCGTGCACAGCGTCTACGAGAAGGACGGCCAGTCCGTCCCGCTCGGCATCTACTGCCGGCCCTCGCTCGCCGAGTACCTGGACGCGGACGCGATCTTCGCGGTGACCCGGCAGGGCTTCGAGTGGTTCCAGGAGAAGTTCGACTACGCGTACCCGTTCGAGAAGTACGACCAGCTGTTCGTACCGGAGTTCAACGCGGGCGCGATGGAGAACGCGGGCGCGGTCACGATCCGCGACCAGTACGTGTTCCGGTCGAAGGTGACCGACGCCGCGTACGAGGTGCGGGCCGCCACGATCCTGCACGAGCTGGCCCACATGTGGTTCGGCGACCTCGTCACCATGGAGTGGTGGAACGACCTGTGGCTGAACGAGTCGTTCGCCACCTACGCCGAGGCCGCCTGCCAGGCGTCGGCGCCGGCCTCGAAGTGGCCGCACTCGTGGACGACGTTCGCGAACTCCATGAAGACCTGGGCCTACCGCCAGGACCAACTGCCGTCCACGCACCCGATCATGGCCGACATCCGCGACCTGGACGACGTGCTCGTCAACTTCGACGGCATCACGTACGCCAAGGGCGCGTCGGTGCTGAAGCAGCTCGTCGCGTACGTCGGTGAGGACGAGTTCTTCCGGGGCGTGCAGGCGTACTTCAAGCGCCACGCGTACGGCAACACGCGCCTGTCGGACCTGCTGGGCGCCCTGGAGGAGACCTCCGGCCGCGATCTGAAGACCTGGTCGAAGCAGTGGCTGGAGACGGCCGGAATCAACGTGCTGCGACCGGAGTTCGAGACGGACGGCAACGGTGTCATCACCTCCTTCGCCATCCGCCAGGAGGCCCCCGCGCTCCCGGCCGGCGCGAAGGGTGAGCCGACCCTGCGCCCGCACCGCATCGCGGTCGGCCTGTACGACCTCGACGGGGCGACCGGCAAGCTGGTGCGCGGCGACCGCGTCGAACTGGACGTCGACGGCGAGCTGACTGCCGTGCCGCAGCTGGCCGGCAAGCGCCGCCCTGCGGTCGTCCTCCTCAACGACGACGACCTGTCCTACGCCAAGGTCCGCCTGGACGAGCAGTCCCTGGCCTTCGTCACCGAGCACCTGGGCGACTTCGAGTCCTCACTCCCCCGCGCCCTGTGCTGGGCCTCCGCCTGGGACATGACCCGGGACGCGGAACTCGCCGCCCGCGACTACCTCTCGCTCGTCCTGTCGGGCATCGGCAAGGAGTCCGACATCGGTGTCGTGCAGTCGCTGCACCGCCAGGTGAAGCTGGCGATCGACCTGTACACCGACCCGTCCGCCCGCGAGGCCCTGCTGGCCCGCTGGACCGATGCCGCCCTGGCCCACCTGCGGTCCGCGGAGGCGGCGAGCGACCACCAGCTGGCGTGGGCGCGCGCCTTCGCGGCGACCGCCCGCACCCCGGAACAGCTGGACCTGCTGGAGGGGCTGCTGGCCGGCACGCAGACCGTCGAGGGTCTGGCCGTCGACACCGAGCTGCGCTGGTCGTTCGTCCAGCGACTGGCGGCGGTGGGCCGGTTCGACGAGGCGGAGATCTCGGCCGAGTACGAGCGGGACAAGACGGCGGCCGGTGAGCGCCACGCCGCGACCGCCCGTGCGGCCCGCCCGACCGAGGAGGCCAAGGCCGAGGCGTGGGAGTCGGTCGTCGACTCCGACAAGCTGCCGAACGCCGTCCAGGAGGCGGTCATCGCCGGCTTCGTCCAGACCGACCAGCGCGAGCTGCTGGCGCCGTACACGGACCGGTACTTCGAGGTCCTGGCGGACGTCTGGTCCTCCCGCTCGCACGAGATGGCCCAGCAGATCGCGGTCGGCCTGTACCCCGGCATCCAGGTCTCCGGCGAAACCCTCGACAAGACCGACGCCTGGCTGACGGCCACGGCCCCCAACGCGGCCCTGCGCCGCCTCGTCTCGGAATCCCGCGCGGGAGTGGAACGCGCGCTGCGCGCCCAGGCGGCGGACGCGGGGGCCTGATCCCGCATCCCGCACGCAGAAGGAAGGGGCGCCCGGTACGTGCCGGGCGCCCCTTCCTTCTGCGCGAGTCAGCGCAGCACCTCGAGTACGCGCCTGCGCAACATCTCGTCCTCGATGGTGCCGGCGTCCCGCCATGCGGCTGCTGTGACCTCCTCGGTCTGCAACTCGACGACATCGGTGGATGCGAGGAAGACGAACCGGAAGTCGAAATGCCGATGGCCCGGCTCGCCCTTGTCAGGGTTGGCCGGGATGTGGTGGGCATCGATGTGCACCGGGTGCCGCCCGACCGGGGTGGCCGCGGACAGCGGAATGCCGTGATGTTCTGGAGCATTGGAGCGTCGACTTCTACGACTTCACCGTCCCAGATCAGCCGCAACGATCCTGAGGTTCGGGAGATTGCACGAGAGAGCCGCTCGCAACGGCGCACGGCATGGCACTCCCGTGATCCTCTCGCCGTCTGGTCGGCCGGACCACCGGGTCAACCTCTTCTTCAGGGAGGGAAAGATGGCGGCCTCCGAGCCCGGGACCTGGAGGCGGTACGCGTACACGTTGATCGTGTGGTTCGACTTCCTGGACGCCATCGGCCGCTCGTGGGACGACGCGACGGTGCGGGATGTTGAGGCGTTCAAGGACTGGCGACTCACCCCTGCGAAACGAAGAACGGATCCGTACGGCGAGGTGAAAGAGAAGCTGGCTGCCGTCACGAAAAAGCTCGCAAACGAGCAAGCCGTCAGCGCCGCGTTGCGCCGGATCGTCGCCGAGCTCGACTTGGAGCTCGCGCACGCCCGGGAGCAACTTGAACAGTCAGGGACCATCACCCGTCTTCCCGCCGCACGTCGGCGGAACCGGTCCGGATGAGGTCCGCTCCGGGAGGGCTGGCACGTGTTCCGGCCTCGGGGAACATCGGTACAGCGGGGTCGCCGCAGCCAAGGTGGTATGCCCGGCCAACACCCTCCACCACAAGCCCATGGTGGCTTCGCCGTAGCGGTGCGTCGGGTCCGGAAGGCGGCGCGCGGCGGGGCTGTCCTACTCGGCCGGCAGACGGAGCATCGGTTCGAAGGCCGCGTCCTCCTCGCCCTCGACCGAAGGGAGGAAGCCGTCCGGGACGGTGCGGGCGGCCGTGGTGAGGAGGCGGGCCAGGACCTCGGGCTCGGTGGCCGGGGGGAGGCGGAGGGCGGCGAGGAGGCGGTCGCGGACCTCGGGGTGGTCCGGGTTGTCCTCAAGGTAGTCGGCGTTGAGCGCGGGGGGACGGAAGCCGGCCAGGGCGTCGTGCCAGGAGGGGAGGACGATGGCCAGGGTCAGGGCCTCGGCGAGGGACTCCGCGATGAGGGAAGCCTGGCCCTCGGAGTCGGTGTAGAGGACGGGGCGGACGCGGTCGGAGCCGGCCGGGCCGCAGAGGTAGTGGGTGCCTCCCGCGTTGCAGCCGGCCACGGGCTCCACCGGGAGACCGGCTGGCAGGGCGATCGACTCGATGGGATCGGTCCGCGTGAGGTCGAACTCGCCGTCGCAGGCGAGGTAGGACTCGACCTCGGGGTCGGCGGCGATCCGGCGGAGCAGGGCCTCGTCGGAGAGGGCAGCCGGGTTGAGGCCGCGGGCGGCTTCGGGGGTCAGGGGGTGGCCGGCGAGGACGTGGCGGACGGTGTCGAGGGGGACGGGCCGCCCGTAGTCCTCCTCGAAGTGCGCGTGGACGGCCTCGGGGGAGCGATCGGTGAGGAGGCGGAAGAGGTGCCCGGAGCCGTCCGGGTCCGGGTTGCCCGAGGGGAACTCGATGCCCGAGCCGGTGCGCCAGGCGCTGCCGCCGGTCTCCCACCACAGGCAGGCGGTGACCCGCGGGGCGCCGAGGCTCTCGTCGACGAAGGCCGGGTCGTCCAGGAGCGGGCGCAGCGAGGCGGGCACCTCGTCGATGACACCGGGCCAGACCTGTTCGTCGTCCGTGCCGTACGGGCTCATCTCCGACTCGTGGTCGAAGCCGCGGACGAGCACACCGGCCGGGGTGAAGAGGACGGAGAAGTCGTCACCCGAGCCGTTGTCCATCAGGGCCGCCTCCGTCCCAGGCCCCCAGGTGGTGGAGAAGGAGTAGCGGGAGAACAGCGGGTCGCGGCAGATCGCCTGGTCCAGCACGGCCAGCGCGCGCAGGTGCGCGCGGAGCTCGGCGGGGTCCGGGAGGAGGGCGGCGGTCGTGTGCACGGTGTCCATGGGCTCATGTAAGCAGCCGCCACTGACATCCAGGGCGGCGGTTCGGTCACACCCGCTCTCTCACTCGGGGAACGAAAAGCCCAGCTCACGCAGGCGGGGCAAGCACACTGCGAGGCATTGCTCCACAGACGCGGCATCGGTTCGCACAAGGACGTACGAGCTGCAGTACGAGTTCACACCCGGCTGAGGGAAGTCCGGCGCCTGCGACCTGGTCAGAGGAGCGGGGAGCCTGCGGCGGCTCGGCCGCTACCGGCCAGGAACTCGGTGACGGTGCGGACGAAGTGGTCCGGGCCGTCCACCCACGGGTTGTGCGCGGCGCCCGCCTGGACAACGTGCTCGCCGCGCGGGAAGAGCGCCGCCACCTCGGCGGCGGAGTCCGGACGCGGGGAGCCGTCCAGCGCGCCGGAGATGACAAGGACGGGCGCGTCCAGCCCGGCCAGTGCCGCGCGGGCGGCGTCCGCACCGTCGAAGGCGCCCGGAGCAAGGTAGGCCCCCGCCGCTTCCTCGTCGAACCACTCCCGCGCAGGCGGCGGCGTGCTCCTGCGCGGCGGTGTCCCAGCGGCCGTAGGACAGGCGGTCGAGCAGCGTGAAGTCCGCTTCGTCCGCCTCCCCGGACACCGCCCGCTCGAAGGCCGGCCGGACCTCTTCGTACCAGGGCTCGTCACAGCGCAGCTCCAGCGCCTCGCGGCGCCGCTCGACGGGGAAGTCGATCCCGGCGGTGCGCGCACGCGCGCAGACCAGGACGAGCGAGCGCACCCGCTCCGGATACCGGGCCGCGTAGGCGAGCACGAGGTCACCGGAGGCCGAATGACCGAGAAGGTCCAGCTGCTCCAGGCCGAGGGCGACACGGAGCGCCTCGATGTCCTCGGCCTGCCTGTCCACGCGGAAGCCCGCGAGATCGGTGGGCCGGGCCGACTCTCCCGTGCCGCGCAGGTCCAGCAGCACCAGCTCCCGCCGCGCGGCCAGCCCTCCGAGGTCGCCGAAGTAGGCGGAGGGCATCATCGGACCGCCGGGAACGCAGACCAGCGGTCGATCACCCCCGGATCCCTTCCGGTGGTAGGCGAGTCGGGTCCCGTCGGGTGCGTCGAACGTCGGCATGCAACGGATGCTCGCAGGCAGGGCGATGCTCCGCCACGCCATTTCGGTGAGGGCTCCGGCGTGACGCCAGGTGACCTCAGTGTTCTTTGAGGGCGTTGATGAAGGAGGCGAAGGCGGGTGCGGGGAGGGAGAGGGGGGTGCGGGAAGGGGACTTGGAGTCACGGATGGCTATGTGCGTGCCCAGGTCCGCGATCTCGACGCAGGCGTTGCCATCGCCGCTGCCTGAGTAAGAGGACTTCCGCCAGTTGTCGGGAGTAGTCACCGGGCGCCTCACAGCTCCTTGGTCAGTCCATGGATGAACTCACGCGAACACTCGGGGTCGAGTGACACCGCCTCCACTCTACGAAAGAGCGTTCGGAACACTCCGAGTCGCGCTTCGGAATCCACGAGGACCGCACCGTCCGGACCGTCACGCAGGACGGTGTCCAGCCTCGGTACCGCTCCCCCGGCGTACACCATGGCGGCGGTGATGTCCGCGAAGTCCTCCAGCGCAAAGGGAATGACCCGGACGGTCACGTGCTCGGCGTCCGACAGCGCCAGGATTTCAGCGAGTTGGGCCCGCGAGGTTGTCCGGCCGCCCACTCTGATCCGCAAGGCTGCCTCATGGACCAGGGCCTCGTACGGGACGGGCTGCGCGCCCTCGATGACAACTCGTCGCTGCATGCGGTGCCGCACCCGCCACTCGAGTTCGTCCTCGGGGAGTTCGGGGACCCTCCGCGAGAAGAGCGCACGGGCGTAGTCCTCGGTCTGCAAGAGGCCCGGCACATGCAGGAAGTCCACGTCCCAACGGAACGTGGCATGGTGCTCGAGCTCGGACAGGTCCAGGAAGGCCGTGGGCAGGAGGCCGCGGTAGCCTTCCCACCATCCACGCACCCGGTCCGTCGACATCGCTGCCAGCGCGTCGACCAACTCGCGGTCCGTGCAGGCGTAGTGCGCAGCCAGCCGCCGCAGCCTCTGTTCGCTCACACCAGTGGTGCCGGCCTCGATCTGACTGATCTGCACCGAGTTCACGCCGAGCAGCGCTGCCGCCTCGCGCGCGCTGAGGCCTGCCGCCTCCCGAAGCCGACGGAGTTCAACGGCCAGACGTAGCTGTCGTGCTGTTGGCTCACGCCTGGTCCCCATCGACGGCTCCTCACTCAACACACCGGTCGGTGCAACTCGTTCGGGCGTCAGATTACGCGATCCACTTGCCTCAGGTTAAATCTAAGGTCTACTTTCGGTGATGACGCGAATACCTACAGCGTCCCGGGCGAGGAAGCGCACCGTTCCGTTCCGCCGTGACGGGCGGCAATGACACCGACGCCCTCAACTTCCCACCTACCCCAAGGACTCCGCATGCCCGAATCCGAACCGTGGGAGTACTCCCTCCACATCCCGAACGACCTCAGAGCCGTCACCGTCTGCCGCCGCACCCTCCGGCTGATCCTGACGATGCACGGCCTGATCGGACTGGTCGACGTCGCGGAGCTGCTGGCGGCGGAGTTGGTCGCCAACGCCGTACGGCACACCAAGGGACCGGCGGCGCTGCGGGTGCGCTGGTCGGGGACCGGCGTGCTGCGGATCGGGGCATGGGACGCGGACCCCTCACCCCCGGAGCCGCCGGAACCCCTCGAGCCGGCGCTGGAGCGGGAGGACGGGCGGGGGCTCGCACTGGTGCGGGCCCCCGCCGACGTGTGGGGGTGGCAGCCGCTGACCAGGGGCGGGAGCAGGGGGAAGGTGGTGTGGTGCGAGCTGACTCCGGCCGGAGAGGTTTGCGAACGATCGTTCTTGACTGAACGTTCTTGAACCCCGTAGGATCATGGACATGGGACGACCACGCGCCTTCGACACCGACCAGGCCGTCGAGACCGCTGCCGCGCTCTTCGCCACCCATGGCTACGAGGGCACTTCGGTGGACGATCTGGTCACCGCCACCGGCGTCCACCGGGGCAGCCTCTACAAGGTGTTCGGCTCGAAGAGGAACCTTCATCTGATCGCCCTTCGCCATCACCTCGATCACGAGATCCACCCGAGCACCGCCGCCATCGCCACCCTCACCGACCCCGAACAGGCACTGACCACAGCCATCGCCTCGTACGACAACGGGCCTGCCGCCGGGCTGCTCCTGCTCGCCGCCGCCGAGCGCGCACCCCATGACCCCGACGTCGCCGCGCTGGTCGCGGAGGGCATCGCCGCGCTGGAGGACGCCCTGCGTCCCTGCCACGGCGACGCCGCGCCCCAGCTCGCCTCCACCGTCCTCGGCGCCCGCCTCCGGCTGCGCGCCGCACAGCCGACCGACTCCGAGGAGCACTGACCATGGCCCTGATCTCCGTCGACCGCGAACGCGGCCTGCTGACCGTCGAGTTCCAGGGCCTCGACAAGCTCTGGACGCTCAAGAGCCGCCTGGAGATTCCCCTCGCGCATGTGCGCGGCGCCACCCATGACCCCGGGATGGCACGCGGACCGAAGGGCTTCCGGGTCGCCGGCACCCAGTTCCCGGGCCTCATCACCGCGGGCCGCTTCCGGCGGCGCGGGGAACGTCTCTTCTGGGACGTGAAGAACCCGGACAAGGCGGTCGTCGTCGAACTGGCCGACGGCGGGACCTACGACCGCCTCGTCATCGAGGTCGACGACCCCCGTGCCACCGTCGACCTCGTCGAGCGGTCCATCGTCCGCGACTGACGTACCGGCTCAGCGGCCCACCGCACAGGCGTCCCCGTTGAGCATGAACCGTACCGGCGGCGACGTGTCGCCGGTGTGGTCGGTGAGGTAGCCGAGGGTGACGCTCGCGCCGGGGGCGATCGTGGCGTTGTGCGGGGCGTTGACCGCCGTGATCGTGTTGCTGCCCTGGGTCAGGGTGGTGTTCCAGTCGGAGACGACCGTCTGGCCGAGGGCGAGGGGGAACTCCAGCGTCCAGCCGTTCACGGGGGTGTCACCGGTGTTGGTGACGGTCAGGTCGACGGTCATCCCGGTCCCCCAGGCCGTCACCGTGCGGTCCACCCGGCAGGTGGGCTCCTCCTGGGAGAAGGACACCTTGTGCAGGCCGCCGGGGAGATCGTTGACCACGTAGAACTCGCCCTCCGCGGTCGTGCCGATCGACGTCACCTGGGTCGGCATCTCCCCGATCTCGGCCTGCTCGTAGCCGCCGTTGCCGTCCGGGCGCAGCGCCCAGACCGTGGACGAGCAGTAGTCGGTGGCGATGTACGTACCGCCGACCAGGTCGGCGTGGTCCCGGCCCCGGTAGACATGGCCGCCGATGACCGAACAGCCGCCGGTGTAGGGCGAGTACGTGAAGACCGGGTCCGTGTACTCCTCGCCGGGCACGCAGTCGCCGTCCGTGAACTTCTCCAGGCCCTCGTAGCAGGACCAGCCGAGGTTCAACCCGCCCTCGCCGGGGGCGAGATGGTCGATCTCCTCCCAGCGGCCCTGGCCCACGTCACCGATCCACATCGAGCCGTCGGCGGCGTCGAAGGAGAAGCGCCACGGGTTGCGCAGGCCGTACAGCCAGATCTCGTCGCGGGCGCCGGGCGTGCCCACGAACGGGTTGCCGGCGGGGACGCAGTACGGCAGCGGGTCACAGGCACGGCTCACGTCGATGCGCATGATCTTGCCGAGCAGGGTGTCCAGCCGCTGCCCGGAGCGGAAGGGATCGCCGGAACCGCCGCCGTCGCCGATGCTCCAGTACAGGTTGCCGTCCGGGCCGAACGCGAGCTGGCCGCCGTTGTGATTGCTGAACTCGGCGTGTTCCTGGGACAGGAGGGGTTCCAGGCGGGAGTCGTCGAGGCGGTAGCGGGCGACGGTGACCGCGCCGTCGGGCAATGCCGTGTAGGCCAGGTAGAGGTGGTGGGTGTCGGCGAAGTCGGGTGGGAGTGCGATGCCGAGCAGTCCACGCTCGTTGCCCGACTCGTCCACGGCTGAGGTGATGTCGAGGAGGGGAGTCGGGGCCAGGCCCGTGCCCGGGTGGTAGACGCGCACAGTGCCGGACTTCTCCGTGATGAACAGGCGGTCCGTGCCGTCGTCGGGGGCGACCAGGGCGGTGGGGCGCCGCAGACCGGAGGCGACCTGGGTGGTGGTCGCGCTGAGCGACGGCAGGGGCACGGTCGCGGTGCTTTCCGGCATGTCCGTCCGGGGCGGCGCGCTGTCCGCCGCTGCGGCCGGCGGGGTGAGGGCGGTCAGGAGGAGGGCGGCCAGCAGAAGGGGCCCGGCCCAACGGCGTCGTAGCATGTCGGCTCCAGAAACGAGGACGCTTGCACGGCGGTGGTGCTTCTGGTGCTTCTGGCGCTTCTCCTGGGCAACAAGGGGCGACCGATCCCTGCGGGATACGCCATGGGAGCGCTCCCGTGGACTCTCAGGCTGCGCGTCACCCTCCAGGGCGGCAATGTTTGATTGCGCCACTTTCGCCCCGCGTGGCGCAAACGTTGCGGTCGCCGGGCTGCGTCCACGACAGACCGACCGGGGCGGACGCGGTCGCTCGTGGCCGCCGGCCGAGCATGACGAGGAGAACCGCGCGGATGGCGAGGCCGCGCCCTCTCCAGGACGGGTAGAGGCCGTAGGCGACATTCACCTGGCCGGGAGACAAGCCCTCTGCCGTGAACCGCAGGTCGATCGTCCCAGCGAGCGTCTCGCCGGCGCCCACCCGGATGCCGAAGGCGCGGAGTGTGCCGGATGTGTCCCACTGTTCCTGGCAGTGCCGTATGTAGGCTCGACGCCCTCGCGTGTGCCGGGAAAGCGGGGAAAGAGTGATGACCCCGTCCGACAACCCCACATCATGCATAGGGTGATGCTTGACGTCTGAACTGCGCCGCGCCATCGGATTCCGCGGGACATCGCGCATCGCCTCCGGACCGGTCGACCAGAACACCGTAGATCATTTACGGGACAGCCCTGGGTGCGTCACCCCCGGAGGACCGCGCTTTCAGCAGGCGGAGTGTGGCGGTGCGCAGGTGGGCCGCCGCCTCCGCCACGTCCATCCGGCCGGACCCGACTTCACCGCCGGCGGCGTGCCCCAGGGCGGTCACCGCCGCGACCAGCCACGCGGCAGGCGGCTCGGGGTCGAACTCTCCGGCCGCCTGCCCCTTCTCGATCAGCCGGGTCAGCCGGACCGCGACGGGCTCGTGCCGCGCCCGGTCGGCTTCGGCGTGTTCCGGCGCGGCGCCGAGCTGGAGCAGCACAGGGTGCCGCTCGAACAGCTGCCACCCGATGCCCTGCAGCCGCAGGAGCGCGTCGAGGGCGGGCCCGTCCTCGACTTCAGCCGCGTCCATGGCCGCCATGGCTTCCTGCGTGACGCGGTCGGCCACGGCCTCCAGCAGCGTGTCACGGGTGCCGAAGTGGGCGTAGACGGTCTGGCGGGTGACGCCGGCCGCTGCGGCGATGGTGGCCATGCCCGCGTGGGGCCACTCGGCGAGCAGTCGGACCGCGGCGTCGAGTACGGCCTCCCTGCTCCGTTCGGCATCGGCGCGCCGGCGACGCCGAACGGCCGAGGTGCCGTCGGGGACCATGGAATCAGACACAATTCTTACAGCCTTGTCAGAATTAAGGGACACGCATATCTTACAGAGGTGTAAGCGAAAGCAGCGGGGTGCCACCCTGCCACACGCGCGGCTGGAGCGATATGCGACCCCTGCACACCAAGACACCCGAGCAGTTCGTCGCCGACTTCTTCACCACCTTCACCGAAGCCGTGATCCACGGGTCGGAGGACCCGGCCGATCTCATGGCGAGGTTCTACACCCGGGACGTCATACAGATCGCCGACGGTGTGCGACTCGACTGGGACCGGCTGGTCGCCCATCTGCGCCCTGTGCGCAGGAATCTGACCGAGTTCCGGTTCGAGGTGCACGAGGCACTGGCGGACGGCAACCGGATCGCGGCCCGGTTCACGATCCACGGCCGGATGCGCAAGAGCGGGCCGGTCACGACGCGGGTGCACATGTTCGCGGACTTCACCACCGAGGGCCTGCTGCGACGGGCCGAGCAGCTCACCCGAACCATCGACCGCACGGAACCACAGCACGCGGGGTAGTGCGGCCGCGCAGCCGGCTCACCGCCCCGGTCCCCGGAGTCGCGATGCCCGGGCCGCCAGGCCCATCGCATCGTTCGTATCTCCTCGACCGTCCGCTTCAGCGGGAGTGGACCGTGCGGTGCGGGAAAGCACGGGGGCCGTGCGGCGGCCCGGAGTGACCTGCCCCGCCACCGTGGCCCCGAACGCCACTGCCATGCCTGCCAGTTGCAGGGGGGTCAGCGTCTCCCCGAGGGCCGCCCAGCCGACCGTCGCCGCCGTGAGCGGGGAGAGGGGGCCGAGGAAGGTGACCTGGGTGGCGGTGAGGCGGCCGATGCCCCGGAACCAGAGCCAGTACGCGATCGCCGTGTTCGCCAGGGCGAGATACACGTAACCACCGATCGCCGGGGCGTCCAGGGCGGGCGGGGCACCCTCGGCCAGGAAGGCGACGGGGGCGATGAGCAGGCCGCCCGCGGTGAGTTGCCAGCCGGTGAGGGCCAGGGGACCCACACCCTCCGGGCGACCCCACCGCTTGGTGAGCACCGTACCGGCCGACATCGACGTGGTGGCGGTGAGCGCCGCGAGGACGCCGAGGAGGTCCAGTGCGCCGGTCGCCTTCAGGACGACGAGGCTGACGCCGAACGCGGCCGCCACTCCGGTGAGGACGTTCCGGATCGTGGGCCGCTGTCCCAGCAGCAGGGCCGAGAGGGCGACCACCAGCAGGGGGCCGACCGAGCCGACGACCGCCGCCATACCGCCGGGCAGCCGGTACGCGGAGAGGAACAGCAGGGGGAAGAAGGCGCCGATGTTGAGCGCGCCGAGCACGGTCGCCTTCCACCACCAGGTGCCTCGCGGCAGCACCCGGACGAGGGCGAGCAGGACCAGCCCGGCCGGCAGGGCACGTATCAGACCGGTGAACAGGGGGCGGTCGGGCGGGAGGAACTCCGTGGTCACGGCGTAGGTGGTGCCCCAGGAGACGGGGGCGAGGGCGGTGAGCGCGATGAGGGCGGCGCGGTGATTGGCCATGGCGGCACACCTCTTCCGAGTAGGTCGACAGGTACTAGCTTAGCATCAAGCTACTTATCATCAAGCCGCTTTCCGGTGAGCTACTTTCTTGCGGGCGACCCACCCGCGGCGGATACTCCTGCCATGCGCACTCCCCCCGAGCGGCACCCCAAGGACCCCGTCGACGCGATCATCGAGCAATGGGCCCAGGTCAGGCCCGATCTCGACACGGCCGGCATGGAGGTCTTCGGGCGCGTCTACCGGCTCGCGCGCGCCATGGGCGACCGGATGGAGAGGGCGTACGCCCGCTACGGGATCTCACGCGGGGAGTTCGACGTCCTGGCCACCCTGCGCCGGACCGGGGAGCCCTACACCCTCTCCCCCCGGCAGCTCTCGGGCACGCTGATGCTCACCACCGGCGGGATGACGGGCCGCCTGGACAAACTGGAGCGCGCGGGGCTGCTGCGCCGCTCCCCCGACCCGCACGACCGGCGCGGACTCCAGGTCACGCTCACCGAGGAGGGGCTGCGGCTGATCGACGAAGCGGTCGGCGCGGGCCTCGCGGAGCAGTCGGAGGCGCTGTCCGCCCTGGACGGGGAACGGGCGGCCCAGCTGTCCGGGCTGCTGAGGGAGTTGCTGCTGGCGACCGAGCGGTAGCGCCGGGGGCGGCGTCAGCCGACGTGTGTGGCGAGCGCGGCCTCGATGCCGGCCGGTCCGGCGGTGTCCGATGCCCAGGCCACGTAGCCGTCCGGGCGCACCAGTACGGTCGTACGCCGGTTCGCCGACGCCCAGCGTTCCACCGCCAGCCGCCCCTCGCGGGCGCCCCCGTCGTCGTACGGCTCCGGGGTGATCAGTACGAAGCGGCCGTCGCGCAGGGACGTGTGCAGGCGGCGTCCGCCGGCGAGCGTCACGTCGGGGACGCGGAGGCCGGTCATGCGGTGGGCACCGAGCGGCGCCGCGTACCGGACGCCGATGCCGGTGACCTGGCCGAGCGCCCTGCGGCGGACCGGCCCGGCATGGCTGACCACCGTGGCCAGGGCCGAGCGCAGGGCGAGGGTCCAGGGTCGCCGGGCCATGGCGAGCCGGACGATGCCGCCGCTGCTGCGCAGGACCGCCCGGCCGACCGGGTGCCGTTCGGCGTGGTAGGTGTCGAGCAGGGAGTCGGGGGCGTGGCCGTCCAGGACCTGGGCGAGTTTCCAGCCCAGGTTGGCCGCGTCCTGCATGCCGGTGTTCATGCCCTGGCCGCCGGCCGGGGTGTGGACGTGTGCGGCGTCCCCGGCGAGGAAGACGCGGCCCACGCGGTAGGCGGGCACCTGGCGTTCGTCGCTGTGGAAGCGGGACATCCAGCGGGCGTCGTGCATGCCGTGGTCACGGCCGAGGGCGAGCCGGGTGATCTCCCTGATCTCGTCGAGGTCCAGGGGCGCGTCGTCGGGGAGGTCACGGGACCGGTTCCAGCCGATGACCCGGTGGTAGCCGTCGCCGAAGGGCGCGAGGAAGGCGAAGGCGTCCCCTACGGCGTTCACGGTGAGCAGCGTCTCCGGCTCCTCGGCGAGCAGCACGTCCGCCAGGACGACGGACCGGATCACGGAACGTCCCGGGAACGGCATCCCGACCGCCTCCCGTACGGTGCTGCGCACGCCGTCGGCGCCGACGGCGTACGCGCCCCTCAGCTCCCCGCGCTCCCCGCCGGGTCCTGTGGTCCCGACGGTCACGCCGTCCGCGTCCTGGGTCAGCCCGGTCGCCTCCGTCTCGTACCGGAGGTCCGCGCCGGCCTCGACGGCCCGCCGCAGCAGGGCCTTCTCGACCTCGTACTGCGGGATGACCAGGAGGTGGCGGAAGCGGGTGGGGAGTGTGCCGAGGTCGAGTTCGAGCCGGTCGTACAGGCGCAGCCGGTCGAGCGGGCGGCCGGCCGCTTCCAGTTCCCCGGCGAGGCCCCGTGCGTCGAGCTGTTCGAGGGTGCGGGCGTGCAGGACGAAGGCGCGGGAGAGGTTGCTGATGCCGCGTGGGCGCCTCTCGGCGACGGTGACGGGAATTCCGGCGGTGGCCAGGTCACCGGCGAGCAGCAGTCCGGTGGGGCCCGAACCGACCACGATCACGGTGCGTGCCGTGCCGTTCATCCGGACCTCCTCGATGGCCACCCTGTGAGGAGATCGCGCCGCGGCGCGGCGCGCAAGGGCGCGGGGGCAGCGCGGAGGGCGCCGGCTCCGTGTTCGGCGGTGCCGGCGCCCTCCGGGAAAGTGCGTGGTGGGCCGCCCGGGTGGGCGGCCTGCTCCGGATCAGGCCTTGGCTTCGGCCTTGGTGCTGATGTTGGAGCTGGTGGTGTCCTTCTTCTGGTGCGACTTGTCGCCGATCATCACCAGTGCGGCGATGGCCAGGAACAGGCCGACGGGGGCCAGGACGTAGAGGCCCAGCGTCTCGACGACGCTGAGGCCCGTGCCGGGGTCGTCGCCGTCGTCGCGGGTGAGCGCGAGAGCGGGGGACGTCATGAGCAGCATCATCAGCGTCGTACCGGCTGCCAGGGCTCCGGCGCGCAGGGCGTTCTTCTTGTCCACGGTCCCCAAAGTATCGAACGCGGGTTGGCTGCGCGCGCTCGGGGTGGTGTAACGGGCTGCGGGGGTGCCGGGCAGGGGTTGCCAGGTGCTCCGGAGTGAGGGCTGGGCGGGGGGTGTCCGCGCAGCCCGGCGCCAACGGGGTGCCGTCGCGCCCACCCGTGCCGCCCCAGCGGCACGACTGCCCGCGGAGGACGGCGGTGGGGCGCCATGTGGGCTGCACGACTGCCCGCGGAGGGGCCATGGGCTGCACGGCTGCTCGCGTGAGCGGTCGCTCACTCCCGTAGTGCGGCCATCAGGGCTCGTAGGCGGGGGGAGGCCGCGAGTTCTTCCAGTGTGACCGGGCGACCGGACGTGTCGGCGATGGGCAGCCGCCAGTTCGGGTACTGGTCCCAGGTTCCCGGCAGGTTCTGCGGACGGCGGTCGCCGACCCCGTCCGGCAGCCATACGCCGATCATGCGCGCCGGGGTCCGCAGCAGGTACCGGTGGACGGCCTGGATCTCCGCCTCCCGCGAGGAGTCCCGCAGGAGCCCCAGCCGGCGCAGCAGGTCCCGCCACTCCCCCACGTCCGCCGCCGCCTCCGCCCGCTCCTCCTCCAGGGGCCGCGTGAGCAGACCCAGCCTGTCCCGGAGCTCCACGTGCTCACCGCTCAGCCGGGCGGCCGTCGGCGGCAGGTCGTGGGTGGTGGCCGTCGCCAGGCAGTCCGCGCGCCAGGCGTCCGGCGGCAGCGGGCGGCGGTCGCCCGCCCAGTCCCGCTCGAACCACAGCACCGAGGTGCCGTACACACCGCGTTCGCGCAGTGCCTCGCGGACGCCCGGCTCGACGGTCCCCAGGTCCTCGCCGATCACCACCGCTCCGGCGCGGGAGGCCTCCAGGACGAGCACGGCGAGCATGGCCTCGGCGTCGTAGCGCACGTAGGTGCCCTCCGTGGGCGGATGTCCCGCGGGGACCCACCAGAGCCGGAACAGGCCCATGACGTGGTCGATGCGCAGCGCGCCCGCGTACCGGAACAGGGCCCGGAGCAGGGCGCGGAAGGGGGCGTACCCGGAGTCGGCGAGGCGGTCGGGGCGCCAGGGCGGCAGGCCCCAGTCCTGGCCGCGCGCGTTGAAGGCGTCCGGGGGCGCGCCGACGGACATGCCGGCCGCGAAGTGCTCCTGCTGCGCCCAGGCGTCGGCGCCGGCGGGGTGGACGCCGACGGCGAGGTCGTGGACGATCCCGACCGGCATCCCGGCCTCGCTCGCCGCGCGCTGGGCGGCGGTGAGCTGGGCGTCGGTGAGCCAGACGAGGCGGGAGTGGAAGTCGACGCGGTCCGCGAGGTCACGTCGGGCGCGGGCGGTCTCGGGTGACCGCGGGTCGCGCAGGGCGGCGGGCCACCGGTGCCAGTCGGCGCCGTGGACCTCGGCGAGGGCGTACCAGGTGGCGTGGTCCTCGAGGGCCTGGCCCTGGCCGGCGAGGAAGTCGGCGTAGGCGGCGCGGCGGCCGGGCCCCAGCGGGACCTTGTGCACCAGTTCCAGTGCCTCCCGCTTGGCCTCCCACACGGCGTCCCGGTCGATCAGCGCCCCCTTCTCCAGCACCGACTCGCGCAGTTCTCCCGCCCGCTCCAGCACGCTGCGCACACGGTCGCGGTCCTCGACGTACGCGAACTCGGGAACGTCCTCGACGCGCAGGTGGACGGGGTCGGGGAAGCGGCGGGAGGAGGGGCGGTAGGGGGAGGGGTCGGTCGGGGGTCCGGGAACGGCCGCGTGCAGGGGGTTGACCTGGACGAATCCGGCGCCGAGGGTGCGCCCGGCCCAGCCGGCGAGTTCACCGAGGTCGGCAAGGTCGCCCATGCCCCAGGAGCGGCGGGAGAGCAGGGAGTAGAGCTGGACCAGGAGCCCGCGGGAGCGTCCGGGGGGCGCGGGCAGTCCGGTCGGGGCGACGATCAGGTGGGCGTGTGCGGTGCGGCCGTCGGGGGCGGTGGCGGTCAGGGCGTGTACGCCGGGCGGGAGGTGTCCGGCGGACGCGCGGGTCTCTCCTTGCTCGGTGCGGATGCTCAGCCGGGTGGCCTCGGGGAGCGCGGCGAGGGCGGCCGGGGTGCCGGTGCCCCAGCCGACCACGGTCGGGGGCAGCAACTGCTCGCCGCGTGCGCGTTCGCGGGCGGTGAGGGCGGTGCGGACGGCGTCCGGGGTTGCCGCGTCCACGTCGAGGGCGGCCAGCGCGAGGGTGACGGCGGTGGCCGAGGCCGCGACGGTGCGGTCGGGTGAAGGGCTGTAGGAGGTGGCGACGCCGTGCAGCGCGGCGAGCCGGGACAGTGCCTCGGAAGGGGGCTCGGCCGGCCGTGGCGCGGTCACCTTAGGGCTCCGGGCGGTACTGGGCCGGGAAGGAGTCGAGGCCGGAGGCGTCCGAGAAGTCCATGAAGGCGTCGGACTCGCTGGTCAGCGGGGCGGCTTCGGCGAGGGGCGGTTCGCTGGTGAGGGGCTCGGCGTCGGGCAGCGGGGGTTCGCTGGTCAGCGGGAGCTCGGTGCAGGGGCCTTCCGCGCTGAAGATGCAGAAGTGGAGGTCGTCGGCGGAGGTCTCCGCCGAGGGTTTGGACAGGGCCGGGGAAGGGACGTAGGCCGGTGCGGTCACAGATGGTCTCCTCGTCGAGCACGGTACGCGGATCACGCGGGCGTGCGGGTGCGGGTCGTGCGGGTTATCCCGCAGCCCTACCCAGCGGACCCGATGCCAGACGCACAAAGTCCTTCAACGTGCTCCTGCTCACATTCTCTTCCCCTCCTCTCCCTCCACAGTGGGACAAACGCGCCACAACGTCCACCCTCATTGACACGTTCACCGCAGAAATGGTGGGCTCGGGGCTCCTCGGTAACGGAATGGACACGCCCGTTCGGCCATCGGGCCGGCCGGCCCGAGCAAGGAGGAGGGCCTCGTGCAGCTGCGGCGTGGCGGGACGGCGAACGCCGGGAGGGCCGCCCTCGCGATCGCCGTTCTCGCCGGAGCCCTGGGCACCGCGCCGGCCGCCGTGGCCGTGCCGGCGGCGCCCTCGCCCGGGGCGGCCACGTCGCCCGCTCCCTCCGACGCGGCCCGGGCAGCGAACCTGTCCGTGTGGCCGCGTCCTCATTCCCTGCGTGCGAACGGCGCTGCGGTCGAGGTGACCGACGACGTGGCCCTGATCGCGGACGAGGCGGCCGACCCGTACGCCGTCGAGGCGCTCAGGGAGCTGCTGCGGGAGGCCGGGGCACGCCGGTTCACCGCACCCGGCGCATCGGTGCCCGACGGGGCGCTCGTGGTGCGCATGGGTGCGGAACGCGCCTCGGCCGACCCCTCACGCGCCCTCCCGGCCGGCGGCTACACACTGACCGCCGGCAAGAACGCCGTCTCCCTCACGGGCGCCGACGGCGACGGCCTGTTCCACGCCGTGCAGACCCTGCGGCAGCTGCTGGGCCCGGACGGCACGATCACCGCCGCCGTCGTACGCGACTGGCCGGGCACCGCCGTGCGCGGCATCACCGAGGGCTTCTACGGCACCCCGTGGACGCACCGGCAGCGGCTGGCCCAGCTGGACTTCATGGGCCGCACCAAGCAGAACCGCTACCTCTACGCCCCCGGCGAGGACCTCCTGCGGCAGGCCCGCTGGCGGGAGCCGTACCCGGCCGAGCGGCGCGCGGAGTTCCGGGAGCTGGCCGAGCGGGCGCGGCGCAACCACGTCACCCTCGGCTGGGCGGTGGCCCCGGGGCAGGCGATGTGCTTCGCCTCGGACGAGGATCTGCGGGCGCTGACCCGGAAGCTGGACGCCATGTGGGCGCTGGGCTTCCGCGCCTTCCAGCTCCAGTTCCAGGACGTCAGCTACAGCGAGTGGCACTGCGGGGCGGACGCCGACCGGTTCGGGTCCGGCCCCGAGGCCGCCGCCCGCGCCCAGGCGCATGTGGCGAACGCGGTGGCCGGCCATCTGACGAAACGCCATGCGGACCCCGCCGCCCTGTCGTTGATGCCGACCGAGTACTACGAGGACGGCTCGACCGCGTACCGGCTGGCCCTCGCGCGCGCCCTGGACGCGGGCGTCGAGGTGGCCTGGACCGGGGTCGGGGTGGTGCCCCGCACCATCACCGGTGGCCACCTGGCGGAGGCGCGCGAGGCGTTCGGGCATCCCCTGGTGACCATGGACAACTACCCGGTGAACGACTACGCCCCCGGCCGGATCTTCCTCGGCCCCTACCAGGGCCGCGAACCGGCCGTCGCCGCCGGGTCGGCCGCGCTGCTCGCCAACGCGATGGAGCAGCCCGAGGCGTCCCGCATCCCGCTGTTCACGTCGGCCGACTTCACCTGGAACCCGCGCGACTACCGTCCCCAGGAGTCCTGGCGGGCCGCGATCGCCGACCTCGCCGGAGGTGACGCCCGGCGCGGGAAGGCGCTGAGCGCACTCGCCGGGAACACGGCGTCCTCGGTGCTGGGCGGCAAGGAGTCGGCGTATCTGCGGCCGCTGATGGCGGAGTTCTGGCGGACCCGCCCGACGGCGCGCGGCGCGGACGAGACCAAGGCGGCCGTGCGGCTGCGCGCGGCCTTCACCGTCCTGCGCGACCTGCCGGGACGGCTGGCCGGCACGGCACTCGCCACCGAGGTCGCCCCGTGGACGGAGCGGCTGGCCCGTTACGGCGAGGCCGGCACCACGGCCCTGGACATGCTGCGCGCACAGCAGGCCGGGGACGCGGCCGCCGCCTGGACGGCGTTCCGGAAGCTCGGCGGGCAGCGGGAGGGGGCGGCCTCCGCGCGGGTGACGGTCGGCGAAGGCGTACTGGACCCGTTCCTGAGCCGGGCGCAGAAGGCGTACCGGAGCTGGGCGGGCATCGACCACGAACCGCCCGCGCGGTCCGGTGGCGAGCGCACGCTCGACCTGCCGCGCGCCCGCGCGATGGACGCCGTGACGGTGCTCGCCGAGCCGGGGACCCGGGGGACCGTGGAGACGCGGGCGCCGGGTGAGGGATGGCGCAGGCTCGGCGCGCTGTCCGCGAAGGGCGCCACCGAGCTGCGTACCGGCGGCGAACCGGTCGGTGCCGTACGGGTCACCGGCGCGGATCCCGCCCGGGTGCGGCATCTGGTGCCGTGGTTCGCGGACGCGCCGGCCGCTTCCGTGGAGTTGCCCGAGGACCGCGCGGACGCCGACATCGGCGGCACGCGGCGGCTGACGGCCACGCTCGGCTCGCTGCGCCCCGACGAGGTCCGCGGAAAGGTGACGGTGGACGCTCCGAAGGGCGTCGAGGTCCGGGTGCCGAAGGAGGCGCTGACCGTGCCGCGCGGGACGCCGGTGGAGGTGCCGGTCGAGGTGACCGTGAAGCCGGGCACGCCCGTCCGGTCGTACGAGATCCGGCTCGGCTTCGGCGGCACGACCCGCACCCTGACGGTGCACGCCGTTCCCCGCGTCGGCGGCCCCGACCTCGCCCGCACCGGCCGGGCGAGCTCCTCGGCCGACGAGACACCCGACTTCCCCGCCCCGGCGGCGAACGACGGCGACCCCGGCACCCGTTGGTCCTCCCCCGTGCAGGACGACGCCTGGTGGCAGGTCGAGCTGGAACGCCCGGTGCGGCTGGGGAAGGTGGCGCTGCACTGGCAGGACGCGTATCCGTCGGCGTACCGCGTGGAGGTCTCGGAGGACGGGCGGAGCTGGCGTACGGCTGCGGAGGTCCGGGACGGCGGGGGCGGGCGTGAGACCGTCCGCATGGACGAGCGGGACGTACGCCATGTCCGCGTCCAGGGCGAGAAGCGGGCGACCCGGTACGGGTACTCGCTGTGGTCGGTGGAGGCGTACGCGGTCGCCCCGTGAGAGGGCGTGACGGCCGTGAACCGGCGGGCAGGAGGCCGTCGATAGAGGGGGTGTGAGACTGTTCCGCCCCATGAGGGGCCACCGGGAGGACGAGGGGGACTCGGATGCGACGCTGCTGCGTGACGTCGCGGGCGGGGACTCGGCGGCGATGGCCGTGCTGTACCGGCGCAGCGTCCCCCTCGCCCGGCGCCGGGCCGCGCGGCCCTGTGCCGGGCGGGGCAGTCGGGAATCGCCGGGGACGTAGCCGTCGTGGTGCCGGAGTAGATGACCGACGCCCTGGTGCACGGCGGCGTCCGGGGCGGCTCATCCGCGTGCGTGTTCACTCTCGGTGACCGCACGCTGCGGGTCGAGGTGAGCGATCCGCGCGGTGAGCGGCTGCCGTGCCGCCGATCAGCGGACGAGGACTCCTGCCGGTCGAGGCAGCCGCCGAACCCCGGGGCCGGGAACCGTGGGCCGTCGCAGGACGGTGGACGCCGAGTGGGCCATCCCGGCCTCGGGACCCGTCCGCGGACGTGTGAACACCGGACGGTGAGGTGTTCACGCGTGCGCGGAGCCGTCCCGGAGCCGGGCCCTTGACACGCAGAAGCCCGGATCGGCGTCAGGCGGAGATGCCGTCGATCCGGGCCATCCCGTCGATCCGGGCCAGCACGTCGTCCGCGCCGTACGGCTCCAGGTACGGCAGCCAGCGCGGGTCCCGGTGGCCGGTGCCGATGATGCGCCAGGCCAGACCGGTGGGCGGGGCGGGTTTGTGGCGCAGGCGCCAGCCCAGCTCGAACAGATGACGGTCGGCCTTCACGTGATTGCAGCGGCGGCAGGACGCCACCACGTTGTCCCAGACGTGCTTGCCCCCCCGGCTGCGCGGGATGACGTGGTCGACGCTGGTTGCGACACCACCGCAGTACATGCACCGGCCCCCGTCACGGGCGAACAGCGCCCGGCGGGTGAGTGGAACGGGCCCCCGGTAGGGAACCCGCACGAAACGCTTGAGCCGGACCACGCTGGGTGCGGGGACGGTAACGGTCGCGCTGTGCAGATAGGCGCCGGTCTCCTCGAGGCAGACTGCCTTGTTCTCAAGGACGAGCACGAGCGCGCGGCGGAGCGGTACGACGCCGAGCGGCTCGTACGACGCGTTGAGGACCAGGACATGCGGCACGGATGGCCTCCTTGTACGCCGGCGGCGCGTGGCTCGCGCCGGGACGATCCGTAGTCAGTTTCCCCTCATGCCTGGTGGAAGCGCCACCATGTCCCGGTAACGGGCTGGGAGTGTTTTCGACCACATCCCGATGCATCCCCAGGATCATTGCCTGTTCACGCGCGGGTGAGGACTGTCTCTTCTTCACACATGGCGCCGAACCCCGCACAATGCCCCGTTAGTGTGGTGGTTCTGCCCGTCCGGTGACCCGATCGTGACCTTGCCGGACTTGACCGCCGCGCCGGGGGCAGATCATGCACCTGGAGGTACCTGCCGTGTCCTTGTCCGCCGTCCTGTCGGCCGCCGATCCGTCGCCGACGCCCTCGGAGTCCGGGACCCCGGTGGTTCCCTCGCTCCAGGACGCCCAGGAGAGCGCCACGAACGCCGCCGGCTGGGTCGAGCAGAACTGGTCGACATGGCTCGCGATCGGGCTCAGGGTCCTGCTGATCCTGGTGATCGCGGTGGTGCTCAGATTCGTGGTGCGGCGGGCGATCACCAAGATGGTCGACCGCATGTCGCGCACCGGTGGGGCGGTGAACCCCACCGGGCTCGGCGGCCTGCTGGTCAACGCCGAGCGGCGCCGTCAGCGCTCGCAGGCGATCGGCTCGGTGCTGCGCTCGGTGGCGTCGTTCCTGATCCTGGGCACGGCGGCGCTGATGGTCCTCGGCACCTTTCAGATCAACCTGGCCCCGCTGCTGGCCTCGGCCGGTGTCGCGGGCGTGGCGATCGGCTTCGGCGCGCGCAACCTGGTGACGGACTTCCTCTCCGGTGTCTTCATGATCCTGGAGGACCAGTACGGCGTGGGCGACTCGATCGACGCGGGCGTGGCGTCCGGCGAGGTCATCGAGGTCGGGCTGCGGGTGACCAAGCTGCGCGGCGACAACGGTGAGATCTGGTACGTCCGCAATGGCGAGGTCAAGCGCATCGGCAACCTCTCCCAGGGCTGGGCGACCGCCAACGTCGATGTCACGGTCCGTGCGGACGAGGACCTGGACCGGGTGAAGGCCACGCTGAGCGAGGTCGCCGAGAAGACGGGCAAGGAGGAGCCCTGGAACGAGCTCCTGTGGAGCCCGATCGAGGTACTCGGCCTGGATTCCGTGCTGCTGGACTCAATGGTGGTCCGGGTCTCGGCGAAGACCATGCCGGGCAAGTCCCTGACCGTGGAGCGGGAGCTGCGCTGGCGGATCAAGCGCGCCTTCGACGCGACCGGCATCCGTATCGTCGGCGGCGCCACGGCCCTGGAGGACGCGCCGGCCGCCGACCCGACGGCCGGCGTGGCGGCCCCGTCCGCCTACGCGAGCTCGATCTCCCCGCAGTCGATCGCCGCGTCCCCGCTGCCTCCGCCGAACATCACGAAGTAACCGCCGGCTCCTCGAGGGCGGCACCCGGAACCGACCGGGTGCCGCCCTTTCCCGTGCCCCCTCTTGACGCCCCCTTCGCGCCGGGATTACGTTCCTCCCGATCCGACAGGAAACTTTCCTAACAGTGATCAGGAGCCGATCGGCGGGACCGCCCCGGATGGACGTCCCCCGCCGGCCGCTGAGAAGCTGGGCAGTCGAAGAAGGGCAGGTGTCGCACCCCATGGCAGGAACCGCCGGTACGCCGGGCACCCCGCGTGTGCTGCGCGCCATGAACGACCGCACCGCCCTGGACCTCCTGCTGGAGCACGGGCCGCTGTCCCGCACCCGGATCGGCAAGCTCACCGGCCTGTCCAAGCCGACCGCCTCCCAGTTGCTGGCCCGCCTGGAAGCGGCCGGACTGGTCCTCGCCACCGGCACCACCGAGGGCCGCCCCGGACCCAACGCCCAGCTGTACGAGGTCAATCCGGCCGCGGCGCACGCGGCCGGGCTCGATGTCACCCCCCAGCGCATACGCGCCGCCGTCGCCGACATCACCGGCCGCACGGTCGGCCACCACGAGCTGCCCACCCCCGGCCGACGCTCCGCGACCCCCGTCGTCCAGCAGGTCACGGACGCCGTGGACGGCGCGGTGAAGGCGGCCGGACTGTGTCGATCCGACGTCCACCACCTGGTCATAGGGACTCCGGGCGCCTTCGACCCGAACACCGGCCGCCTGCGCTACGCCTCCCACCTGCCGGGCTGGCACTCCCCCACGCTGCTCGACGAGCTGGCCGCCGCGCTGCCCATGCCGTTCGAGTACGAGAACGACGTCAACCTGGTGGCCCTGGCCGAGCAGCGGCTCGGCGCGGCCCGCGACCACACCGACTTCGTCCTGCTGTGGAACCAGGAGGGCCTGGGGGCCGCCCTGGTGCTGGGCGGCCGGCTGCACCGGGGCTGGACCGGCGGCGCGGGCGAGGTGGGCTTCCTGCCGGTGCCGGGCACGCCGCTGGTCCGCCAGGTCGCCAAGGCCAACAGCGGCGGCTTCCAGGAGCTGGCCGGTTCCCAGGCCGTCCCGAAGCTCGCCCGCGAGCTGGGCATCGAGGACATCCCTCAGGGCCCGTACACCGAGACGGCGGCCGCCCTCCTCGCACGCGCCGCGGCGGCAGGGGACGACGACACGCCCCACCGCCGTCTCCTCCAGACCTACGCCACCCGCCTGGCCACCGGTCTCGCCTCGCTGGTCTCCGTCCTCGACCCCGAACTGGTCGTCCTGAGCGGCACGGGCCTCACCTCCGGCGGTGAGGTGCTGCGCGCCCTGGTCCAGGCCGAACTGGAGGACCTGGCCGCCCCCCGCCCCCGCCTCGTCGTGGGCGACGTCCGTGAACACCCCGTGCTGCGCGGCGCGCTGGAGAGCGCGCTGGCGACCACCCGCGACGAGGTCTTCGACACCTCCCGCTAGCCCGTCCCGTCCGTACCTTCCTCTCCCACCCCTGCCCCAGGGAGTACCGTCATGCCCGGAATATCCAGAAAAGCGACGCTCGCGCTCGCCACCGTCGCCTCCCTCGCGCTCCTCACCACCGCCTGCACCGGCCAGACCGAGTCCGGCGCCACGGACGACCCGAACGCCGAGACGACCATCACCTTCTGGCACGGCTGGAGCGCGCCCGCCGAGGTGAAGGCGGTCCAGGAGAACGTGGACCGCTTCGAGAAGGCCCACCCCAACATCAAGGTCAGGGTCGTCGGGTCACCATGGCGGCGACCGTGCTCGTCATGGCCCCCGTGATCCTCGTGTTCTTCTTCGCCCAGAAGGCGTTCGTCGAGGGCGTCACCCTCACCGGAGTGAAGGGATAGGAGACACCACATGAAACTCACCGTGGTCGGCGGAGGCTCGACCTACACCCCCGAACTCATCGACGGCTTCGCGCGTCTGAGGGACACCCTCCCCGTCACCGAGCTGGTCCTCACCGACCCGGCGACGGACCGGCTGGAGCTGATCGGCGACCTGTCCCGCCGTATCTTCGCCCGCCAGGGCCACTCGGGCACCATCACCACCACGGCCGACCTCGACGCGGCGGTGGACGGCGCGGACGCGGTGCTCCTCCAGCTCCGGGTGGGCGGCCAGGCGGCCCGTCAGCAGGACGAGACGTGGCCGCTGGACTGCGGCTGCGTCGGCCAGGAGACCACCGGTGCCGGCGGCTTGGCGAAGGCGCTGCGCACCGTCCCGGTCGTGCTGGACATCGCCGACCGCGTCCGCCGGGCGAACCCCGATGCCTGGATCATCGACTTCACCAACCCGGTGGGCATCGTCACCCGGGCCCTGCTCCAGGCGGGCCACAAGGCACTGGGCCTGTGCAACGTGGCCATCGGCCTCCAGCGCAAGTTCGCGGCGCTCCTGGACACCGACCCCGCCGGCCTCCACCTGGACCACGTGGGCCTGAACCACCTCACCTGGGAGACGGCGGTACGGCGGGGCGGGCCGGACGGCGAGGACGTCCTCCCCCGCCTCCTGGCCGCCCACGGCGACACCATCGCCACCGACCTCCACCTCCCCCGCCCGCTGCTGGACCGCCTGGGCGTGGTCCCGTCCTACTACCTGCGCTACTTCTACGCGCACGACGAGGTCGTACGGGAGCAGCGCACCAAGCCCTCCCGGGCCGCCGAGGTGGCCGACATGGAACGGCGCCTCCTGGCCCTGTACGCCGACCCGGCCCTGGCCGAGAAGCCGGCTCTGCTGGCCCAGCGCGGCGGCGCCTACTACTCCGAGGCGGCGGCCGACCTGGCGGCGGCCCTGCTCCGCGGCGCGGGGTCCCCGCACCAGGTGGTCAACACGTACAACAACGGCACCCTCCCCTTCCTCCCCGACGACGCGGTCATCGAGGTCCAGGCGGCCGTGGGCCCGAAGGGCGCGAGGCCGCTCCCCGTCGCCCCCGTGGACCCCCTGTTCGCAGGCCTGATGGCCAGTGTCACGGCCTACGAGAACCTGGCCCTGGAGGCCGCCCTGCACGGCAGCCGGGACCGTGTCTTCCGCGCCCTGCTGGCCCATCCCCTGATCGCCCAGTACGAGTACGCGGACAGACTCACCGACGACCTCGTCGCACACAACCGGGAGCACCTCACGTGGGCCTGACCGCGGGCGTCCTCGCCATCGACGCCGGCAACAGCAAGACGGATGTGGCGGTGATCGGGTCCGACGGGACGGTGCTGGCGACCGCCCGGGGGGAGGGCTTCCGGCCTCCCGCCGTGGGTCTGGACACGGCGATGAACGCCCTCACCAGGACTGTCACCCTGGCCCTCACCGACGCCGGGACCCCGGCCGTCTCCCACGTCTCGGCCTGCCTGGCCAACGCCGACCTCCCCGTCGAGGAGGAACAGCTGACGGTGGCGCTGGCGGCGTGCGGCTGGGGCACGACCGTCGAGGTGCGCAACGACACGTTCGCGATCCTGCGCGCGGGGGTCACCGAGCCGCGGGGGGTGGCCGTCGTGTGCGGGGCGGGCATCAACTGCGTGGGGATGCGTCCCGACGGACGTACCGCCCGCTTCCCGGCGATCGGGCGTATCTCCGGTGACTGGGGCGGGGGTTGGGCGCTGGCGGAGGAGGCGCTCTGGCACGCGGCCCGCGCGTCGGACGGGCGCGGGGAGCCTACGGTGCTGGCCGCCGCGCTTCCGGCGCACTTCGGGCTTTCCGGCATGCCCGCGCTGATCGAGGCGCTGCACCTCGAACACGTGCCGGTGGCTCGGCGCCACGAGCTGACGCCGGTCCTCTTCGCCACGGCGGCGGAGGGGGACGGGGTCGCGCGGGCGATCGTCGACCGGCAGGCCGAGGAGATCGTGACGATGGCTGTCGTCGCGCTGACGCGGCTGTCCCTGCTGGACGAGGAGACGCCCGTGGTGCTGGGCGGGGGTGTGCTGGCGGCACGGCACCCGCTGCTGGACGACCGGATTCACGTCCTCCTCGCCGAGCGGGCACCGAAGGCGGTGCCTCGGGTGGTCACGGCGCGTCCTGTGCTGGGGGCGGGGTTGTTGGGACTGGACCGGATGTCGGCAGCGGAGGAGGTGCGTGCACGCTTGCGGGCGCATTACGCGGGCTGACGGGCGGGGGGTCGCGCGGCCCGGTGCTTGCGGCGCACCTCGGCGCGGGCGGGGGCCGGATCGCTGTGCAGCCCGGTGCCTGCGGGTGCCCCGGCGTTGGTGCTGGGCGGGGGGTTGCGCCGCCCGGCGCCGACGGGGTGCCGTCGCGCCCACCCGTGCCGCCCCGGCGGCACGACTGCCCGCGGAAGCGGCGGTTGGCTGCGTGTGAGGCGGTGGGCGGCGGGGGCCGGCCGCGGTGAGGGACCGAAGCCGCCCCGGGGGCCGCGCACGGCGGGGAGGGGACGGGGCGGGGGTGCCCGCCCGCAGTGGCTGGCGCGTCCGCACCCTCGGTCCTTCCGGGCACCCCTGTCGCGCCAGGCCGAGGACGGACACCCCCGACGCGGCCCCGGCCCACCCACCGGCCGTGGGCGCTACGGCAACCCCCACCGGAGGGACGGCGGCGCCGCAGGCATCCCACCCGGCGCGCCGCGGTCCGACACTGGAACCGAACGGAATTGACCGGCGTGTTCCTGGGCAGGGTGTGGGGCGGGCGACGGGTCGGAATTCCCGGCGATCGGGCCGCAATCGGATCAAGATCGCGCCAAGGCCGGTGCATCTGTCAGCCCCGGCGGCGATACTTGCCGCGGAGGGATGACCATGGGGGAGGTCAAGTGACACACACGCCGAACGGCGCGGCGCCACCGGGCAACGCCGCACCCGGACTGCCGGCGGTGCCTGCGCCGCGTACCCCCACACCCTCCGTACCCCCCACCCCCGCCGCCCCTCCCCCCACCGCCCGCCGTACCGCCTTCGCCGAGGGCGCGGACCGCCTGCGCCAGGCCGCCACCACCGAACCCGGCCGCCTCCGCATCATCGGCGCCGTGCTGGCCGCCCTCGTGCTCGCGTTCGGCGCCGTGACGGCGTGGCAGATGACGGACCGGGCCGCGGCCGCCGACGACGTCCTCACCAGCAGTCAGCCCCTCACCTCGGACGCCGCCGACATCTACCGCTCCCTCGCGGACGCGAACACCGCGGCGTCCAGCGGCTTCCTGGCAGGCGGTCAGGAGACCGCGGCCTCCCGCGACCGCTACGAGAACGACATCCGCACCGCCGCCGCCAAACTCGTCAACGCCGCGGCCAGCTCGGACCCCGGTTCGTCCTCCGCGAAGACGATCGCCGACCTCAACCGTCTGCTCCCCGAGTACAAGGGCCTGGTGGAGCGCGCCCGCACGTACAACCGGCAGGGCTTCCCCGTCGGCGGCGCCTACCTGCGGTACGCGAACGAGAAGATGCAGAAGGAGATGCTCCCGGCGGCGGAGGACCTCTACACCTCGGAGAACCGGCGCCTGCGCTCGGACTACGCGGACGCGACCCCCTACCCGTGGCCCGCGATCGCCCTCGGCCTCGCCGTCCTCGCCGCCCTCGGCTGGGCCCAGCGCCGCAACTACCTGCGCACCAACCGCGTACTCAACCACGGTCTGGTGGCGGCGACCGTCGCGGCCGCGGTGGTCCTGCTCTGGCTGACGGCCGGCCACACCCTCGCCCGCTCGAACCTGAACGACTCCTACGACCACGGCGTCCGCTCGCTCAACGTGCTGCACGACGCCCGCATCGCCTCGCTGAAGGCCAGGGGCAACGAGAACCTGACCCTGGTGGCCCGCGGCGCGGAGACGACGAAGGTCGGCGAGAAGACGTACGACGCGTACGACTACGACTTCGCACGCGGCATGGACACCCTGGCCAAGGGGCTGGCCCGTGCCGAGCGGCTCGCGGACGACGACAGCGGTGCGAAGCCGGTCACCTCGGCGGTGAGCAACATGACCGAGTGGAAGAAACGTCACGCGGCCGCGCGTGAACAGGACGAGAACGGCAACTACCAGCAGGCACTGGACATGGTGATCGGCGCCGAGGGCGCGACGGGCGAGTGCTTCGACAGCGTCGACAAGAACCTGGCCACGGCGCTGGCGCACGAGGAGACCGAGTTCCGGCAGGCGGCCGGCGACGGCCGGGACGCGCTGACGGGTCTGCCGCTGGGCGCGGCGGTCCTCACGGTGCTGGGCGCGGCCGGCGCGGTGCTGGGCGTCGGGCGCAGGCTGTCGGAGTACCGATGAACGCGCGCGTGCCGGACCCGCAGGGGGCGACCGAGCCGAAGGGGGCGCCGAAGATGACCGTACAACGCCCGCGGACCCGCCCGAGGGGATGGGGCGGAGTGGGCGCGATGGCGATGGCCTGCGCCCTGGCACTGCTCTTCGCACTCGCCCTGACCTGCACCGGATCCCAGGGCCGCACGCCGGCGAACAGCACCGGCCAGTCCGTCGCCCATACCGAGCGGACGCGGGCCGACGAGGAGTGCACGGCCCCGGAGAAACAGACCCTGCCCCCCGACGACGCCGACGGTCCCACGATCGAGGCGATCAAGAACCGCCAGGGCGAGAAGCGCAAGCTGATCGTCGGGGTGGACCAGAACAGCTACCGCTGGGGCTACCGGAACCCCAACAGCGGTGAGGGCGGGAAGCTCGAGGGCTTCGACATCGACCTCGTGCACCGTATCGCCGAGGACATACTCGGCGACCCGGAGGCGGTCCAGTTCAAGGCGATCCCCACCGACCAGCGCATCCCGGCGATCAAGGACGGGCGGGTCGACATGGTCGTCCGCACGATGACGATCAACTGCGCGCGCATGCAGGACGTGGCGTTCTCCGCACCGTACTTCAAGACGGGCCAGCAGGTCCTGGCCCCGAAGTCCTCCCCCGTCGACGGCTACGACGCGACCCTGGCGGACCAGGAGATATGCACGGCGACGGGCTCCACGGCGTACTCGACGCTGGAGGCGGACAAGAAGGCGGGCCGGCTTCCGGAGTCCGCCGACATCCGCACGACGGTCCCCAACCAGCTGGACTGCCTGGTGCGGCTGCAGCTCGGCGAGGTGGACGCGGTGGTCACGGACGGCGCGCTCGCGGCCAGCCAGGCCGCGCAGGATCCCACGGTCGAGCTCAAGGGCGAGGCCTTCACGACCGAGTACTACGGCGTGGCGATGAAGAAGGACGCGGACGATCTGGTCCGCCGGGTCAACCAGATCCTGGTGGACTTCCGTGAGGACACGACGGGCGGCTGGCAGTCCTCGTACACCGAGTGGTTGTCGGCCACGCTGGGGGACGACTCCTCCCGGTCGAAACCACCGGCTCCCGCATACCTGCGCACGACCTGACCCGGCACCCCACCCCACCCCACCCCGACCACGCCCCACCCCCGACCGCTTCCCGCCGCCCGACCCGAGACCCCACCCGACCGAGAGCCCACCCCGCCCGGACCGACCCGACCGGCACTCCGCCGGGACACTCCGACTCCCGACCCGAGCCCGCGCACCACACAACCGTCAACAGCCCCGCAGCGAAAGGTGATCGATGGCCGACACGGATCCCGCCGGGCCGGTACTGGACCGGGACGAGGTGGACCGTGCGCTGGCGCGGCTCGGCGCGGAACACGAGGCGATCGAGACCTCGCTCCTCGCCCTGCAGGACCACGCGGGCCGAAGACTCCTGGAGGGCGCACGGCTCACCGGACTCACAGAGGAGCGCTGGACGGCCACCGAGGCGTCGATCACGCTGCTGTGGACCTACTTCGACGCGTACACGGACGCGCTGCGCACCGCGCGGGACATCCGCTCCCGGCGCCGCTGGTCCAGCCATGAGGACCTGGTGGAGCTGACGGAGCTGCTGCGCGGCGAGTCGGTGACGGTGGCCGGCAGCGCCTCGGCGACGGCCAACGCGCCGACACTGCACGGCGGCAGCCCGGGCAGGCTCAGCGAGCGGTATTCGCTCGCCACCCTCGTCGACCGTATGAACGAGCTGTACGCGACCTCGCTGGACATGGTCGTGGCCGCGGACGCGGTGTGGTCGGCGTTGCCCGCCCGGATCGATCTGCTGGCCGCCGAGCTCCATCGCACGAGCAGGCTCGCGCACTCGGTCGGCGTGCGTCCGGGTGAACATCCGGCGGGCGACGACCTGGAGCGGATCACCCGCACACTGACGAGGCTGCGCGAGCAGGTGATCTCCGACCCGCTGGCGTACTGGAAGCCCGCGGAGGGCAGTTCGGCGCCGGGCGGTGGACGACCCGACACCACAGTCTACGACCGCGAGGCGCGCGCCCTGGAGGACGTACGCCGTGAGATCGACGCGGTGCTGACGGTCCGCCAGGACGCCGAGAAGCGCATCGTCAGACTGCGCGACCTGCTGTCCCGCGCCGACCGCACACTCGCCGAGGCGCGTACCGCACGCGGCGAGGTGCTGGCGAAGATCGCCGCGACGGAGGTGCCGGCGGTCAGCGGGCCGCCGACGGTGCTCCAGGAACAGTTGTCGACGGCCGCCGAGTACCGCAGACACGCCCAGTGGCACCGGCTGTCCCCGCTCCTGGAGTCCTTGGAGCAGAAGGCGGAGGACGAACTGCTGCGGGCACGTGAGTCGTTGACGGCGGTCACGGCCCCGCTGGCGGTCCGTGCCGAACTGCGCGGCCGGCTGGACGCGTACAAGGCGAAGGTGGCCCGGCACGGCCTCGCCGAGGACCCCCTGCTGGTGGAGCGGTACGAGAAGGCGCGCCGCATGCTGTGGAGCGCGCCGTGTGACCTGCGTGCCGCCGAGCAGGCGGTGCTGCGCTACCAGCACGCCGCCGTGGAACTGCTCGGCGGCACGCCGCGGGTCCCCGGCCAGGGCGTGTCCGACGAGCGGAGGGGACCGGGCGCATGAACGACCAGGGGGAGGCGGTGTCATGAGCGAGCCGGAGAGCCGGCTGACCGCGGCCGGCCAGGCGCCGCGCGCCTGTCAGCGCCCCGACTGCGACGGCACGTACGAGGACGTCGGCGGCGGCGAACTGTACTGCGACACGTGCGGCCTCGCCCCGGTCGTGTCGCCGACGGGCCTGGTCGCCTCGCCCCCGACCGGCATCACGGCGGGCGGCCGTGACTCGCACGGCTCGTCGGACAGCGGGCGGTCGCACAGCAGCCGCGGCAGCGGCCGCAGTGCGCGTACGTCGTCGCAGTCGTCGAAGTCCCGCCGGTCGGTCTCCGGGAGGCTCTCCCGTTCACTCTCGGGCCGGACCTCGGGCCGCTCGGTGTCGGTGCGCAGCTCCGGCGCGGGCGCCGGCTCCTCCGGCCGGGGCCGCCTCGGTGCCGGGCTGGTCGAGGTGCCGCCGATCCCGCGCCCCGATCCGCGCCGGATGGTGCTGGACGACCCCGAGGTGCCCGAGCGGAAGCGGTTCTGCTCGCGTTCGGACTGCGGGGCGCCGGTGGGCCGGGCCCGCAGTGGCCGGCCGGGGCGTACGGAGGGCTTCTGCACCAAGTGCGGCCATCCGTACTCGTTCGTGCCGAAGCTGCGGTCCGGGGACGTGGTGCACGGCCAGTACGAGGTGGTCGGCTGTCTGGCGCACGGCGGGCTGGGCTGGATCTACCTCGCCGTGGACCGGGCCGTCTCGGACCGCTGGGTGGTCCTCAAGGGCCTGCTGGACACGGGCGACCAGGACGCGATGGCGGCGGCGATCTCCGAGCGGCGTTTCCTCGCCGAGATCGAGCACGCCAACATCGTGCGGATCTACAACTTCGTGGAGCACCTGGACCAGCGCACCGGCTCCCTCGACGGCTACATCGTCATGGAGTACCTGGGCGGCAAGTCGCTGAAGGAGATCGCCAACGCCCGCCGCACGCCGGAGGGCAGGCGTGATCCGCTGCCGGTGGAGCAGGCCTGCGCGTACGGCATCGAGGCCCTGGAGGCGCTCGGTCATCTGCACAGCCGGAACCTGCTGTACTGCGACTTCAAGGTCGACAACGCGATCCAGACCGAGGACCAGCTGAAGCTGATCGACATGGGCGCGGTGCGCAGGACGGACGACGAGGAGTCGGCCATCTACGGCACGGTCGGCTACCAGGCGCCCGAGGTCGCCGAGGCGGGTCCGTCGGTGGCGTCCGACCTGTACACGGTGGCCCGTACGCTCGCCGTCCTCACGTTCGACTTCCAGGGGTACACGAACGTCTTCGCGGACTCGCTGCCGGACCCGGACACCATCGAGGTCTTCCGGCAGTACGAGTCGTTCTACCGGCTGCTGGTACGGGCCACCGACCCGGATCCCGCGCGCAGGTTCGCCTCCGCGCAGGAGATGACCGAGCAGCTGACGGGTGTGCTGCGCGAGGTGGTCTCGCTCCAGTCGGGCCGGTCCCGCCCCGCGCTGTCCACCCTCTTCGGCCCGGAACTGCGGGTGACGGACACGGAGTTGTTCCCGGCGCTGCACGGGGACGTGTCCCGTCTGGGGGCCAGGGTGCCCCGCCCCCGGGAGGGCCGGCCGGCCCTCCCCCCCGTGGGCGGTGCCCCCGCCGTCCCGGCCGCTCCGCCCGCTGCCCTGGTCAAGCCCGTCGACTGCGCCCCCGCCGCGCTCGCGCTGCCCGTTCCGCATGTCCACCCCGCCGACCCCAACGCCGGTTTCCTCGCGGGCCTGCTGACGTCCGCGCCGGGTGAGCTGATCAACGCGCTCGCGGCGGCGCCCGCCCCGTCGGCCGAGACCCGGCTGCGCGAGATGCGCGCCCGGCTGGAGACCGGTGAGTGGGCGACGGCGCTGGAGGCACTGCGCGCGCTGGAGGAGCAGGACCCCGACGACTGGCGGGTGGTCTGGTACCGGGGCGTGGCCGCGCTGGTCACCGGCGACCACGAGGGCGCCGCGCTCGCCTTCGACGCGGTCTACGACGCCTTTCCGGGGGAGATCGCCCCGAAGCTGGCGCTCGGCCTGTGCGCGGAGGTGCTGGGCCAGTTGGACAACGCCGCGGAGTACTACCGCCTGGTGTGGTCGACCGACCCCAGCTATGTGAGCGCCGCGTTCGGGCTGGCCCGCGTCCAGCTGGCGGCCGGTGACCGGCGTGACGCCGTACGGACGCTGGAGTCGGTGCCGGAGTCCTCCATCCACTACACGGCCGCGCGGGTGGCGGCCGTCCGGGCGCGGCTGCGCGGACGCACGGCCACCCCCGGTGACGTACCGTTCCTGGACGACCTGACCGCCGCCGCCGGGCAGGTCGAGGCCCTGGAGGCGTACGGTCTGGATCCGGCACGGCGTGAGCTGTTGTCGGCCGAGGTCCTCGGCTGCGGGCTGGACTGGGTACTCTCCGGGGGCCAGGGTTCCGCCCCTCCCGCCGCCGGGGGACGGACGCTGCTCGGCAGCGGCCTGGACGAGCGGGGCCTGCGCTTCGGCCTGGAGCGTTCGTACCGCACGCTGGCCCGGCTGGCGCGCAGCGGCGAGGAGAGGATCGACCTGGTGGAACGTGCCAATCGTTACCGCCCCCGGACGTGGGTGTAGTTGATGTCGCAGATGCCTCAGCCGGCCGCTCTGTCGAAATGCCCGAGCTGCGAGGAGCCCCTCGAATCGGGTGATCGTTTCTGCGGTGCGTGCGGATACGACCTGTCCGCGGTTCCCGCGCGGCCGCAGGACGAGCCGACGATCGCCATGAACGGCTCGGTGCCGCCCCAGGCGTCCGCGGACCCGGTCCGCCCCCGGCCGCCGTCGACCCCGCCCGCGGGGCCGGTCACGGCCCCTCCCGCGGTCCCTCCCGCGGCACCGGCCTGGCCCGCGCCCGGTCCGGCCCGTGGCGTCGACGGGCCCCCGACCCATCAGCCGACGGACGTGCCCGGCACGAACTCGGACGGCTCCCCGCTGCCCGGCGAGGCGGCCGGACCGGCCGCCCCGGCCGCCTCCCGGACCCCGGGCGGGGGCAGCCCCGTACCACCGCCGCCCCCGCCGGCGGCACCCTCCGCACCGTCGTCCGGCGTGCGCTTCGACCGCCGCACGCAGTCGGACGCGGCCCACACACCCGCCGTCCCCGTCCCCCAGGAGCGCCCCGACGGTGTCCATCAGCCCGCGCAGCCCGAGGAGTACCCGCTCCAGGCGCCCGACCCGCGCGTGACCGCCGAGCCGGAGCGCCGGGCCGGCGGCGCGGTGTGCGTCGCCTGCCGTGCGGGCAGGGTGGACGATGACGGCTACTGCGAGAACTGCGGTCACGCCCAGCCACGCGAACGGGACCACATGGAACAGGAATGCGGCCCACTGGCCGCGGTCAGCGACCGCGGTCTGCGCCACCACCGCAACGAGGACGCCTTCGGCATCGGCACCGCCACGCTGCCCGACGGCTCGCCCGTCTCCGTGGCGATCGTCTGTGACGGGGTCTCCTCGGCGACCCGCCCCGACGAGGCCTCACTGGCCGCCTCCCGGGCGGCGACCGAGTCGCTGCTCGCGGCCCTGCCGCGCGGCACCCACCCGCAGCAGGCGATGCACGACGCGATCATCGCCGCCTCCGACGCGGTCAACGCATTGGCCGACGAGCCCACGGCGGACGCCCGCGAGCACACCCCGCACCAGAACGCCCCGGCGTGCACGATCGTCGGCACGGTGGTGGCGGCCGGTCTGCTGGTCGTCGGCTGGGTCGGCGACAGCCGCGCCTACTGGGTCCCGGTGGACCGCTCCGCCCCGGCGGCCCGGCTCACCGAGGACGACTCGTGGGCCGCGCAGATGGTCGCCGCGGGCCTGATGGGCGAGGCCGAGGCGTACGCCGACCACCGGGCCCACGCGATCACCGGCTGGCTCGGCGCCGACGCCTACGAACTGGAGCCGCACACCGCGTCCTTCAAGCCGGACCGGCCCGGAGTGATCGTGGTGTGCACCGACGGTCTGTGGAACTACGCGGAGTCGGCCGACGACTTGGCCGAGGTCGTGCCCGCCGACGCCGCCGTGCGCCCGCTGCACAGCGCCCGGGTGCTCGTCGGTCACGCCCTCGACGGCGGGGGCCACGACAACGTAACAGTGGCCCTCGTGCCGTTCCCGGCCGTCCCCCAGGGGGCAGGATCGGCCTGAGGCCGCGTACGGGAAGCCTCTTACGGGGCCTTGCGGGATCTTACGGAGAAGCCTCGACGGACCGGAGGGGACCGGTCCGTCATCCGTCGTCGCCCCGCGCCGCCGGGGCACCCGAGGGGGATCGAAACAGGCATGGCCATCTTCTCGAAATCGAACGTGCCGCAGTTCTCGGTGGACGTGTACCAGAACGAGTACCTGCCGGAGGGCGGCCGCGAAGTCAACGCCATCGTCACGGTGACGGCGACCGGCGGCGGGACCATCGGCAGCGCGGTGGCGGCGCCCCACCTGTACTCGCCCGGTGAGGGGCCGTCCGCGGCCGTGGTCCTCATGGTCGACTGCTCGGGCTCGATGGACTACCCGCCGACCAAGATGCGCAACGCCCGTGACGCGACGGCCGCCGCGATCGACGCCCTGCGCGACGGCGTGCACTTCGCGGTGGTCGGCGGCACTCACGTGGCCAAGGAGGTGTATCCGGGCGGTGGCGGCCTGGCGGTCGCCGACGCGTCCACTCGCGAGCAGGCACAGCAGGCACTGCGGAAGCTGAGCGCGGGCGGCGGTACGGCGATCGGCACCTGGCTGGGGCTGGCCGACCGGCTGCTGGCGTCGGCGGACGTGGCGATCCGGCACGGCATCCTGCTCACCGACGGCCGCAACGAGCACGAGTCGCCGGAGGATCTGAAGGCGGCCCTGGACGCCTGCGCCGGACGGTTCACCTGTGACGCCCGCGGTGTGGGCACCGACTGGGAAGTGAAAGAAGTCACAGGCATCGCCTCCGCGCTCCTCGGCAGTGCCGACATCGTCGCCGACCCGGCCGGTCTCGCCGCCGACTTCACGCAGATGATGGAGACGGCGATGGGCAAGGAGGTCGCGGACGTCTCGCTGCGGCTGTGGACCCCGGTCGGCACGGCGGTGACGTTCGTCAAGCAGGTCGCGCCGACGGTCGAGGAACTCACCGGCCGCCGCACCGAGGCGGGCCCGCGAGCGGGCGACTACCCGCTTGGTTCCTGGGGGGACGAGTCCCGCGACTACCACGTCTGCGTCGAGGTACCGCCCGCGGGCATCGGCCGGGAGATGCTCGCGGCCCGGCTCTCACTGGTCATTCCGCAGCCCGACGGCAGCGCGCGGAACCTCGGCGCACAGGGTCTGGTGCGGGCCGTGTGGACGGACGACATGGCCGCCTCGACGTCGATCAACCCCCAGGTCGCCCACTACACCGGGCAGGCCGAACTGGCGCAAGTCATCCAACAGGGACTGGATCTGCGCAAAGAGGGGGATATGAACGGAGCAACGGCCAAACTGGGCCGCGCCGTTCAGCTCGCGAGTGCGTCCGGCAACGCGGATACTGCGAAACTGCTTGCGAAGGTGGTGGACGTCGTCGACGCCGCGACCGGTACTGTGCGACTGAAGGCGAAGGTCGAGGAGGCCGACGAGATGACGCTCGAAACGCGGTCCACCAAGACCGTTCGCGTAAAGAAGTGACCGGAAGTAATCGAGCCTGACCCCTTGGGGTTGGAGAAATCCGGCCGACCCGGCCGGACAAGGAGAGGGGGAAGCGCCGACATGCCGACCTGCCCGAACGGACACCAGTCGGGTTCCGACGACTGGTGCGAGGTGTGCGGTCACCGCATGGCGGGTGCCGTGCCCCCACCTCCCCCTCCTCCCCCGCCGCCGGCACCCGGCGGTGGCTACGGATTCCCACCGCCGGGTCCCGGCGGCCCGGCAGGTCCCGGTGCTCCCGGCGGCCCGGGAGGCCCCGGCGGTTACGGCGGTCCCGGGGGCCCCGGCGGTGTCCGGACCGAACTGTGTCCGCAGTGCCGTACGCCGCGTGAGGGCGGTGCGCCGTTCTGCGAGGAGTGCCGGTGGAACTTCCTGACGAACACGGCCACCTCGTACACCCCGGCCGCCCCGCGTCCGCCGGCCCCGGGCCCCGGTCCGGGCGGGCCCTTCCAGCAGCCGCCCGGCCCGTCGTACGGCGGCGGTGACTCCTACGACTACCAGGGCTCGCGCCCCTCGCAGATGAACCGGCCCGCCGAGCCGATCCCGCCGGGCCCGCCCGGCTTCGGCGGCGACCCCTCACGACCGGTACCGCCGCCGCCCGGACCGGGCGGCCACGGGGGCCATGCCGGTCCCGGCGGCCATGCCGGTCCCGGCGGCCACGGTGGCCACGGTGGTCCGAACGGCCCGGGTGGCCCCGGTGCCCCGCAGGCGTTCCAGCCCGGGCCGCAGGCCCCGCCCGGGTACCCGCAGGAGACCGGCCGCCCGCAGCCGGGCGGGCCGTCCTTCGGCGGCGGTGACGACGACTGGGTGATCTCCCCGCCGACCAGTGGCCCTGGTGGTCCCGGCGGCCCTGGTGGTCCCGGTGGTCCCGGTGGTCCGAACGGACCGGGTCAGCACGGCGGTTACGGCTATCCGCAGCCCGGCGGCACCCAGGCGCCGCCCGGACCCGGTGGCTACCCGCAGCAGCCCCGCCCGCCGCAGGGCCCGGCCACCTGGACCGCGACCATCGGTCCGGACCGCGAGTACTTCATGGCGATGATGCACCGCTCCGGCCCCGAGGCCGCGGGCCTGAACCTGCCCGCGTACTCACCCGAGCAGCAACGTCAGCTCACCGGCAACCAGATCACCATCGGCCGCCGCCGCCACTCCACCGGCGACACCCCCGACATCGATCTGTCCACACCGCCGGAGGACCCGGGCGTCTCGCACCAGCACGCGGTGCTGGTGCAGCAGCCGGACGGCACCTGGGCGGTGGTCGACCAGAACTCGACCAACGGCACGACGGTCAACGGCTCGGACGAGCCCATCCAGCCGTTCGTCCCCGTCCCGCTCCAGGACGGCGACCGCGTCCACGTGGGCGCCTGGACGACGATCACCATCCGCCGGGGCTGAGCGCCCTCCCCCGGGCCCGTCCGGCGGATCATGCCGGAGACGCGGGATCCCGTGTGCCCTTCCCCACCGCCTGAACGGCGTGGGGAAGGGTGTCCCCTGAGGACCTGACCAGACACGTGCCGCCTGATCAGAAGGCACTGCGTGAGATCGCCCGGCACCCCGGCGCGACCGGCCCTGCACCGCTCGCCTGCCTGACGAACAGGCAGGCGCGGCGTGGGGCCGCCGGGCACCCGGCCCTGCCGCCCGAGGTCGTCGTCGAACTGGTCGCCGACCATGACCGGCACGTGGTGGAAGCCGCTGCCGCCAACCCGTCCCTGCCACCGGCCGTGATGACGGAGCCGGTACCTGAGCCCGGCGGGGCATGGATCCGGCACAGCAGCGCCACCGCCCAACGAAGCCGGTCACCCACGGAAACAGCACGGGAAAGCCGGACCCGGATCGCATCGCGAACGATCGTTTCCGTTGTGAGAACCAGCGTGGACGCCGAGCGCCGAGCCCGTCCCGGAGAAAATCTTCGGGGAGCTGTCGATCTGACCGTGTCCGTTCGTCGTCATGGTGTACGGCGACCCGCCGCGTGAGGAAACCACAGACCTGACAGGAGTCGGACCATGAAGTACATGCTGCTGATCAACGCTGGTGCGATCGATGAGGACGGCGGAGCCGCCGAGTGCACCGTCGAGGACTGGATGAGTTACGACAAGGAGGTGAAGGACGCCGGGATCTGGGTGTCCGGGGAGTCGCTGGCGGATCTCGTCACCGCCACGACGGTGCGGGTCGGCCAGGACGGCAGGCGGGCGGTCACCGACGGGCCGTTCGCCGAGACGCGCGAGGTCCTCGGCGGCTTCTACGTCATCGACGTACCGGACCTGGATGTCGCGCTCGACTGGGCCGCCCGCTGTCCTGGCGCGCGCGGCAGCGGGTCGGTCGTGGTGCGTCCGATCGCCGAGTTCGGGGCCTGACGTGAGGGACGAGGGAGCCGCAGGACCCGAGACGCCCATGGACCCCCTCGGCCAGTCGGCGGTGGAGTCGGTGTTCCGCGAGGAACGCGGCCGACTGCTGGCCTCCCTCGTCCGCCGTTTCGGCGATCTCGACCTGGCCGAGGAGGTCACCTCCGAGGCGGTGGAGGCGGCTCTGGTGCACTGGCCGGTCGAAGGCGTCCCGGCCAGGCCCGGCGCCTGGCTGCTGACCACGGCGCGGCGGAAGGCCGTCGACCGTCTGAGGCGGGACCAGGTCTACGCCGCCCGCCTCGCCATCCTGCAGGCGGAGGCGGACCGCGCCGACCCCGCCCCGCCCGCGGGCGACGACGGCGGGCTGCCCGACGAGCGGCTGCAGATGTTCTTCACCTGCGCCCACCCCGCTCTCGCCGTGGAGGATCGTACGGCGCTGACCCTGCGCTGTCTGGCCGGTCTGACGACGCCCGAGGTCGCACGGGCCTTGCTGGTCCCCACCGCGACGATGGCCCAGCGGATCGTGCGGGCGAAGAAGAAGATCCGCGTGGCGCGCATCCCGTTCCGCGTACCCGGCGCCGACGAGCTGCCGGAACGCCTGCCCGGGGTGCTCCAGGTCATCTACTCGGTCTTCACCGAGGGCTACGCGGCCAGCTCCGGCCCTCAGCTGCAACGGCTCGACCTCGCCGAGGAGGCCATCCGGATGGCGCGGATCCTGCACCGGCTGCTGCCCGCCGAGCGGGAGGTCGCCGGCCTGCTCGCGCTGATGCTGCTGATCCACGCGCGGCGCGACGCCCGGACCGGTCCGGACGGGGAGCTCGTACTGCTCGATGACCAGGACCGCGGACGCTGGGACCGCCCGATGATCGAGGAGGGCCGCGGCCTGGTGGTCTGCGCGCTGACGGGCGGGCCGCCCGGCCCGTACGGGGTGCAGGCCGCCGTCGCCGCCCTGCACGACGAGGCCCCTGACCTCGCGACCACGGACTGGCCGCAGGTCGTGGCGCTCTATGACGTGCTGCTCGCGCTCACGCCGTCCCCCGTCATCGAGCTGAACCGGGCGGTGGCGGTGGCGATGCGCGACGGCCCGGAAGCGGGCCTGGCACTGCTCGACGAGCTGGTCGACGAGCCGCGGCTGCGCGGTCACCACCCCTACCCGGCCGCCCGGGGAGACTTGCTGCACCGGCTCGGCCGATTGCCCGAGGCCGCGTCGGCCTACCGTGAAGCACTCGACCTGGCCGGCACCGAACCCGAACGGGCCCACCTGCGAAGCAAGCTGACCGAGATCGAACCGCCCGACCCAGCCGCCAGAACCGGCACATGACGGCGGAACCTCTGGAGATACCTCGGACCTGCCGCCGCTCATCACCGCCAATCGCCGGTCAGCGGACTGCCGGGTGCCGCCGAACTCGCGCGGATCACGCGACGTGAGCCCCCTCCCGGCCCGGCCGCGCATACGCGACACCTGAACCTGCGAACTCCGGTCCCAGGGGCGTGCTCCCTCCCGCCGGACCGGGCACACCCGCACCTGACGAAACCGCCGGTCACCTCCGACGTGACCCGCCGGTGCCGGCCGTCAGGCGGCCGGCACCGGCCAGACGTACGGCCCCTTGGGGTCGTCCAGCCAGGCCCGGTCGCCGTCGGCGCCGGCGGTCAGGCCGTAGCGTTCGCGCTGCGGCCTGCCCTCGTTCTCCCACAGGTCGTACGTCTGCCGCGGGTCGAGGCTGCCGGCGGTCAGCGCCAGCAGGAACCGGAACAGATCGCTGCCCCGGGCCGCGCCCGGCAGCCCCGCCGGATCCGGCGGTTCCTGCCACGACCGGCCCGTGCCGCGCAGCGGAACGAAGTAGGCGGGCGTGTGCAGAAAACGTCCCTCTGCGTGCCCGGCATCGCGCACGGTCAGCACGACCAGGCCGGTGGCGAAGGGAGCGAGGATCCGGCCGCCCGGCCGGCACTGGGCGAGCCAGGCACGGGGAACGGACGGCAGGGCGCAGGTCGCGATGATCCGGTCGTAGGGGGCGCGTGCGGGTACTCCGCGCGCGCCGTCGCCGGTGACGACGGCCGGCCGGTGTCCGGCGGCGTCGAGATGCCGGCGGGCCGATTCGGTGATCTCCGGGTCGAGGTCGACGGTGGTGACCAGGTCGTCGTCGCCGAGCCGGTGGGCCAGCAGAGCGGCGTTGTATCCGCTGCCGGTGCCGATCTCCAGGACCTTCTGCCCGTCCCTCACCTCCAGACCTGCCAGCATCAGCGCCATCAGGGACGGCTGGCTGCTGGAGGAGATCAGTTCGCCGTCGCGCAGCCGGATCGCCAGCGGGGTGTCCTCGTACGCTCCGCGCAGCCACCGCTCACGTGCGCCGGGGTCGGGGTGCTCACCCCACCGGCGTTCGTAGCCGCCCACGACGCCCACGTAGTAGTACGGCACGAAAAGGTGACGGGGCACGGCGGCGAACGCCTCCCGCCACACGGGATCGGCGTCGAAGGCCCCGCTCGCGCCGATCTCCCGCACGAGCGCCGCCCGCGCCACCTCGGCGAGCCCTTCACACGCCTCACGGTCCTGGCCGCCCATGTGACAACAGTACTGAGGCCCTGAGTCCTACGCCGTGACGTCTGAGACCATGGAGGGCGTGACAGAGATTCGGCGCGGCACGCTGCAGGAGCAGACCTTCTACGAGCAGGTCGGCGGGGAGAAGACCTTCCGTCGGCTCGTCCACCGTTTCTACGAGGGAGTGGCGGAGGACCCGTCGCTGCGGCCCATGTATCCCGAGGAGGACCTGGGCCCGGCGGAGGAGCGCCTCGTTCTCTTCCTCATGCAGTACTGGGGCGGCCCGACCACCTACAGCGAGAACCGCGGCCACCCGCGGCTGCGGATGCGCCACGTGCCCTTCAAGGTCGACCGCGCGGCGCACGACGCGTGGCTGAAGCACATGCGGGACGCGCTGGACGACCTCGGCCTGTCCGAGGAGCACGACCAGACCCTGTGGAAGTACCTGACGTACGCCGCCGCCTCAATGATCAACTCCCCGGACTGACCCGGCCACCCGGGCAACCCGCCCCTCAGCCGACCCAGCCCCGCCGGCGTTTGAGGAGCGGGGGCCGGGACGGAACCCCGGAGACGGGACGGGACGGGAAGGGAAGGAAAGGGAAGGGACGGGGACGGGGACGGGGACGGGGAGGCACGGAAGGGGCGGCGGGGGCGAAAACCTCCCACCCCGGATTCACCGCACGCTGATACCCAGCGCACCCACACCCGCCCGCCGCACGGCGACCGACCCATAACGCGTACGCAGCCGAAGCCACGCCCCCGACGACAACAGACTCTGCTCGGCACCCCGCAGAAACCCCAGCGACTGAGCGGCATGCACCGCCCGCACCGGAAGCCCCGTCTCCCCGACCGTACGGGACCAGATCTCCCGCCCGACCTGGTCGAGCGCGGCGCGCGTACGCGAGTCCGGCGCCAACTCCTCCGTACGGGACCGGAATTCCGCGACCGAAGCCGCCACGAGCCCCCGCAGCTCACCGGGCTCCGGCAACCCTGGCTCGGCCCGCCAGCCGCCGCGCGGGGGCAGCACACCGGCCCACGGCGGCCCGGTCACCGCACCCGGTACGGCCGCTGTGGCGGCGGACTCGTCCACCGTTTCCAGCAGCTCACCCGCGGACACGGTCTCGTCCAGCCTGACGTCCAGCCCGTTCTCGTACGGCTTCACCAGCCGTACGGCGCGGATGGCGAGCACCTCGAACGAGGGCGGCCGGCCGAAGACGGCGAGCGCCGTACCGGCCGCCTGCAGCCGCACCGCGGCGGAACGGTCGTAGTGCAGCAGCCGGGAGAGGAAGGCCGCGAGGTCCGCGGCCTCCCCTTCATCGGCGAGATGGAGCACCGTCATGCGGCGACGGCCTCCTCCTTTTCGTCGGCGGAGTCGTCCGTGTACTCCCGGAGGAACTCGCGCTCCTCCGCGGTAATACGACGCGGACGCTGCGCCTCGAAGTCGAACGGCACGATCACCGTCGACGCGCGCACGTAGACGAGATCGTCGTCCTTCACCTCGTAGGTGAGGGTGAAGGAGGCGGCCCTGATCTCCGTGACCCACAGCTCGATGTCGACCGGGTGGTGCCGGTGGACGAGCTGCCGCTTGTAGTCGATCTCGTGGCGCGCCACCACGGACCCCTGCTGGAAGTCCTTCTCCGGGCGGAACAGGAAGTCGATACGTGCTTCCTCCAGGTAGCGGAGGAACACCACGTTGTTGACGTGGCCGTACGCGTCCATGTCCGCCCAGCGCAGCGGGCAGCGGTAGATGTGCCGCAAGAGATCAGCCCCGGGTCAGCTTCTTGTAGGTGGCACGGTGCGGACGCGCCGCGTCCGGGCCGAGCCGCTCGATCTTGTTCTTCTCGTACGACTCGAAGTTGCCCTCGAACCAGAACCACTTGGAGTCGCCCTCGTAGGCGAGGATGTGCGTGGCGACACGGTCCAGGAACCACCGGTCGTGGGAGACGACCACGGCGCACCCGGGGAACTCGAGCAGCGCGTTCTCGAGGCTGCCGAGCGTCTCGACGTCGAGGTCGTTGGTCGGCTCGTCGAGGAGCAGCAGGTTGCCGCCCTGCTTGAGGGTGAGCGCGAGGTTCAGCCGGTTGCGCTCACCGCCGGAGAGGACGCCCGCGGGCTTCTGCTGGTCAGGGCCCTTGAACCCGAACGCGGAGACGTACGCCCGCGAGGGCATCTCGACCTGACCGACGTTGATGTAGTCGAGTTCGTCGGAGACGACCGCCCACAGGGTCTTCTTGGGGTCGATGTTCTCGCGGCTCTGGTCGACGTAGGAGATCTTGACGGTGTCGCCGACCTTGATGGAACCGGAGTCCGGCTCCTCCAGGCCCTGGATCATCTTGAACAGCGTGGTCTTGCCCGCGCCGTTCGGTCCGATGACCCCGACGATGCCGTTGCGCGGCAACGTGAAGCTGAGGTCGTCGATGAGGACCTTGTCGCCGAAGCCCTTGCTGAGGTTGTTGATCTCGACGACCACGCTGCCCAGGCGCGGGCCCGGCGGGATCTGGATCTCCTCGAAGTCCAGCTTCCGCATCTTGTCCGCCTCGGCGGCCATCTCCTCGTACCGGGCGAGTCGCGCCTTGGACTTGGCCTGCCGCCCCTTGGCGTTGGACCGCACCCACTCGAGTTCGTCCTTGAGCCGCTTCTGCCGCTTGGCGTCCTTGGCGCCCTCGACCTTGAGGCGGGTGGCCTTGGTCTCCAGGTACTTGGAGTAGTTGCCCTCGTAGCCATGCAGCCGGCCGCGGTCGACCTCGCAGATCCACCCGGCGACATTGTCCAGGAAGTACCGGTCGTGGGTCACGGCGACGACCGTGCCCTCGTACTTGGCGAGGTGCTGCTCCAGCCAGTTCACCGACTCGGCGTCGAGGTGGTTGGTGGGCTCGTCGAGCAGCAGCAGGTCGGGCGCCTCCAGCAGCAGCTTGCACAGCGCCACACGGCGCTTCTCGCCACCGGAGAGGTTGGCGACCGGCCAGTCGCCGGGCGGGCAGCCCAGGGCGTCCATGGCCTGCTCCAGCTGGGCGTCGAGGTCCCAGGCATTGGCGTGGTCGAGCTGCTCCTGCAGCTTGCCCATCTCGTCCATGAGCGCGTCGGTGTACTCGGTCGCCATCTGCTCGGCGATCTCGTTGAACCGGTCGAGCTTGCCCTTGACCTCGGCGACACCCTCCTGGACGTTCTCCAGGACCGTCTTGTCCTCGTTCAGCGGGGGCTCCTGCAGCAGGATGCCCACCGTGTAACCGGGAGTGAGGAACGCATCGCCGTTCGACGGCTGTTCGAGCCCCGCCATGATCTTCAGGACCGTCGACTTGCCGGCGCCGTTCGGACCGACGACGCCGATCTTCGCTCCCGGCAGGAAGCTCAGGGTGACATCGTCGAGGATCACCTTGTCGCCGTGCGCTTTACGCGCCTTGCGCATGGTGTAAATGTACTCAGCCAAGAGAAACCGTCCGGCAGCTTGAAATCTGGCAGTGGGCAGATACACCCCATCTTGCCGCACCGCCACCCCTGGGCGGAAACGCGTCGGGCGCGGCGCCTCCCACGTGCGCTTTCGCGGGTGGCCACCACAGGTCGCCGGACACCACCGGCCGCCGAAGGGCCCTTTCGGTGGCCCACGCAGGGCCCGCAGACGGCTCCACGTCGACCGGCAGGTGCGTCAGGTCCGGGGCTCACGGCTCGCACGGGTGCGCCGGGGCAGCACGTCCGCCGCCCGGGGCGGGGCCTGACGAACGGGCCGGCCGGGTGTGGTCACGTCACTGCGGTCAGCGTCGCGTAGACCACCACATTCCCCTGGTAGCCCTCTCCTTCGGCGTACTCACCCCCACAGGTGATCACGCGCAGTTCGGGCCCGTCGGAACCGCCGTAGACCTTTTCGTCCGGAAAGGCGTCCTTGGCGTAGAGCTCCACGGCGTCGACCGTGAAGACTGCCGTTCGCCGGTCCGCCCGGGTGATCTCGATGGTGTCGCCCTTGGTCAGTGCCCCGAGTCGGTAGAAGACCCCGGGGCCTTCCCTCGTGTCGACATGGCCCGCCGTGATGGCCGTCCCCACCGAGCCGGGAGCCGTGCCGTCGCCGTACCAACCGGCGAAGGCCGGCATGTCCGCCGGTGGCGGGCGCAGTGCCCCTGTCTCGTCGAGGGTCAGTTCCGTCATCGGGGCGTCCACGCCGATGACGGGGACCCGCAGCCGGACCGGAACGGACGGGGGCAGCGCCTGCACCGAGGGGGAGGCTGCCGGGGCGGTGCTGCTGGCACCGGGCCGCGGGGAGGGGGCGAAGGACTGCGCGGCCGAGGGCTGCGGAGGCTCTCCGCCCCGGAGCGCCGTGATGACCAGCAGCAAGCCCGTCAGCAGGGTGCAGGCGAGCAACTTGACGGAGGGTGTGAACGAGGGAGAAGGATCGCCGGACTCGTCGCCGGGTGCCATGGCTCTGACGCCTCCGCTCCGGGGCCGACATGGAGGAGTACGGGGTGCGAATCGAGCCTTCGGACCGTCACGGACCCGAGGCCCAACCGATGGAGCGGAGCGTCAGGTGCGGACGGCAGCCGGGCGGCGGCGCATCCTGAACACGCTTCCGGCGACGGCTCCGGCGAGCAGCACCGCACCCAGGGCAAGCTGTGTGCCGTTGTCGTTGTCGGCTCCGAAACCGGCCTCGACCGCTCCGCTGGGGTTGCCGGTGCCGACCCGGAACGTGCCCGTGACTTTGACGCGGGGCGGGCACTTCAGGGTGACCGTGTACGTACCGGTCTCGGTGCCGCTCGGCACCTGGAATTCGCCGGCCAGTACACCCTTGCGGTCACCCGGCAGGAGGTGGAACTTGCCCCCTGCCTCGGACTCACCCTTGCCGTAGGTCTCCGACCCGCAGGCTGTGGTGCTGACGCTGACGGTGGCGCCCGGGGCGGCGTGTCTCGTGCTGAAGCGGATGTCCGGGTCACTGGCGGGGCCGCTCGTGGCTGCAACGGCTGGGCTCGACAGAGCGACGGCACCGAGAACCAGACCGATACCGACGCCTGCACACTTGATACGCATGGAACTCCTCCGGGAGAGCAGTGGCCGGGCGGAATGCGCGGCACTGTCGTTGTGCTTCGCTCACGAGAAAACCGACAGACCGTCAGGGCCGCAACGCGGATACGGACGGATGGATCACCCGGCCACGCTCGTCAACGCACTCTTTCGATCATCGGCGCAGGTGAGAGGCCCTGAGCGCGGGATGGGAAATCCTCCCGCACGGGTGACGGAGGGCCGGCGCCCGTCCGCTGCGTGATCTTGATGGGCGGGACGCGCGCGGCTGCCGCCGCCGTGGTCCCCGTCCCTGCCCGGCGGGTGACGGTGAAGCGGTCAGGTCGGTTGTTTCCCGCTTCCACCGCGGTGGGGCGAGCACGTCGAAGCGAGCCGCGGATCGGCTGCCGTCCCGTTCGACGCGGTGGGCGCTGCACGCGACGAGGTGTGCACGGCCGTCGCTCGATGCGTGGCAGTACCGCGCCGCCCGCCCGCGAGCACGGAATGCACCCGCTCGCGGGTCCGACTGTCACTGGTCACCATTGGTCGGCCTCGGGCGCCCTCGCACCTCCCAGGACGCCCGGCTCGGGGGTGCCTCACCCCCACCACGCCGGGCTATCGTGCCGCCGTGACCAGCGCAGTGGAGCGCCCTCTCCTCTTCCTCGACGTCGATGGCCCACTGATCCCGTTCGGGTTGCCGACCGGTACTGCCTCCGCCTCGATGCCCACCGCGCGGGGGAACCCACTACTGGCCCGGCTTGACCCCGGGGTCGGGGCGCGCCTCCTGGCTCTGAACTGCCCTGTCGTATGGGCGACGACCTGGATGGAGGAGGCGAACGAGGTCGTCGCCCCGCGCATCGGCCTACCGAGGCTGCCCGTGGTGGCGTGGCCGGAGACCGGTGCCGGGCAAGGCCCACGGGGCCTGCACTGGAAGACCCGCCCCCTCGTCGAGTGGGCCAACGGCCGCCCCTTCATCTGGGTCGACGACGAGATGGGCGCCATGGACCGTCAGTGGGTCGCTGCCGCCCACCCCGGGCCGTCACTGCTTCATCACGTCGACCCGGGCAAGGGACTCGGAGACTCCGACTTCCACGCGCTCGCCGACTGGCTCGATGCCGTCGCGCCGGGATGAGCCGCCGGGGGCCGTCGGTCGACCGCATGGCCGTCTGCCGGGCACCGCACTCCGAAGCCCGGGGAGTCGACACGCGTGTCGGCAACGTCCCGTAGGATACCGACACGCAAGTCGTCAAGATTCAGCAAAGGATCGCGGGCGTCCTGCCGCCGTGCCCCTTTGCATCCCTTGCGTCCCTTGCGTCCCTTGCCTCCCTCGTCGCCCTCGCCGCTCGGAGTTCTCGTGTTTCTCGCCCTACGCGATCTGCGTTTCGCTCGCGGTCGCTTCGCCCTGATGGGTGCGGTGGTCGCGCTCATCGCCGTACTCGGCGTGCTGCTGTCCGGACTCGCCTCCGGCCTCGCGGACGCCGGCATATCCGGTCTGCGCGCGCTGCCCGTCACCCACCTGGCCTTCGACGAGAAGGCGACCAGCGAGCAGTTCTCCCGCTCGACCGTGGAGCAGGAGGACTGGCAGGCCTGGTCCGAGGCCTCGGGTGTGGAGCGGGCGGAGCCGTTCGGGAACACCCTGGCCAACGCCCAGGTGACCCAGGGCGCCGAGAAGGGGGAGCAGGTCAACCTCGCCGTATTCGGCATGGCCCCGGACTCCCCACTGGCCCCCGAGCCCACCGAGGGCAAGAGCCTGAAGGACGGCAGCGCGGGCATCGTCATCACCCGGGAGATCGCCGATCTGGGCGTGGAGGTCGGAGACGTCCTCACCGCGGACAAGAGCGAGGTGCCGCTGAAGGTCGTCGGTCTGGTCGACGACACCATCTCCTACGGCCACATCGGCGTCGCCTACACCGACCTCGACACCTGGCGCCATCTGCACTACGGCCTGCCGGGCGAGCTGCCCGAGGCCGCACGGGAGCAGGCCACGGCCGTCGCCCTGACCCTGAAGGACGGTGCCGACACGGCAGCCGTGGAGAAGGCGACCGGCACCCGTGCCGACACCCAGGAGGCGGCCTTCGACGCGTCCCCGGGCTACACGGCCGAGTCGAGCACCATGGCCCTGATCAAGGGCTTCCTGTACGCCATCTCCGCCCTGGTCATCGGCGCCTTCTTCACCGTCTGGACGGTGCAGCGCAAGCCCGAGATCGCCCTGCTGAAGGCACTTGGCGCACCGACCGGGTACGTGCTGCGCGACGCGCTCGCACAGGTCGTCGCCGTACTCGTCGGTGCCACGGCCGTCGGAACCGCCGTCGGCCTGGCCCTGGGGAGCGCGATGATCGGCAAGGCGCCGTTCTCCCTCTCCGCCCCCGCCATCGCCACCTCCTCCGGCCTCCTCATCGGGTTCGGAATCGTGGGCGCCGTCGTCGCCGTCCGCCGCATCACCGCCGTCGACCCCCTGACCGCTCTGGGAGCCACCCGATGACCACGTCCGCCACCGACCACCGGGCCTCCTCGGACGCCTCGGACGCCGCAGGCTCCGGTGGACTGCACCTGCTGGACGTCACCCTCACCCTGGGCGACGGTGACACCGCTGTGACGGCCCTCGACCACGTCTCCCTGACCGTCGCTCCCGGGGAGTTCGTCGCCGTGGTCGGCCCCTCGGGTTCCGGTAAGTCCAGCCTCCTCGCCGTCGCCGGCGGCCTTCAGCAGCCCACCTCGGGCACGGTCCGGATCGCCGGCACCGAACTGACCGCACTGTCGGACAAGATGCGCACCGCCGCCCGCCGGCGTCATATCGGCTTCGTGTTCCAGCAGTCGAATCTGCTGGCCTCGCTGACCGTCAGGGAGCAGCTCCTGCTGCCGCTGCACATCGACGGACGCCTCGACTCGGCGGGCCGGGCCCGGGCGGACGAACTCATCGAGGCGGTCGGGCTCTCGCGCCGCGCCGGCGCCCGGCCGCACCAGCTGTCCGGAGGAGAACGCCAGCGAGCGGGCCTCGCACGCGCCCTGATGACCTCCCCGGCCGTCCTGCTGGTGGACGAACCCACCTCCGCGCTGGACCGTGTGCGTTCGGCCGAGGCCGTGCGGCTGATCGCCGAGCAGACCCATGAGCAGGGCACGGCGACGGTCATGGTCACCCACGACACGGCGATAATGGACGCTGCCGACCGGGTGTACGAGATGGTCGACGGTCGCCTGTCCTGACCGGGGCCGTGGGCCGGCTCGTCGCTCCCGTCCCCGCTCGCCACCCCGGAGTCCGCCCCGCATGCCGAAGATCAACGCCTCCACCGTCGCCGAGCACCGTGCCCAGCAGCGCGAGGCGCTGATCGGGGCGGCGATCCACATCCTGGTGAACGAGGGCGCCGCCGCCGTCACTCCGGCCGCGGTCGGCGCACGGGCCGGCCTGGCCCGCTCCAGCGTGTACCAGTACTTCGATTCCACCGCGGACCTGCTGGTCGTCATCATGCAAGAGGCCTACCGGCGGTCGAACGAGGCGCTCGCCGACGCCATGGCCGCGGCGGACGGCCCCATCGAGCGCGTCGAGGCCTTCTTCACGGAGAGTCTGCGCCTGGGAGCCGAGGGCGCGCACCGGCCCGCGGCCGCTCTCATGAGCGCCGAGCTCCATCCCGCGTGCCAGGAATGGCTGATGACACTCCACCTGGAGCAGGTTGCACCGTTCCGCGCCGCCGTCGGGGAAGCCGGCGTTCCCGATGCCGAACTCACGGCTGACCTGATCGCCGGGATGCTGCACACGGCCCTCTCCGCCGTGGACCGCGGCACCCCGCTCGAGACCGTGACGGAGCGCACCCTCGCATTGGTACGCCGCTGTCTGTCTCCGGCCGAAGGCACGGTCCACGACCGGCCGGAGGGCGACTGAACCCTTTCCCGCCCGCCGGGCCGACCCGAGCCGGGTGGTGGGCCCGGCATCGCGGATGTCCCTCAGCCGCCGGAGGGGGTCTGCCGCTGGCGGGTGATGACCAGGCCCGCTCCGCCGAGGACGACCAGGGCTATCGCGGTGCCGGCGATCCACGGGGTGGCGTCGGAGGTGCCGGTTTCGGCGAGGTTGGTGTCCGTGGGGGTCCCGGCCAGGGGGGTCGGGGTGGCGAGGGTCTGGGTGGTGGTGCCCACCTCGGCGGCGCGGGTGCGGCAGTCCAGCATGCCGGTGAAGCGCTGCTGGAAGCCGGACGGGCCCTCGACCGTGAAGTCGTACGGCTGGTCCTCGTTCAGCGGGACCGTCACCGTGTCGGACGCGCCGGCCGCGACGGTGTACTCCGAGCCCGACAGTTCGAAGGTGAACGGCTCGTCGCCCGGGTTGCTGACCGTGAGGTCCACGCCTCCCTTGGCGCAGTTCTCGCGGGCCGACAGGGCGGGTATCGCGCCCTTCTCCGCCCAGGTGGCGCTCGCCGTCGCCGAGACGGTCGACTCACTGGATCCGGCCAGGATCTGTGTCTGGCTGCGGCTCTCGGAGACGAAGGCGCGGCCGACCGGCACGGTCGTGGATGCCTGGGCGGTGAGCTCGACGGTGTCCGCCGCCTCGTCCTCCGGCACGTCGAAGAAGATCTCGCTGCCGTCGGTGGCGGTGGTGACGGGCTCGCCCTTCTCGTCGACGATCCGCACTCCGGCCGTCGCGGCGTCGGCCGGCGGGGTGACCGTCACGCTGCGTGCGTCGGTTCGGACCGTCACCGGGCCGACCCGCTCGCCCGGGCGGCCGGAGACGGCCGGCGGGTCCAGGGTCAGTGAGGCCCTGGGCTCGGACCGGTCGCGGGCGTTGTCCTGCAGATAGTCGGCGAGCTGCTCGGCCTGGGGGTCGACGGCGTCCACGTCCACGTCGTCGGAGTAGCGCCAGATGGCCACCTGGGTGCCGGCTGCGGCGTCCTCCTCGGTGAGCCGGCCGCGGACGCCCGCCTTCTCCGCGAGTGCCGCGAGGTCGTTCACCTGCGGGTAGGAGTTCTGCAGGATCCAGCGGATCCGGCCGGCGTCCTCGTTGATGCCCAGCGAGGTGCCGCTCCAGGCGGTCTCGTGGTACTTGGCGTCCTTCTGCGTGGGCGTGTGGACGTCGACGCAGTACGTCTGCAGCATGCCGCCGCCCTCGACGGACATCTCGAACAGGCCCGCCGACACCTGCGTGTCCCCGGCGGCGCCGCGTATGACGGCCGCACCGTATGTCTTGAGTCCGCCTATGGCCGCCGCGGCTCCGCTGTGCCCCGGTGCCGTCCCGTCGCCGTCGGCGGCCGCCGTCCCGGCACCCGCCAGCACGGTGGCAACGGCCAGTCCGGACGCCAGCGTTCCCGCCGCGAGGCGGGCCGACCCACGTCCGCGCGGGGTCCACGCGGAGAACGAAACAGACACCTAATTCCCTTCCGAGCAGGACCCGTTGGCGCGGGAGAGATGGTCCCACCAGCAAAATCTATGGCCCCAGGAGCCCTGGAGCCGTCACGGCATCCTAAGGAGACGACGGACAGCGCTTGCCGGTGATCGTGCCGGAGGGAGTGATCCGACTCGGAATCGTTATCGCCCGGCCCCCGCGAGCAAGGCTTATCGACAAATCCACCCGGGATGGATTCGGTATGCACCTGCCGATAAGCCTCAGTTCGGCCGACGGCGGTCGCGAACGCCGGCACGGTCGACTGACATGACGTCATGTGAGGTCATGTGAGGTCACGTCACGTCACGTCACGGCAACCGGCTCCGGACGTGGTGGGGGCGCCACCTCGTCGGACGAGGGCGAATCTCCCGGCGTGGTTTCCCAGTTGGGTTCTGGGACGGCCGTCCGCTCCGGCCGGGGCGCGCGGCGGAAGGCTGCCGTTCCCCGGGTGAGGTCGTGGCCGATCGCCACCGCGTCGATATCCGCCGACATCCAGCCCTGCTGCCCCTCACGCGTCTCCGTACGCACTTTCAGCCGACCCTGGACGATCACCGGCTCGCCCACCGACAGGGAGGCCGCGGTGTTGGTGGCGAGCTGGCGATTGGCCCACACCGTGAAGAAGTTGGTGTGTCCGTCCGCCCAGGCGCTCTTCTCCCGGTCCCAGTACCGGGAGGTGACCGCCACCCGGAACCTCGCCGCCGGGCCTGAGGCCGTCTCCCGGTACACCGGCCGTGTCGCCACGTTCCCCACCACGCACACCATCGTCTCGTTCATCACGTCTGCCTCCCTCGCCCACGCCCGCCGGCTCCCGTGCCTGCGGGTGCGGATACGCGTACGGGCCCGTCCCGTACGGCTGCCTTCCGGCGCGACGGCCGCGGACCGTTCCGCGATCGCCGTGGAGCCAGACTGCCGCCGTCGGGCCGGGCCCGCCGAGCGCTGTGGACGGCCTCCGGCCTGTGGACATCTCCGCCACCCGAAGGAGGGGTTCCGCCATGGGCCGGGGCTCAGCTCCTTCCGGCCACCACCCCCACGACCCGCCCGTACTGCTCGCGCACCTCCCGGTACCGCAGGAGTTCCGCCGCCACCGGGTCGAGGACGCGGGCCCGCCCGCAGCCGGAGGCCGCTTCCCGCAGCAGTCTCTCCGCCTCCAGTCCGTACCGCCGGGCGGGCCCCCGGGCGGCCATCCGGCAGCTCCATTCGACGATCGGCCCGCCGACGATGCCGATCACCATCAGCAGCACCGGCACCCCCAGGTTCGGCGCCATGACCCCGATGATCTGCGCCAGCAGCCACAGTCCGCCCGCGAACTGAAGGGCCGTCATGGACACCTGGGCGAGCACGGCCACCGGCCACCATCCGGGCCGCGGCGGCCTCCCAGGGGGCAGTCCCGCGCGTACGGCCAGTTCGTCCAGCGCCTCCGGCAGCCCCTGGGAGCCGCGTACGGCCGCCTCCCGCACCGCCTGCGCCCACGGTGCCGGCAGCCCGGCCGACGCGCGCTCGACCACCGTGCGCACCGCCTGTTCCACGCGCTGCCGGGCGGTGGCCTCCTCGTCGGGCTGCCCGCGCAGGGCGACCCGGCCGGTGGACGGCTCACTCCGCTGCCGGCACCAGCGCCACAGCCGCAACCAGGGCGTGCCGCACGCACGGTTGGCGTTGCGCAGCCAGGCTCGTTCGGCCGCCTCGCCCGCCGCGGTGGCACCCACGGCGTCCGCGAGCCGGTCGGAGAACTCCTCGCGCGCCTCCTCGCTCAGCCCGGTGCGGCGGCGGGTGGCGTACAGGGGCCACAGCCGTGCCGCCGTGATGTCCACGTCCGCGGAGATCCGGCGGGCCGGGGCACCGCGTTCGGCCACGAACCGGCCGAGCGCCTCCCGCAGGTCCCCGACCCCGTCGCCGGTGAGCGCGGACAGCGCCAGCACGGTCGTGCCGGGTTCGCCGTACTCGCCGAGGACGATGCCGTCCTCGTCGAGCAGTCGTCGCAGATCGTCCAGGACCTGCTCGGCGGCCTCCCCGGGCAGCCGGTCGATCTGGTTGAGGACGACGAACATGACCTCCGCATGGGCCGCCATGGGCCTCAGATAGCGCTCGTGCAGCATGGCGTCGGCGTACTTCTCGGGGTCGACGACCCAGATCACCGCGTCGACCAGGCCCAGCACGCGGTCCACCTGCTCACGGTGCTGCACCGCCGCCGAGTCGTGGTCGGGCAGGTCGACCAGGACGAGCCCGCGCAGCCGGTCGTCCGCGTCCGCCGTCGCCTGGAGGGGGCGCCGTCTGAGCCGGGGCGGGATCCCGAGGCGTTCGATGAGGCTCGCCGCGCCGTCGCTCCAACTGCACGCGATGGGCGCGGCGGTGGTCGGCCGCCGTACGCCGGTCTCGGAGATGGGTACCCCGGCCAGCGCGTTGAACAGCTGCGACTTGCCGCTTCCGGTGGCGCCCGCGAGGGCGACGACGGTGTGCTGTCCGGAGAGTCCGCGCCGCGCGGCGGCCTCGTCGAGGATCCGGCCCGCCTGTGCGAGGGTGCGGTTGTCGAGCCGGGTGCGGGAGAGCCCGACGAGTTCGCGCAGCGCGTCGAGCCGCGATCCCAGCTGCGGGCCGTACGCCAGAGGCGTCACCTTCTGCGGTGTGGATGCCCTCGGCTCCGTCACCCGGCACTGCTCCTCCCCGGCGCTCCCGTTCACGCGCCGCGCGATCAGCCCGTCGTCCCAGGGACTTCCGGCATCCGTACAGGGCGGACCCTCGGCGTCGGGGTCGGAGCGCTCAGGACGCTCGGAATGCCCGAGGTGCTCGGGGTGCTCCGGGCGGTCCGGGCGGTCCGGACGGTCCGGGCGGTCCGGGCGGTCCGGGCGGTCCGGGTGCTCGGTGTGGTCCTGGTCAGTGACGGCGGTCACCGGTCACCTCTCCTTCTGCAGTACGGACAGCGCGGCGATGAGTTCGGGCTGGGGCTCGGCGTGTACTTCGAGCGCGTCGAGCGGGGCCAGCCGGCGTTCACGTTCGGCGTGCATGACCCGGTCCACGTGCTCCACCAGCAGCCGTCCGCCGCGGTCCCGCAGCCGCAGCGCGCCGTGCGCGCCGATCCGCTCGGCGAGACCCTCGCCGGCGGTCCGGGCCCGTCGGCCGCCCAGCAGCACGGTGGCGACCAGCGCGGCGACCATCTCGGGGTCGGGTGCGAGGCCGCGGTCCAGCTCCCGCACCTCGTCCTCGGCGTACTCCTCGAGCTCGCGCCGCCAGCGCCGTACAGCCAGTCCGATCCGGTGTTCGGCGCTCTCCGGAGCACCGTCACGGGCGGCGAGTTCGGGGGCGTCCGCGGCGGGCTCGCGCCGCCAGGCGTCGTCCACGCGCTCGTCGGCGGCGGCGACGGCGCACAGCAGCAGCGCGCCGAGGCTCTCCACCAGGGTGTCGAGGAGTTCGCCCGGGGTGCAGTCGAGGGGGAAGGCGTGCCACCTCTTGAGCGCGTCCCCGGCGAGTACGGCACCGGCCTGGAGCCGGCCCCGCACGCGGGAGTGCTCACTGTCGTACGCGCCCTCGATGGCGGCGGTGAGCCGCAGTGCGGCGGCGTACTGGGCGGCGGCGGCCCCGGCGAGCTGGGGCAGGCGGGCGTTGAGGGAGTCGAGGACGCCGTACGCGGTGCGGGCCATGACGTCCTGCCGGGCGGCGGGGTCCAGCGTCTGGTGGACGAGCCAGGTGCGCAGCGCCGCCACGGCGGTGGCGGGCAGCAGCCCGCCGCCCCAGGCCGACTCGGGCAGCTCGGGCACGGTGAATCGGGGTACGTGGCCGAGTCCGGCCTTGGTGAGCAGCGCGCCGTACTGCCGCGACACCTCGGAGACGACCTGGTGGGGCACCCGGTCCAGCACGGTCACCAGGCTGACGTCGTACTCCTTGGCGGTGCGCAGCATGTGCCAGGGGACTGCATCGGCGTAGCGGGCGGCGGTGGTGACCATGATCCAGATGTCCGCGGCGCTGATGAGTTCGGCGGCGAGGACGCGGTTGTCGGACACCAGGGAGTCGATGTCGGGGGCGTCGAGGAGGGCGAGGCCGGGGGGCAGGGTATCGGTGGTCTCGACGCGCAGTACGCGCGCGGGGTTCTCGCCGGGCAGGAGCAGGTCGTCCGCCGGGTCCTGGTGGTGGGGCACCCATACGCGCGTGAGGTCGGGCAGCACCCGCATCCCGCTGAACCAGTGGTGGTCCTCCGGATGGCAGACGAGCACCGGTGTCCGTGTCGTCGGCCGCAGCACGCCCGCCTCGCTGACACGCCGGCCGACGAGGGAGTTCACCAGCGTGGACTTTCCGGCCCCGGTGGATCCTCCCACGACGGCCAGCAGGGGCGCTTCGGGATCTCTCAGCCGGGGCACCAGATAGTCGTCGAGCTGGGCGAGCAGTTCGTCGCGGTTGGCACGCGCGCGTGCGGCCCCCGCCAGGGGCAGCGGGAAGCGTGCGGCGGCGACACGGTCGCGCAGGGCGGAAAGTGCGTCGAGCAGCTGAGGCCGTACGTCCAAGGTCACCACATGCGAAGAATGCCCAATTTTAGGGGAATTCTGAAGCATATGAGCATGCCTGCGCGCCGACAGAACACAAGGGATGGAAGGGACGACTGCGACACGGACGCGGCCCAGGCATAACGAGTGCACAACACCCGATGCGCCAGAGGCCAAAAACGGTGCACGATTCGTACCTGCCTGCGATTATCAGGACCGCTTCACCGAACCTCCACATCGAGCCGCGGAGGCGAGGCGACAGGGACAAGGATGCGGGAGCCCTATCCTTGTCTCCGGCAACGTCAGGAACGGGCCCGACCAGGGCATCATGACGCCAGGCCGTCACACCGGCCCCCGTAGCTCAGTGGATAGAGCAGGCGCCTTCTAAGCGCTTGGCCGCAGGTTCGAGTCCTGCCGGGGGCGCCCATTCTTCCGCCGGGGCCGTCCAGGTCCGGTTCGGTCTGCGTGGGCCGACGGACGATTCGATGTGTGACGCGTCCGGCGCGCCCCTCCGGGTGTCCGTCGACTCCACCCGCGTCTCCCCCATGGGCCCACGCGCTTCGGCCGGCTTTGTCCTGTCCCAGTGCATCCGGAGGGCAGGGGGCACTGAACTGCTGGGCTGCCAAGTCGATTGAGAATACCGAGAGTCAGCGTTCTCCATCGACTTGGCTCTCACGGAAGCGGACTGACAGCCAGGACGGACGACTCAGCCGTCTTGGTCTTCGGCGAAGCTGTCGGTGGTCTCCCTCGGAGGGTGCCCTCCTGGCATCCATATGCTCCGCACAGTCAGCGACGAAGATCCCGAGAAGCGCCTTTGCCCAACGCTTCCGCGATCGTGCAGATCGGGGCCCATGCGGCCGGATCGCCGACCAGACGGCTGAGATCCGTCATCTGAACTCGCTCCAGCCAGCCCAAGAGAATGACCGCCTCGTTGGACGTGAGCTTGGCCATGATCGCAGAAGCCATCCGTATTCCGAATGAGGCCCTCTGGTTCGGGCCGGTTGTGGCCGTGTCCGACGCAACCTGAAACGTTGCAGGTACACCCTGGGCCGGAAGCTCAGCAGACTGCCACGTGAGCTTCGGCGGCGGAGCGTGTGTCACGAAGTCGTCTTGCTCTCTGCCGTTCACGACACTGCTCGTAAGGGGAATCACTATGCGTAACTTCAAGAACAGGACTGTGTCCGCTGTGCTCGGTGCTGTCATGGCCGGGGGGCTCCTCCTCGCGGGAGGGTCACCGGCTGCCGCAGCCTCCTGCAGCGTAACGGCCGGCAATGTTCTGAAGACCGGAGCTTCCACCGGAGATTCCTGGGTGACCGGATACGGTGCCTGGACCGGCAGCGGCTGCGGTGACATGAAGATCAAGATTCAGCGCAAGGTCCTGGGGATCTGGTACACCGCGAACAGCGACGGCTGGGACGCCAGCGGGGACAGCTCCGGCAACATTTCCCTGCCGGCCAGGTGCAGTGGTACTCAGACCTGGCGGGTATGGATCGACGGGGAGAACACCGACAGCAGGACCGGCCCCACCAAGTCGATCACCTGCTAGCGCTCCGACCGCACAGGTTCACCGGGTTGCGTTCTGGTCCGAGCGTCGTGGTGAACTCCGAACGGTTCACCGTGCTGCGTCGAGACGCTCCGCACAGTCAGCAGCGAAGATCCCGGGAAGCGACTTGTCCAACGTCCACACAAGCGTGTGGATCGGGGCCCATGCGGCCGGATCGCCGACCAGACGGCTGAGATCCGTCATCTGAACTCGCTCCAGCCAGTCCGATAGGACAAGTGCCTCGTCGGAGGTGAGCTTGATCGTGATCCCCTCGAAATTGGCGGCCGCCTTCACGTAGCCAGCGGCCATGACGCCGGCATCGCCCTCGTCGCTGAGCGGCCGCAAGGCCGTTCCCTCCAGCCCGATGACCTGCCGGTTCCGGCCCTCGAACCGGATCCGGTCCCCGACCCGCAGAACTCCGCGCGGTGCCAGTTCAGCCATGACGCACCGGGCAGCCGACCAGGAGTCGGGTAGCGGGCAGACGTCGTCGGCCTGGATGGCGGGGCATGCCGGCTGCTCAGCCATGCCGACCGACCCTGGTGATGAGTTTTCGCGACCGCATCCGTCACATGTATGACCGGACAGGGTGAGACGGAAGGATGACGTGATGAGCGCGGACACCATGCTGGAGGAGCTGGGTATGAGCGGGCTGGGTACGCGTGGTCCGGGTGAGGCCGACAAGTCGGGGTTTTCGGGGCTGGCCGAGCGGCACCGGCGGGAGCTGCACGTGCACTGCTACCGGATGCTCGGGTCGTTCGAGGACGCCGAGGACACCGTGCAGGAGACGTTCCTGCGTGCCTGGCGGCGGCGGGAGACCTTCCAGGGGCGGTCGACGTTCCGGGCCTGGTTGTACCGGATCGCCACCAACGCCTGCCTGGACCTGCTCGCCAGGCGCCGCCCCGAGCCCGCGACCGGCGGCGAGGCGCGGTGGCTGCAGCCCTACCCGGACCGGCTGCTCGACGAACTCCCCGCGGGTGACGCGGACGAGCCGGAGACCGTCGCCGTCGCGCGGGAGACGATCGAGCTGGCCTACCTGGTCGCGGTCCAGCACCTCGCGCCGCGCCCGCGGGCCGTGCTGATCCTGCGGGACGTGCTCGGCTGGCCGGCGAAGGACGTCGCGGAACTCCTCGGCGACTCCGTCAACTCCGTGAACAGCGCGCTGCAACGCGCCCGGGCCGGGATGAGGGAGCACCTGCCCGCGGAGCGGCAGGACTGGACCGGCGGAGAGGAGGACGCCACCACGCGTGAGCTGGTGCACCGCTACACCGAGGCCAGCGTGGCCACGGACGTCAAGGCGCTCGCCTCGATGCTGCGGGACGACGTCCGCTTCTCGATGCCGCCCACGCCCGGCCTGTACGTCGGCCGTGACGCGGTGGTGAACTTCTTGACCGAGAGCGGCTTCGAGGGCATGACCGGCCTGCGCGCCGTTCGCACCTCGGTGAACCGGCAGCCCGCCCTGGCCTTCTACCTCTGGCAGCAGTCCGAGGGCGCGTACCTGCCGCTGACGATCGACGTCCTGCGCGTTACCGGCGGGACGATCACCGAGATCACCACGTTCCACGACGACCAGTTCCCGCGGCTCGGACTGCCGGAGCGACTGCCGGCCGACGGCACCGAGTAACCCGGTGCAAACGCTCGCGCTGCGCGCCGGCGCACGCATCGCCGTGATCGCGGAGGAATGGCACCACGCGTTCTGCGTCGTCACCCGTGGCCGGGTGCAGCTGGAGCTACGTGACGGCGAGCCGGGGCCGGTCCTACCGACGAGGTGCGGGGGCGGGGCACCGTGGATTCCAGGTCGAGGCGCTTGTCCATGTCCAGGCGGAAGGTGCCGTACGGGTTGACGTTCGACCATCTCCGTCTGGCTGACGAGCAACGTAGCCGGTGGCCGCTGGACGGGACCACGTCCCTGGCCGGCTTGCTGAACGAGATCGAGTTCTGACGTTCCAACCGCTCAGGCAGGGACCTCGGCCGTGACCACCCAGGCCCTGTGCTCGTCCTCCCTGGCCGCGGCGAGGGTGCCGCCGACCAGCGCGATCCGCTCCCGCATCCCCGTCAGCCCGTAGCCCGGAACACGGTGGCCGGCGTCCGGCAGGCTCTCGCGCGGGATGCGGTTCTCCACCCTGAGGTGTACGACGCCGACGGCGAAGCCCAGTGAGATCTCCACCCTCTCCCCCGCCGCGTGCCTGGCCGCGTTCGTGAGTGCCTCGCGGGTGGCCTGGAGGAGGGACACCGCGGCGGCCGGCTCCAGAGGGCGCGTCTCACCGGTGATGCGCAGCAGCACCTCTCCGGGGTGACTGGCGCGGTGTGCGGAGACGAGTTCCCCAAGTGCCACGGGAAGTGAGGGCACGTCACCGCGGAGTGCGGCGACCGCGTTGCGGGCCTCCGTGAGCCCTTCGACCGCGAGCCGGTTCGAGCGCCTGACCCGGGCCAGGGCCGTCTCCGTGTCGCCCTTCTCGATGAGTGCCTCGGCCAGCTTCAGCTGGACCGACAGGGCGCCGAGCGAATGGGCGAGGACGTCGTGCATCTCCCGGGCGATCCGGGTGCGTTCGGCGAAGGCCGCGGCGCGGGCCTGCTCCTGCTGCACCAGCCGCGTCTGGTCGAGCAGTTGCTCGGCCTGCTCGGCGCGCAGCTGCGACTGCCGCCGGTTCAGGCTGATCAGCGTGATCACCAGGATCAGCAGCGGATAGCCCAGTACGTCGCTGAGCGGCCGGTCGGCGACGGTGCAGCTGGTCCAGGTCAGCACCAGGCACACCGCGGTCACGCCGACGATCAGCCGACCCGACGGGGCGGTGAGCGAGGTGAACCGGCCGAGCACCACACAGAGCAGGAGGACGGCGGTGGAGTCGTCCGCGGCGCCGACGGCCAGGGCCGGCAGCAGCGCGCTGGCGGCCAGCATGACCGCGGCACGGCCCGGATGCCGCGGGTGGAGGGCGATGAAGAGGGTCCAGGTGATGACGGTGAAGGCGTAGACGCCCCAGATCCACAGGGAGTCCTCACGGGCGGTGACCAGCGCCACCACCAGCATCCCCGTGCCCAGGAACTGGATGACCAGCCATCCCGGCGCGAGCCGGTCGATGAAGTGGCCGCCTTCGGGCGTCGTTGTCATGCCTGCGGCTCCGGAAGGTTGACTACTTGATGCCGACCTTCTTGTAAATGATCACCATGGCGGTCAGGACGACCACCGCGGCGACGGCCACGATACCGACCTTCCACAGGTGGTCGCGGATGAGATGGTGCAGGATCTCGTCCTTCTCGTCGTCCGAGGCGGCAAGGACGGTCGTGGCGGGCATGGACATCACCTGTGGTTCCCCTCACGCCCGAGGCGGTCCAGTACGGAGAGCAGCGTGCGCCGGCGCAGGCCGGGCGTCCGACCGTAGCGCCCGCCGTTCAGGGACCGGCTCTGGCGCAGGGCACGGGCGACGGGCCCGACGTACCTGGTCACGTCGCCGGCCCGGCCGTTGCGTTTGAGGACGATCACGATGGCGAACCCGATGACCAGAAGCACGGAGACGGCCGCCACCACCAGGGCGAAGCGGACCAGCATGACGGTCATGACCGTGTCGAAGTCCAGGGCCAGTTGCATGTCAGCACTCCTTTGGGCGAATGCCCCGAGGCTAGGGACGTCCGCGGCAGGGGAAACCCACCCGGCGGTGGAGATCGGGGCGGAGAACCGGCCTCCGTGCCCGTTTCCACCGGGGTGGGGTGCGCGCGGGACGTGCGCCGGCTACGGCACGACGCCGGCGACGACCACCGCCGCCCCGCTGGTGTCGACGAGCCTGCGGCACGGCGGCCGAGGTGTGCCGTGCGCTGCGCCTGGCGGCGAACTGCCTTCAGCCGAAAGGTGTTGGCAGGCCATCATGTACGGACACGGGCGCGGGCCCGCGGCTCCCGGGGGTCGCAGCCGTCCGCGGGGAGCCGCGGGGCCGTGCCCTTCGTCATGACGGAGGATGGGTTCGTCGCTGCGCGCGGTGAGCCTGCCCCGGGCCGAAGCACTACCTCGGGGGTTTCGAGTGAGCAGGACAGAACACACGGCCGGTCCGGTGCGGGTGCTGGTCGTCGACGACCAGCACCTCGTCCGCGAGGGGCTGATGTCCCTCCTGGAGCTGATGGACGACATCGAGGTCGTCGGCGGCGCCGCGGACGGTGCGGAGGCGGTGCGCATGGTGGCGGAGGCCGGCCCGCAGGTGGTGCTGATGGATCTGCGGATGCCCAGGATGGGGGGCGCGGAGGCGACCGCGCGCATCCTGGCCGACCATCCGGAGGTGGCCGTGCTCGCGCTGTCCACGTACGCCGACGACGAGTCGATCGCCGCGGCGCTGGGCGCGGGGGCGCGCGGCTATCTCACCAAGGACGCCAACCGCGACCAGATCGCCATGGCGATCCGCAACTCGGCTTTCGGGCAGTCCACGTTCGACCCGACGATCACCCGCCGGCTCGCCGCCGCGCTCTCCGCGCCGCCGCGGGCGCGGCCGGAGGCAGCGGAGGCGCCGGAGGCCGGGGCGGCCCCCTCGACGAAGGAGCGGCCCGCCCGGCGGGTCTTTCCGGACGGCTTGACCAACCGGGAGTCCGAGGTGCTGTGTCTGATCGCGGAAGGGCTGAGCAACACGGAGATCGCCTCCTCGCTGTTCATCGAGGAGACGACCGTCAAGACGCACATCAACAACGCGTTCGCCAAGATCGACGCACGCAACCGGGCGGACGCGGTGCGTTACGCGTTCCAGCAGGGACTGGCCAAGCCCTGAATGTTCAGGGCCGGGCCGGTGGGGCGGGACTGCGCCGTGTCAGGCGCTCGTCGCCGCCCGGTCGCGCGTGGCGGCGGAGCCGGTTACGGGGCCTGGTGCGCGGCATGCTCCTGCGCGCGGCCCACGACGACGTCCAGGAACAGGATGCGGCGGTCATCGCCTGTCCGCTCTCCCAGCAGGTGCCCGGCACCGAGAGCCGCTACGGCGCACCACCGGACGGGGAACCGGGCCCGGCGCCCGCTCACCCGAGGTGACGCCGGGCTCCGCCGGATCGAAACGCACCCTGATGTGACGGCGTCCGCTCATCCTCCGGCCGCCGTCACCTCCTCCGCCAGGACCGACACGGCCCGCCGGATGTCGTCCTCACCGTGCTCGCTCGTGATGAAGAACCGCAGCCTCGCGAGCCCTTCCTCCACGGCCGGGTGGAAGATGGGGTCGACGACGACACCTCGCTCGAACAGCCGGTCCGCGACGCGCAGGGTCCTCGCCGAGGATCCGAGGACACACGGCACGATCGGTGTGTCGGCGCTGGCCCCGGTCGCCAGCCCGGCGGCGTCGGCGAGGCCCAGGAAGAGCTCCGCGTTCCGCCGCAGCGCGCGCACCCGGTGCGGTTCGGCGACGATCAGTTCCGTTGCGGCCAAGGCCGCCGCGGCGTTGGCCGGACTGAGGCCGACGCTGTAGACGAAGCCCGGCAGCGTGTGCCGCAGCCACCGCACCATGCGGGACGAACCGCCGAGGTAACCGCCGCAGCTGGCGAAGGCCTTGGAGAGGGTTCCCATCCACAGGTCCACATCGGCCCGGTCGACGCCGAAGAACTCGCCGACACCGCCGCCGTTGTCGCCCACCGTTCCGATGCTGTGCGCCTCGTCGACCATCAGCAGGGCCCCGTACCGCTTCTTCAGCTCGATCACGCCAGGGAGGTCGGCCAGGTCGCCGTCCATGCTGTAGGCGCCCTCGACGACGATCAGCACCCGACGGAAGCGGGACCGGTTGTGCCGCAGTATCTCCTCCAGTGCCCCCATGTCGTTGTGGGGGAACGGCCGTCGCGTCGCTCCGGACAGGACGCAGCCCTGGATGATGCTGTCGTGGGCGAGCGCATCGTGCAGCACGAGGTCGCTCGCGCCCACGAGGTGCCCGATCGCGGTGACGTTGGTGGCGTGGCCGCTCACCAGCACCAGGCAGTCCCCGACGCCGAGGAAGCCGGTGAGTGCCCGCTCGAGCCGTACGGTCAGGTCCCGTTCCCCGGAGAGCATCCGGCTGGCCGACACCGAGGACCCGTACCGGTCCACCGCCTGGTGCACGGCCTCGTTGACCACCGGATGCCCCGAGAGCCCCAGGTAGTTGTAGCTGCCGAAGGACAGGTACCGCCGGCCGCCGACCATGGTCGTGTCACGGATGTTGCCCTCGTGGACGCGGAAGTACGGGAAATCCGCGCCGCTGCCGGCGACGAGACGCAGCCGCTCCTCGAACTGCCGTACCTCCGGGAAGTCGTCCACGCGCTCGGTATCGGCCGACCAGTCCGCCCGTACGTCCCGGGGCGGGGCCTCACCGGGCGCCGGCGGCCGGGTGATGTGCGGTTCGACCAGCGTGATCAGCCGGCCGACGGTGAGGTCCGGCCCGTACATCTCGTCCGTGGTGAAGCCTCCGACGCGCTTGCCGATGCCGACCTCCAGCTCCTGCAGCATCAGCGAGTCGAAGCCGAGGTCCCTCACCAGGGCCGCCCGCTCGCTCAGCCCCGAGAGGGGGAAGACGCCGATCCGCGACACCTCTTCGCGCACGACGGCGGAGGCGGAGGAGGCTGAGACTGAGGTCGAAGAGGCTGAGGTCGAAGAGGCTGAGGTCGAAGAGGCGCCCGGCGTGGCGGGCACCCCGGACGGCACCCGGGGCGGCTCCACCGGCACCACCGGTTCCTGCCCCACCAGTTCGCGGGCCGACTCGTCCACCACCCAGTGGTGGCGCGGGGCGAGCGGACTCGGTGGCAGCGTGCACGGAGGTATTCGCTCCGTCACCGGACGGATCCCGGCGCCCATGACGGCACGCTCCGCGAGCCCGGCGAGCTCGGCCCGGCGCGCTGCGGTGTCCAGCGAGCCGGGCTGTGGAACCGCCACCCGGGGCGACTCACCGGGCGGAACGGAACCGGTCACCTGTCCCGGTCCGAGCTCTCCGGTACGGCCCGCCGCCACGGCCGCGGCCGCCGCGGCCAGCTTGGCGGCGGCGTCATCGGCGTCCTCCGCCACCAGGGCAAGGCGCTCGGCCAGGGGTGCCCGGCGGGCCAGGGTGTCCGCCACCGCGGCCAGCGGCAGGCGGTCGCCGGTGATGGTGTGCGACAGCTCGCGCGCGTACCGGGCCAGCCCGGCACGGTCGCGGGCGCTCAGCACCAGCAGGTGCGGCTCCCCGTCCGGTGCCGGGCGCTCCGGTGCCGTGGCGCACTCCTCCACCACCATGTGCACCCCGGTGCCGCCGAAGCCGAAGGCGCTGACCCCGGCCCGGCGCGGCTGCCCGGCCTCGGGCCACCGGGCGGGTGCCGTCGGAACGGTGAGCCGCGCGGCGTCGAGCCCGGACGGGTCGGCCGGCTCGAACTCCGGCTGCGGCGGTACGACTCCCCGGTGCACGGCCAGGACGGACTTGATGAGCCCGGCCATTCCGGCGGCGCCGAGCGAGTGCCCGACCACCGCCTTCACCGCGCCGAGGAAGGCGGGCGCGCCCCGGTCACCGCGCAGTTCACGCAGGGCGGCGACCTCGACCGGGTCACCGGCCTTGGTCCCGGTGCCGTGCGCCTCCAGGTAGCCCACCTCGTCCGGGTTCAAGCCGGCGTCGCGGTAGGCCCTGCGCAGGGTCCGCACCTGGCCCGCCAGCTGCGGTTCCATCCCGCCCGGCACGGTCCCGTCATTGCCCGTTCCCACTCCCCGGATCACGGCGTAGACCCGGTCGCCGGCCGCCAGCGCGTCGGCCAGTGGCCTCAGGACCAGGACCCCGGCTCCCTCGCCCAGGACGAACCCGTCGGCCCCGCCGGCGAACGGCCTGCACGTGCCGCTGCGTGAGACGGCACCGATCCGGCACAGCCCCACCAGCAGGTCCGGGGCGAGGATCAGCTGGGCCCCGCCGGCGACCGCGATACGGCAGCGGCCCGCACGCAGCGCGAAGACGGCGTTGGCCACGGCCATGAGCCCGCCGGAACACGCTGCGTCCAGCGCGTAGCTCTCCCCGTGCAGGTCGAAGACGGAACTTACGGTGTTCGGGCCCATGTTGAGCAGCAGGCCGGCCACTGACGAGCCGTGCAGCCGGTCGACCGCGCGGACCGACTCGGACAGCCGGGGATCACTCGCCGGTGTCCCGAACTCTCCGCCGGCGAGCTGGCGGGCGCGGATGTCCATGGTGCTGAGTTCCCGGTAGCCGCTCTCGCCGAGCGACGTGATCACCGAGGTTTCCTCCCGGTCGAAGCCCTCGGTCTCCCACCCCGTGTCCTGGATCGCCTCACGGGCGAGGTCGATCAGCAGCCGGTGCTGCGGGTCCATCGCCCTCGCCCGCCGGGGCGGGATGCCGTAGTGCACCGGGTCGAAGTGGCCCACGTCCGGCAGCATCGCCATGGTGTCGGTGTAGGCCGCGGACGTGTCGCGGGCGCTGTCGCTGAGGAAGCCGGCGGTGCGCCACCGCGTGTCCGGAACGGTGGAGAACTGCGGCCGGGGGCTCATCAGGAGCCGCCAGTATTCATTCACATTCCGCGCCCCCGGAAACCGGCAGGCCATGCCCACAATGGCGACGTCATCGCGCCGCACCCCCGGTGTCTTCACTGGTGATTCCTCCGCTGTCTCGGATGTCACACTTGCGGCGCCCGGCGGTCCCGCCACCAGTCCACCGTCGCCTCGACCTGTTCGTCGACGGGCGTGGCCCGGATCGCGAACGCGGCCTCGGCGGCACTCGAATCGACCACGAACGGCCGGTCGAACTGGTACCGGACCTCCCGCAGTTCGCGGAGCAGCGGGGAGAAGACCGACGCGGCCCCCAGGACGGCCGGCGGCACCCTGCGCACCGCTACCGGTCCCACACCCGCCCGGTCCGCGAGACGGCCGACCATCTCCCGGGTGGACAGCGCCGGTTCGGTGGGGACGTGCCACGCCCTCCCCCAGACCCGCTCCTGACCCGCGACCTCGACCAGGGTCCTGGCCACATCGGGGAGGTAGGTCCAGCTGTGCGGGGCATCCGGATCGCCGAGCACGGACACCGGCCTGCCGCGCAGCAGACGGGGCATGACCCTCGCGGCCAGATGCCCGCCGTCGGTCACACCGGGACCGAAGAAGTCCGAGGCGCGCACCTCGACCGCCTTGATACGGCCCTGCTCGTGCAGGTGCCGGGCCTGTTCCCACACCGCGGCACGTACCCGCCCCTTGCGGCCGGTCGCCGCGAGCGGCAGGTCCTCGGTCAGGGGACCGTCCACCGGGCCGTAGCCGTAGAGGTTGCCCAGCATCACCAGGACGGCCCCGGTCGCCTCGGCGGCCGCGCACAGGGCCGAGGCCAGTGGCGGCCAGTCGCTCGCCCAGCGGGCGTAAGGCGGTGCGGCACAGCTGTAGATGGCGGCCGCGCCCCGCGTGGCGGCGATCAGTCCCTCGCGGTCCGTCGCGTCCAGCGCGAGATGCTCGATACCGGGTTCCGGGCTCCGGCCCGACCTGGTGACGGCCAGCACCGCATGCCCCTTCTCGGCCAGCAGCCGTGCGGTGGCCGCCCCGGCGGGCCCTAACCCTACGACGACAGAATGACTCATCCTCGCACACTAGCGCGAGAACCCCAGGCTTCACTGTGGCCTCAGAAGTGCCCACGGTTATGCCGCCGGCACCGACCCTCCACCTCTTCCCCACACACTATTTTCACCGGATCGCCCATGATGGGGTGATTGCATCCTAAAAGGGTGCTTCCTGGTAATCATGGAGCGGTTCCCCGTCGTTGCGCCCTTCCCGGAGCCGCTCATGCGCACTGCCGTCATCGCCGCCCAGGACCCGCCCCGCACGGGGCGCTCCGGGCCCCTCCCCCCAGCGCCGGAGCAGGTGGAGGAACGAGGGCTCACCTTCGGGGGTTTCGCGTACACGTGCCGGATCGTCCATCAACGGGTTCCGCAGACCGCGCCGTTGCTGCTGCTCGGCGGCTCGTCGCAGAACCGGTACTCCTGGCAGAGCCACGAGAGGTGGCTGGCGCCGCTGTGCACGCTGATCACCGTCGACCTTCCCGGTTACGGCGGCTCGGACTTCCTTCCGGCACGCTATGACATCGACTTCCTGGCCGACGCGGTCCAGCACATGCTGACGGACATCGCGGTACCCCGGGTGAATCTGTTCGGCGGCTGTTTCGGTGAGGTCGTCGGCCTCCGCTTCGCGCAGCGCCACCCGGAGTCCGTCAGGCGCATCCTCTTCGCCGGTGCCGCGATCCGCCTTCCCGAGCTCTACAGCGAGGCCGTGCCGCGGCTGTCGCAGACGCTCGGGCGGGGTGACATCACGCAGGCCGCCGACGGACTGGTACGGCTGTTCATGTCCAACCCGGGGGCCAACAAGGTCCGCAGGCACGCGGCCGTGGCCCGGCTGCTCCAGCAGCAGTTCATGAACCAGACGCCGGAGGAGATCCGCAAGGCGGTCGAGCACAACACCAGGCTGGTGACGCACGGCTGTTACCGCTCCCTGCCCGTGCCCGCCGTGCCGTCCCTGGTGTTCACCGGGGAGTACGACACCCTGTGCACCCCGCAGATGGGCCGCGAACTCGCCGCGACGATGCCCGGAGCACTGTTCACCACCGTCAGGGAGGCGGACCATCTGGTCACGGTGGAGCGCAGACAGGAATCCGCGGACCTGATCGCCCGTTTCTGCACCGACCGCCCCGTCGACGACCTGCCGTACTGCACCCCCGTCGAGGTCCTGTGCACCGGCCGCGCTCCCGCGCCGGTCTGACCGCGTTCATGAGGGAGGGCTGGAACCCGCTCCCGGGTTCCAGCCCTCCCTCATGAACGCGATGACGTCAGCCCTTCCCGCCGTCGGCGGCGACGCTGGTCACGCAGGACACCTTCGCGCCCTCACCGGAGCAGCTCTGCGTCACGTCGTTGACAAGGTGGATCGTTCCGTACCTGTCACTGGTGAGCTGGTGCTCGCTCACGTCCACACAGCGCACGTTGCCCTTGCCGTCGTCGGCGCACTTGGCGGGGCCCTCAGCGGCGAGGGCCTGAGCGGCGCCGAGGCCGATCAGCACGGAGCTCCCCAGAACTCCCGCCATCACCGTGATCTTCATCGACTTGAACATCTGCCTTTTCCTCAACGCTCGGGCGCGCCGCGAAGGAACGGCGGGCCCGTTCCGGATGCCGGGACGGCCAACGAAGCGGGCAGGCCCGGAACCCGATCGCATGCGACCGGACTCCGGAGCCTGCCTAGATCACCGGATGGTGATCACTCACCGCCGAGGGCGAGGTTGCTGGCGCACTCCACGGAGTTCACTTCCTGGTTCTCCGCGTTGCCGAGGCCCAGGATGCCGATCGCCAGGTTGATGTCGTCGATGGCGATGAGCGACTGGACCGAATTGTCCTGCGAGCAGGTGGTCGTCTGCTTGTTGTTGAGCTCCGCCTCCGGCTCGTCACCCGCGAAGCTCACGCCCGCACCGAGGAAGCTGACGCTGCCGAGCATGGCCATCACGACGGCGGCCTTCTGGAACTTGCGCATTATCTCTCCATTCTCGAATTGACGCGATCCGGGACGGACCGGTCAGTTGCAGTCGCCAAACTAGGGCGACCTTTGCGTCAATTGATAGCGAAACGCCGAACGGTATTCACATGGCAGAGAAAGACACTTCGCATTGCTGTCGCCATTTCACACAATCAGCCCGGCAATTCGGTGATCGAACGACGCCGTTACACGTCGCCGTACCGTCAGGACTGCTCGCCGCCGACGACGAGCGTGCTGGCACAGGTGAGCTCACCCTTGCCGGAGCAGCTCTGCGACGTGGCGTTGTCGACCCGGACCGTTCCACCCTTCTCGACGAGTCGGTGCTCGCTCGTCTGCAGGCAGCGCATATGACCCTTGCCGTCCTCCGTGCACGCGCCCGGGCTTTCGGCGCCGACAGCCTGGGTGGCACCGAGACCGATCAGGGCGAGACCACCCAGCAAGCCCGCCACCGCAATTTTCTTCGACTGGAACATCAACCTTTTCCTTGCCGGTCGTGGAATGGCCGAGCGGGCCGGGCGGACCCGGAGTCCGCAGCGCGTGGGCCGCGCCCCGGATCCCGCCCGGTTCACCTATCAGCGACTACTCAGCCGGCGATGCCGAGGTTCGAGGAGCAGGCAACCGAGTTGACCTCGGTGTTCTCCGCGTTGCCGAGTCCGAGGAGCGCCCCGACACCGGCGTTGACGTCGTCGATGGAGATGAGCGACTGAACCGAGTTGTCCTGGGCGCAGGTCGTCGTCTGCTTGTTGTTGAGCTCAAACTCCGGGTGGTCGCCGGCGAAGCTGGTGCCGGCGCCAAGGAAGCCGACGCTGCCGAGCATGGCCATGACGACAGCGGCCTTCTGGTACTTGCGCATTACCTCTCCGTTCTCGAGTGGACACGATCCGTAAAGGATCAGTCACTGACGGTTGCCAACATAAGGGAGCTTCGCGACTTTTAACAGCCGAAACGCCCAAATGCGTGTGATCCTCGTGAAGATGCAGGTCAATGCCCTGCAGAGCCGCACCGGTTGGCCGCACGGCAACGCGTGCCGCGGTCGACGTTCACCACAAAGGTGGACCAAAGAGTGATCCCGGGACAATCACCGTGACTCGGGCCGGTGTTCCGCGTTGAGCGGGGAGTGCGGCCGCTCGTTGCTGCCGCGTTTACCAGACCAGTAAGGAGAACGTGATGTCTCGCATCGCGAAGGCTGCCACCGTGGCTCTCGGAACGGGCGCCGTGGTGCTCAGCGGCGCCGGAATGGCCTCGGCTCACTCCGGTGCCGAGGGTGCGGCGGTCCACTCGCCCGGATTCGCGTCCGGCAACGTGGTCCAGGTTCCCGTCCACGCTCCCGTCAATGTGTGCGGCAACACCGTCAACGTGATCGGCTTCCTGAACCCGGCTGCCGGCAACGTCTGCGTGAACCACTGACACACCCCTGGGACTTACGGCTACGGACGTCCGTCGTAGTACCCCGGGAGCCCCGGCCGCCTTGCGCGCCGGGGCTCTTGCCGTGCCCGCGTGTCACAACCCTCCCTATTCCGCCCCGTCACGGCCCGCCCATTCGACCGGGGCGGAAAAACGGAATGCGGCCCCCGGTGGAAACCGGGGGCCGCATTCCGCGGTACTGATTTCAGGCGCGCAGCCCCACGTCACCGTGCACCGGCTTGGCCTCGTTCACGACGGCGGCCGCTTCCTTCGTGGTGCCGAGCAGCGAGTCCTCTTCGGAGTCGACGAGCGAGTCGGACTCGTACAGCGGCATGAGCTCGAAGGGGACCGCGGTGCGCAGACCGGTGTCGAGGCCGGTGGACGCCAGGTCGGTGGAGTCCGCGGCGAACGCGGGCCCGGCGACACCGGCGGCGATCAGGGACCCGGCAAGGACGGCGGCAGCCTTCAGGGACTTCATCGTGTTCCTTTCTTCGGCACCGCGGGGCGCCGGAGGGGAATTCTGTCGCCGTGCTCAACGATCCCCGGCTGGAGCGGAAACCGGGAAGCTGAAGATTGCCAAGTCCTCATATGAGATCCAAGAACGATTGACGGGGTGAATACCGCTCCGTTACGGGGCTCAGGAACCCGGCAGCAGAAGCGAGGTGAGTGCGGGGAGCGTGGCCGGGGCGGTGGACGCCGACGGCGTCGCCTCGGCCGGCGCGGGCAGGGTGGACACCTCGGGGTCGGCGCCGACGAGGGCGTCGATGAGGGCGTCCATCCGGGTCAGCAGGTCGTCGGCGGCCGTGGATTCCTGACCCTCGGCCGCTGTTGACTCCTGACCCTCGGCCGCCGTTGACTCCTGGTCGGCGGCCGAGGTGTCGCAGTTGGGCGGCAGCAGGTCGAGGAGGCCGTCGAAGGCCTCCCGTACGGCACCCAGCGCGCCGTCCGCGAGGTCGGTGCTCCCGGCTGCCGACAGGAGCACGCCCGGCGCCGGGGCCACGGCGGCCCGCGCGGCGTCGCCGAGTTCTCCGGCCCGGTCGGGGGGCAATTGACCGTCGTCCGACTCGAGTACCGCCCTCACCAGGTCGACGACCGGGGAGAGGTCACTCCTGTGCGCGCGTCGGCGTTCTGGACCTGTGCGAGCGACGCGGCGGACGAGGCCGCCCGGTCGCGCTCGTGGGCCGCGTCGCTCGCCAGGGCGGCGGGACCGGTGGTTCCGGCCAGAAGGGCGGCGCACAGGCTGCCGAGTGCGGTGCGCCGTACCGGCAGAACGCGCATGGAGGTGTTCCTTTCGCGGGCCTCGGATCTCGAGCTCACGGTGTGAGGCCCCGAGGTCCGCCGCAACCGGGAGTGCGCCTTTCGGTTCCCCGTCCCTTCACGCCCCTGCGCATCCCGCCGGATGAGGCCGTGTGCCGGGCGACGCACGCCATACACCCCGCTTCACAATTTCAACACACTTGCCACCCTCAGTCGAGTTTCAGTGAATTTGTCCGTTTGGTGACTAGAGTTGCGACCCTCCGAAGCACCCTCATGGGCGGACGCATCGCACTCGTCGCCGCTGCCTGCCGCCGCCACCTGTTCCGAAAGGCTCCGACGGTCATGCGCCAAACCCTGGGTCAGCTGCTTCGCCGTGCGACGGTGGGCGTTCTCGCCCTTGCCGCGCTGTGGGCCCCCTGCGGCCCCGCGGCCGCCGCACCGGTCGCACCCGCACCGGAGGCCGACAGCGTCGCCTTCGGCCAGCGCTACCGGGCCCTCCAGCACGGCAACATCGTGCGCGCGGCCAACTCCTCCGCCACCTGCCGTCCGCAGGCGTCCTCGTGCCGCGACGCCCAGGCGGGCGCGCACGCGGTGAACGGCGACTTCGACATGGGCTACATCGACGTCGACAGCGACCCGCACACGTACAACTCCTCCCGGGCGGAGGTCCGGCTGCCCGCCGGCTCCCGGGTGACGTACGCCCGCCTGTACTGGGGCGGCAACCTGCTCGTGGGCGAGCAGAAGCCCGCCGCGGACAACGAGCGGGTACTGGTCGCCGAACCCGGCGGGGACTACAAGGAACTGCTCGCGGACACCGTCGTGGGCCACCGCGTGGCGGACGGCGCGGACGCCTTCCAGGCCTCCGCTGACGTGACCCGGCTGGTGCGGGACAGCGCGCCCGGCCTGTACACGGTGGCACAGCTCAATGTGGCCGGCGGCAGGTCCACGGCCGGCGGCTGGGGCGGCTGGACACTGGTGGTGGCGTACGAGAACGCGGCGGAACCGCTGCGCCACCTCGCCGTCTGGGACGGCTTCGCGCCACTGGGCTCCCGCGAGGGCGCCCGGTTCCCGCTGCGTGACCTGCCGGTCGCCGCGGGCGCCGGAGGGCGGGTGGGGATGGTGGCCTACAACGGCGACCGCGGCACCACCGGCGACTCCCTCGTCCTCACCGCGGGCGACGCCCCGGCCGTCGCGCTCGGCGACGGGGCCAATCCGGTCGACGACGTCCTGAACTCCACCATCTCCGACCCCCGGGGCGCGGTCCCGGCACGGGTTCCGGCGTACGCCAACACCCTCGGCTACGACTCCGATGTGTTCGACCTCGGACGGGGCCTGCCGAACGCCGGTGACCGGGCCACCTTCCGGCTCACCTCCCAGCGGGACGCCGCGTGGGCGGGCGTGTTCTTCGCCGCCGTCGACGCACGTCGGTGAGTCCGCCGCCCTCCGTCCCGAACACCTGCGTGAGTGAGGAAACCGTGCCCACGGACCTGTCAGTGCCCGGCCGCCGGCCACGGGTCCTGCACCTGACCCAGCCCGTGGACGGCGGGGTCGCCCGGGTCGTGACGGACCTCGTGCGGGCCCAGCTGGCGGACGGTCTCGACGTCACCGCCATCTGCCCGGACAGCGCGCTCACCGGCCAACTGCGGTCGCTGGGCGCGCAGGTACGTCACTGGCACGCCACCCGGTCGCCGGGCGCGTCACTCGTCCGGGAGGTGCGGCAGCTGGCCCGGCTGCTCGACGAGGAGCGCCCCGACCTGGTGCACGCGCACAGCGCGAAGGCCGGGCTCGCCGGACGGCTCGCGGTGCGCGGCCGGATCCCCACCGTGTTCCAGCCGCACGCCTGGTCGTTCGAGGCGGTGGGCGGCTCCACCGCGGCCCTCGCGCTGCGCTGGGAGCGGTGGGCGGCACGCTGGGCGGCGCGGGTGGTGTGCGTGAGCGAGGCGGAACGCGCCACCGGTGTACGGGCCGGGATCACCGGCCGGTGGAGCGTCGTCCCCAACGGCATCGACCCGGAGCGTTTCCGCCCGGTCTCCGGGTCCTCCGTACGGGCCGGGCTCGCGCCGCTCGCGGGCCTGCCCGCCAAGGCGCCGCTCGCCGTCTGTGTGGGCCGGTTGTGCCGGCAGAAGGGGCAGGACGTCCTGCTGCGGGCCTGGAACGCCGTACTGCGACAGGTGCCCGACGCCCGGCTCGTCCTGGTCGGCGACGGGCCGGACCGGGACCGGCTGCGCGCGGCCGCCCCCGGGTCCGTGCTGTTCGCGGGGGCCGTCGCGGACGCCTCGCCCTGGTACCAGGCCGCCGATGTCGTCGTTCTGCCGTCCCGCTGGGAGGGCATGGCGCTGGCCCCGCTGGAGGCGATGGCCTGCGGGCGGCCGGTGGTGGTCACGGACGTCGACGGCGCCCGCGAGAGCCTGCCGCGCTCGTTCGCGGCCCCGTGCGTGGTGCCGCCGGAGGACCCCGGGGCCCTGGCGGCGGCGGTCGGCGCGCTGCTGCTCGACCCGCCGCTGCGTACGTCCCTCGGTGACCGGGGCCGCCGCCACGTGCTGTCCCTCCACGACGTGCGGCACACCGCCAGGGCGGTCGCCGATGTCTACCGCGAACTGCTCGGCACCTGGCCCGCCGCGACGTGGGCGCGCCCCTACCGGGTGGCCGGGGACGCCGAGGCCGACCGGACGACACCGCGCGTCGAGTCCTCCGAGCACAGGGAGTCCATCCACCCGTGACCGCCGAACGCACCGTGCCCTCCCCCGGCGTCCCGCCACGGGAGCACGGACCCTCGCCCGTCTCCGTCATGCCGCCGCGCGGCGGCGCCAACAAGGGCCGTCTGCCCGCCTCGCGGCCCTCGGCCCGGCCCGCATCCCCCGTGCCCCTGCTCGTCGCGGACGGCGCCGCCGCCCTGCTCGCCACGGAGGTGCTCGCCGGTACCCGGCCGCACCCCCCACTGATCGCACTGCTGATCGTGGCGGCGCTGCTGCTGCGCCCGCGCACCGCGCGGCCGTCGTTGCCGGGGCTGCTGGACGAACTGCCCGCCGTGTGCGGTCGTGCCGCGATCGCCTGGCTGGCGACCGCGGCGCTGTGGACGGCGTACCGGCCGGAGCATGCGCTGTCCGCCTCCACCGTGCTGACGGGCCTGGCCGTGCACGTGGCGGCGGGCTGTGTCCTGCGGGCGGTGGTGCACGGACGGCGGCGCGCCGCGCTGCTGCGGCATCCGCACGCCGCGCTCGTCGTCGGGCCGGTGGCGTCCGCGCAGCGCGTGGCCGCGGCCGTGCTGCGCCATCCGCGGTGCGGGGTGCGGCCGGTGGGGATCGTCGCCGGGCAGGCGGACGGCGGCGAGGGCGTGCCCGTGCTGCGCACGGACGAGGAGGTCGAGCGGGCGGTCATCCAGAACGGGGTACGGGCGGTGCTCGCCGTCCATCCCTCCGTACGGGCCGAACAGGCGCCGCTGCTGCGGTCGCTGGCCGATGCGGGATGCGTGGTCTGGGAGGTCGACACCGACGCCGCGCCGTACCCGACGCGGGAGCGGCTGGCCGGGTTCTCCTGCTGGCGGCTGGACTTCCGTCCGGCGCGCGGCGGCGGCACCGGCAAGCGGATGCTCGACATCCTCGTGTCGGGCACGCTGCTGCTGCTGGTCAGCCCGCTGCTGGTGGTGTGCGCCGTGACGCTGCGCATCTGTGACGGACCGGGCGTGGTGTTCCGTCAGGAGCGCATCGGCCGGCACGGGGAGCCGTTCACGTTGCTGAAGTTCCGTACCCACCGCCCGGTCGACGAGCACGAGTCGGCGACCCGGTGGAGCGTGGCGAACGAGAACGAGATGCGCTGGTTCTGCCGCATGCTGCGGCGCACCTCGCTGGACGAGCTGCTCCAGTTGTGGAACGTGCTCCGCGGCGACATGAGCCTGGTCGGTCCGCGCCCCGAACGGCCGTTTTTCGTCGCCCAGTTCAGCCAGACCTATCCCGGTTACGCGGCCCGGCACCGGATGCGCACCGGCATCACCGGGCTCGCGCAGATCCACGGACTGCGCGGCGACACCTCCATCGAGGACCGCTGCCGGTTCGACAACGCCTACATCGACGACTGGTCGCTGTGGCAGGACATCTGCATCCTGCTGCGCACCGCGGCCACGCTGGTCCGACCGACGGGGAGCTGACGACACGTGAGCCACGCCCTCGTGCCCCTGCCGCGCCGGGCCGCCGCGCTCGGGCCGGTGCTGCCGCTGGTGGCGGTGGTCACCCTGCTGGCCGTCCCGACGGCGGGGAACGGAGCGGGGCCCGCCGACGTGGTGTCCGCGCTGGTGGTGGGGTACTGCGTGATCCGTCTGCTCCGGGAACGGCGGCGGCCGCTGTCGCCCCGCGCGGCGGTGGTGCTCGGGCTGCCGGTGGTGGGGCTCGCGCTCGCCGCCATGGGGGCGAGCTCGCCGACGGTGGGAATCGGCGGCATGTGCCGCTATCTGCAGGTCTTCGTACTCGTCCCGGCGGCCGTGCTGGTGCTGCTCCGGGGGCGGGCCGACTTCCGGGTGCTGGCCTGGTCGTTCGTGGGACTCGCGCTGTGGCAGGGGGCCGTGGGGGTGCACCAGTACGTCACCGGGACCGGTGCCTCCTACCAGGGCGAGACCGTCCGGGCGGTCGGCACCTTCGGGGCACAGGACGTGATGGGCATGGCGACGGCGGTGTCGCTGGGCGTGGTGTGCGCGGCCGGTCTCGCGCTGGGCCGGGCGCCGCGGTGGCAGCGGGCGGCCGCAGCCGGGTGCGCGCTGGTGCTGGTGCTGCCGCTGACGCTGTCCTTCAGCCGGGGCGCCTGGATCGCGACCGCGCTGACGTGCGGCGTGCAGCTGGCGCTGGCGGGGCTGCGGCGGGCGCTGAAGGTGGGGGCGGCCGTGATCGCCTCGGGAGTGGTCCTCATGGGCGGGTTCGGGGTCGGTACGGCGATGCTGCAGGAGCGGGTCGACAGCATCACGCAGGTGGCCGACACCCCGGACCAGTCCGTGGTCGACCGGTACACCCTGTGGGCGGCGGCGGCCGACATGTGGCGCGAAGAGCCGCTGACCGGCGTGGGGTTGAAGGGCTTTCCCGAGTACCGGGACAGACACGCGACCCTGGCGCTGTCGTCGGGAAGCGACATCGAGGGCGCGGGCGAGGCGTACCACAAGCAGGCGCTGCTCTCGCCGCACAGCATGTATCTGCTGGTGCTGAGCGAGCAGGGCCTGATCGGGCTGCTGACCCTCGCCGGGAGCTGGCTGGCGCTGCTGGTGTGCGCGGCGCGCGGGCTGCTGCGGGTGCGCCGCCGAGGACCCGCCCCCGACTGCGGCCTGGTCGCCTGTGGTCTGCTGCTCTGGCAGCTGACCGACTTCGTGTACGGCGACATCGGCGGCCCCTCGACCGTGCTGACCGGCGTGGCTCTGGGCTTGACGGCGTGGTGGGCCTTCCCCCGTGACGAACGCCCGGACCCCGCCCGCCGGGGTGAGGTCCCCGGGCGGCTCGAGGAGGCAGTGGCGCGATGACGGTCCTGCCCTCGCAGACCCCCGGCCCCACCGCTTCCGGGCCTGCCGCTTCCGGCCGCACCGCCTCCGGGCCCGGCGGCCTCAAGACCGACGGCCCCGCACCCGCCGGGCCCGCCCCGAGCGCACCCGCGCCCCACAGCCCCGTGTCCGACGGCCGTACGTCCCAGGGCTCCGGGCGCTGTCGGCCCGCGACCGGCGGATCCACCCCGGACGGACCCGCGCCCCAGAGCCCCGTGCCCGGTGGGAACCCGCCTGGCGAAACCTCGCCCGGAGAACCTCCGTCGGACGCACCCGGGACCCGCGGCGTCGCTCCCGACCGCCCCGGGTCCCCCGCACCCGCACCCGCACCCGCACCCAGCACCCACACACCCGGCGCACCCCCTCCGCAAGAACCCCCGACCCGCCCGTCCCCGCCCCACCACACCGAAGCCCACAGACACCCGACACCCACAGCCACGCCCGACACCCACGAACCCCGGCCGCCCGAACCCCACTCACCCCACACACCCCGCACGCCCACCCCGCAAGAACCCAAGGCCGACCCGTCCCCGCCTTCCGGGCCCATGGCCGGCAGGCTCCCGGCGGGCGCGGTGGTGGCCGGCAGGTCCGTGCCGGGAAGGGCTGGGCGCGGTCGGTCCGAGGCCGGCGGTGCCGAAGCGGCGTCCCGGGGGTTTCTTGCCCGGGCCGCTCTCATCACCGCGGCGTTGTCCATCGCCGGGTCGGTGCTCGGGCTGGTGCGGGACCAGTCGTTGGCGCGGCTGTTCGGGGCGGGGAGCGACACGGACGCCTTCCTGGTGGCCTGGACCGTGCCGGAGATCGCCGCCACGCTGCTGATCGAGGACGGGCTGGCGATCGCGCTGATCCCGGCGTTCAGCCTGGCGCTGGCGCGACGTGCGCGGAGGGTTCCCGGGGACCCGGTCCGCGATCTGGTCAAGGCCACGCTGCCGAAGCTGTGCCTCGCCTTCGCCGCGGTCGCCGCGCTGGCCGCCGCCGGGGCTCCCTACCTGGTCCGAGTCCTGGCGCCGGGTCTGCCCGATCCGCGCCTCGCCGTCGACTGCACCCGGCTCACCGCGATCAGCCTGCTGGCCTTCGGGCTCGCCGGCTACTGCAGCGCCGCCCTGCGGGCGCACCGCCGCTTCTTCGCACCGGCGGCGATCTACGTCGCCTACAACACGGGCATCGTCGCGATGATGTTCCTGCTCGGCGGGGGGTGGGGGGTGCGTTCCGCCGCGGTCGGGGTCGCGGTGGGCGGCGCTCTGATGGTGGCGGTGCAACTACCGTCGCTGTGGCGGCAGTTGGCGGCCCGCGCACCACAGCCCGCCGCCGCCCCCGGGCCGGCCGGCGTGGAGCGGCCGGTGCGGCTCGCGCTGATCGCCGCCGTGCTGCTGTTCGCGCTGTGCCGCCAGTCGCAGGTCCTCGTCGAACGCTTCCTGGCGTCCTCCCTGCCCGCCGGGGCCATCTCGCACCTGAACTACGCGCAGAAGGTCGCCCAGATCCCGATGACGCTCTCGCTGATGGTGTGCACCGTCACCTTCCCTGTGGTGGCGCGCGCCCTGGCCGACGGTGACACCGGGCGGGCCCGGGCTCGTGTGGAACGGGACCTGGTGCTGGCCTCCTGTGTGGTGCTCCTGGGCATGTGCGCGGTGATCGCCTGCGGCCCCCAGATGATCGAACTTCTGTTCCAACGAGGCGCGTTCACCGCCGGTGACACCGCCGCGACGGCGGACGTCATGCGCGTGTACGCCCTCGGCCTGCTCGGCCAGACACTGGTGGGGGCGTTCGTCCGCTGCTACTTCTCGGCGGGCCGTCCCAGCTGGTATCCCGTCGGCGTGATGGCGGCGGGCATCGTCGTGACGTCCCTGACCGGTGCGGTGACCGTGGGTCGCTGGGGGGTGGCGGGGATCGCCGCCGCAAACGCCCTCGGCATCACCGTCACCGCCGTCCTGCTGCTGACGGGCCTGCGCACGGCCCGTCGCCATGCCGCCACCGGCGTCTCGGTCGGTGTGCGCAAGGTCCTGGCCGAGCTGAGCCGGCCCGTCCTCGCCTCGGTCCTCGCCATCGCCGCCGGGTCATACGCCGCGAGCCGGTTCGCCTCGCCGGTGGCGGCGCTCGCGGCCGGCTGTCTCACCGTGGCCGCCGTCTTCGTCCCGCTCGCCCTGTCCGTCCTCGGTGCCCGGGGCTCCGCATCCGCGCTGCGCTCCGTGAGCGCCATCACACGAAAGCTCACACATGGCCGCTTCCGTTGATTCCCTGGACACCGGCAGACCCCCGGCCCCCCGGCCCGGGCCCGTCCCCTGGGTGGCGATGTACCACTCGGTGGGCGACTGCTCTGACGATCCCTACCGCATCACCGTCACGCCCGAGCGGCTCGAGCGGCAGCTCGCGTGGCTGCGCCGGCGCGGACTGCGGGGCGTGTCCGTCGCCGAACTGCTTGCCGCGCGCGCCCGGGGCGAGGGGCGGCGCCTGGTCGGCCTCACCTTCGACGACGGGTACACCGACTTCCTCGACGCCGCCCTGCCGCTGCTGCACCGCTTCCACTGCGGCGCCACCCTCTTCGTCCTGCCGGGACGGCTCGGTGGCGACAACGCCTGGGACCCGCTCGGCCCGCGCAAGCCGCTGCTGACCGCGGACGGCATCCGGCGCGCCGCCGACGCCGGCGTGGAGATCGGCTCGCACGGTCTGACCCATGTCGACCTCACCGGCGCGGACGACTCCACCCTCACCGCCGAGGTCGCCGAGAGCCGCACCCTCCTCGCCGAGTTGACCTGCGCCCCGGTCGAGGGCTTCTGCTACCCGTACGGCACGGTCGACGCCCGCGTGGTCGCGGCCGTACGGAAGGCGGGCTACACCTACGCCTGCGCCATCGATCCCGGCCCGCTGACCGGCCCGCACGCCCTGCCGCGCGCACACGTGGGGCAGAACGACACGGCCCTGCGGCTGCATCTCAAGCTCCGGCTGCACCGGCTGCGCCGCCGCCCGGTGGAGGGCGTGTGATGAGGGCGCTGCACATCATCACCGGTCTCGGCGTCGGCGGGGCCGAACAGCAGCTGCGGCTGCTGCTGCGCCATCTGCCCGTCGACTGCGACGTGGTGACGCTGACCAACCCGGGCCCGGTCGCCGAGGGCCTCGGCGCCGACGGGGTCCGTGTCGTGCACCTTGGCATGGGCGGCAACCGCGACCTGGCCGCCCTGCCCCGCCTGGTGAAGGTGATCCGCTCCGGTGGCTACGACCTGGTGCACACCCACCTCTACCGGGCCTGCGTCTACGGCCGGCTGGCCGCCCGGGTCGCCGGGGTCCGCGCGGTCGTCGCCACCGAACACTCGCTCGGTGACTCGCAGATGGAGGGCCGCCGGCTGACGGCAGGGGTACGCGCGCTGTACCTGGCGAGCGAACGGCTCGGCTCGGCGACGGTCGCCGTCTCCCCGACGGTGGCCGACCGGCTGAAGCGCTGGGGCGTGCCCGCCCCCCGTATCGAGGTCGTCCCGAACGGCATCGACGTGGAACGCTTCCGCTTCGACCCGGAACGCCGCGAGCGCACCCGCCGGCGTCTCGGTCTGCCCCAGGGCGCCTTCGTCGTCGGCGGTGTCGGCCGGCTCACCCGGGGCAAGCGGTTCGATGTCCTCGTCCGCGCACTGGCCCGGCTCCCGGAGGACCACTGGCTGCTGCTGGTGGGCGGCGGCCCCGAGGAGCACGTACTGCGCCGCACGGCCCATGAGGCCGGCGTGGCCGGGCGGGTCCTGTTCACCGGCGAACGCCCGAGTGTTCCCGACGGCTCCCCGGGCCCCGACCTGCCCTCGCTCACCTCGGCGATGGACCTGTTCGCCTCCCCCTCCGCGGAAGAGGCCTTCGGGCTCGCGGCCGTGGAGGCGCTGGCGTCCGGACTGCCCGTGCTCTACGCCTCCTGCCCGGCGATCGAGGACCTGCCGCCGACGGCCTCCTGCGATGCCCGGCGGGTGCACGGCGGCCCGGAAGCGTACGCGCGCGCGATCACCGAGGTCCGCGCGACGGGCCCCGTCCCGCGCACGGCCGGACAGACCGCGCGCCACTACAGCATCACCCGCAGCACAGCCCGCCTCATGGACGTGTACACGGCGGCCGTCGCCGGCCCGTCACCGTCCCTCGCACCCTAAGGGAGCAAGCCCGTCATGACCGACACTCCGACCCGTCGGCGCCTTCCGTCCATGGACCGCGTCAAGAAGCTGCCGGCCTGGTCCGCGCTGGTGGCAGGCACGCTCGTCGGCGGACTGCTCGGCGGCGCGTACGGCCTGCTCACGCCCCCGTCGTACACGGCCACCAGTTATGTCGTCGCCGTACCGACCGGGCAGGCGACCCCGGACGCCGCCCGCGGTTTCGCGCAGGCGTACGGACGGGTCGCGACCCAGCTCGCGGTGCTCGGCGACGCGCAGGTGTGGGCCGGGGTGCCGGTGCGGACGCTGCGGGACAGCGTGCGCACGGCGACGTCGCCGGACGCGCCGATGGTTTCTGTCACGGCCACCTCCGCGCGGGCCGAACAGGCCGTCGACATGGCCAACGCGGTCTCGCGCGCGCTGACCCGGCACGCGGAGGACACCAAGGACAGCACGCAGGTGCGACTGGTGCAGTTCTCGCGCGCGGTGAAGCCGAGCGGGCCCGCGTCCGCGTCGTCGGCGGTCACCGCACTGGTGGGGGCGAGCGGGGGCGGGCTGCTGGGCGGGCTGGCCCTGCTCGCGCGGCCGAGGCGGGGCGGCCGGGACGACGACCCGGTGCCCACCGCCTCGGTGCCCGGCCCGGCCACCGCCGCCGATGTGCCGCGGTGACGGCGGTGGACCCGGCCGGGACGGCGAGCGCACTAGCGGCTGCGCGACCACCAGTCGAAGGGCAGGCAGAGCTTCCCGACGAGCCAGTGCTCCACCCAGCGGCCCAGGTCCAGCGGCGAGCAGTTCTCCAGGGGCAGCTGCTCGGTCGGCGCGGACGGCGCCGGCGTGACGTCCGGGCTGTCGGGGTCCGCGTCGTGGGTGCGGCCGTAGAGCACGGACTTGTAGACGCGGGAGGAGTCCGGGTTGTCGTCGCACTGCCACACACCGTGCGGGCAGTAGTCGGTCACCGTGTTGTAGAGCGGCCGGTGCTGCTCCATCCACGCGAGCATGCGCCGCATGTACTCGGGATTGTCGCCGTTGCGGAAGAGCCCCCACTCCGGATAGGAGACGGGCTTGCCGTGCGCCTTGGCGAAATCGACATGGTCCTGAAGTCCGTAGGGCTCTTTCACCTGCTCGTCGAAGGACATCCCGGACGGCTGGTCGTAGGAGTCCATTCCGACGATGTCGACCGTGTCGTCCCCCGGGTAGCACTCCGTCCAGGGAACGGCGTCCCGGCCCCGGCTCGGCGTGAAGTCGAACCTGAATTCTTGGCCCGGCACCGCGCGCATGGTCTTGACGATGCGGTTCCAGTACTTCCTCCAGGATTCCGGGTCGGGCCCGCACCGATGGGTGTAGGTGACGCCGTTCATCTCCCAGCCCAGCACCAGGATCGTGTCCGGCACCTTGAGCTCGATGAGCCGCTCGGCGAGGGCACGGAAGTGATGGTCGAACTCCCCGGCGGCGCCACGCCGCAGCAGCCCCCGGACCTCCTCGTCGGAGGCCCCCTCCTCGTTGCGCTCCTGCATGGGGACGTTGAGGACGAGCATCCGGTCGTCCTCGGCGTTGCGCCAGTGCGCCCACGACTCGAGGAACTGGATGTCGCCCTCGATGTCGCTCCAGCGGTTGCCGGGCAGGTAGGTGTGGCCGACGCGCAGCTCCGCCCCGCCCAGCCAGCGGCTGAGCTGCTCCATACGGGCCACGCCGCGGGCGTCGGAGGCGAGGAAGGCGCCGAAGGCCGGTACACCCCGGTCCGGCGCCGGGACGGACGGCGTGGTGAGCGACGGCGGGTGAACGGCCGGGGCCGTGGGGGGCACGGGCGTGGGAATGCCGGGCGTGGGGACCGTGGGCGTGGGCGTCGGGACGGCCTGCGTGACTGCGGACTCCGCCGGGGACGGCAGCGCGGGGCGGGAGTCGTCGGCTCGCGCCGCCCCCGCCGCGGGACCGGCCGCCAGGGCGGCCGACACCACGACCGCCGCCGCGCCCACGGCCCTTCCGCGGGGCCGGACCCGCCCGTGCTGTGGGGCCATTGGCTGCTCCTCTTCTCGCTCTCGTCCGCCTTCTGCCTGAACCCTCGCTCTTGACGAACAGTCATATGAAGTCAGTCATAAGAAATCCGACGGTGCCACTGCCACTGCGGCTTTCGAGTGCCGGCCTGACCCCTACGGGTGAGCCGGTACCAGAAGAAAGTGAGAATGCGTGTCGCTGCTTGACACCAAAATCCCCGCCGTATTGCTGCGGGTCGACCGGAATCCCTTTCATCACGGAACGCTGGGGGCCGTACGGTCACTCGGCAGAGCCGGCGTGGAGGTGCATGTCGTCGCCGACTGTGCGGGAAGTCCCGTGCACCGTTCGCGCTATGTGCGCCGCATCCATCCCCCGCCGGCCCCGGGCGCGTCCGCGGACGAGGTTCTCGCCGTACTGCGCCGCGTGGCCGGGCAGATCGGGCGCCCGGCCGTCCTGATCCCCATGGACGACGCGACCGCGATCGCCGCGGCACGCCTGCGCGACGACCTCGCGCCGTCCTATCTGCTGCCCGCGCTGCCGGCCACGCTGCCCGAACGCGTCGCCGACAAGGCCGAACTGGCCACCCTGTGCGCCGCCGCCGGGGTTCCGCATCCGCGCACCCTCCTCCCCGACAGCCCCGGCCGGGCAGCCGACGACGCGGAGCGTCTCGGACTGCCGCTGGTCGCGAAGTGGAGCCGGCCCTGGCTGCTCCCGGCAGGCAGCGGGCTGCGCAGCACCCGGCTGGTGCGGTCCGCCCCGCAGGCTCGGGAACTGCAGGCGCGCACCTGCGAGGCGGGCAGCCCCCTGCTGCTCCAGACGTATCTGCCGCCGGGCGAGGACCGGGACTGGTTCTTCCACGGCTACGCCGACCGCTCGGGCACCGTCCGCGCGGGAGGCGCGGGCCGCAAGCGGCTGTCCTGGCCCCGGGTGGCGGGACTGACCGCGGTCGGCCACTGGACACCCAACGCCGAGGTGTGCGCGCTCGCCGAACGGCTCACCTCCGAACTCGGCTACCGCGGCGTCTTCGACCTCGACTTCCGCCGCTGCGGTACGACGGGCCGCTACCACCTCCTTGACTTCAACCCGCGCCCCGGCGCCCAGTTCCGGCTCTTCGCGGACACCGCCGGACTGGACGTCGTACGCGCCCTGCACCTGGATCTGACCGGCCGCCCGCTGCCGGAGGGGGATGCGGTGACCGGGCGGTCGTTCGTGGTGGAGAACTACGCGCCGTTCGCCGCACTGGGCGCGGCACCCGGCGGACGGGAACTGGCCTGGTACGCCGGTGACGACCGCGCCCCCGGATGGGCGATGTGGGCCCTGTGGGCCCGGCATGTGTCCGGCCGACTGCGGCAGCGGCTGGGCACGACGGCTCCGGTGCCGGCACCGCGCCCGGTCCCCCGGGCGGTCACCCCCTCCCCGACCTCCCTGACCGACAACGAGAAAGCGAGCAGCTGATGATGTACGACCTTCTGGTGGTCGGCGCGGGGCCGTACGGTCTGTCGATCGCGTCCCATGCCGTGGCCGCCGGGCTGAACCTGCGGGTCTTCGGCCGACCGATGGCGTCCTGGCGGGACCACATGCCCGGCGGCATGTTCCTGAAGTCGGAGCCCTGGGCGTCCAACCTCTCCGCCCCGGACGGGCGCTGGAAGCTGGACGCGTACTGCGCCGAGCAGGACATGACGGCCCGTCACGCGGAGCCGATCCCGGTCGAGGCGTTCGCCTCGTACGGCCTGTGGTTCGCCCGCAACGCCGTGCCGGCCGTGGACGAGCGCACGATCACCCGGGTGTCGTCCGGCGCCGACGGCTACACCGTGGTCACCGAGGACGGGGAGGCGCTGCAGACGCGGACGGTGGCGCTGGCTGTTGGGGTGATGCCGTTCATTGAGGTGCCCGCGGTTCTGCGCGGACTGCATCCCACGCTGGTGACGCACAGCAGCCACCACAGCGACCTGGGCACCTTCCAGGGCAAGGACGTCACGGTGATCGGTGGTGGTCAGGCGGCGCTGGAGACGGCGGCACTTCTCGCCGAACAGGGCACGCGGGTAAGGGTGCTGGCGCGGGCGGAACGGCTGCGGTGGAACGATGTGCCGCCGGCCTGGGAGCGTTCCTGGTGGCAGTCGGTCCGCTCGCCGCACAGCGGGCTCGGCCCGGGCTGGCGGAACTGGTTCTACTCCGAGCGGCCGGGGCTGTTCCGGCGGCTGCCCGAGGCGACCCGTTCGCGGATCGCGGCCACGGCGCTGGGCCCGGCCGGCGCGTGGTGGGTGCGGGAGCGGGTGGAGCGGGCGGTGGACCTGCTGCCGGGTCACGAGGTGACCGCGGCCGCGGCGGTGCCCGGCGGGCTGCGGCTGGACCTGACCGACCACGCCGGTGCCCGGCGCAGCCTGGAGACCGAGCACGTCATCGCCGCGACCGGTTTCAGGGCGCACCGCGACCGGCTCGGCCTGCTCTCCGCCGAGCTGCGCGGCTCGCTGGCGGCGCTGCCCGACGGTTCCCCGGCGCTCGGCCACACCTTCGAGTCCTCGCACCCCGGCCTGTTCTTCGCGGGTCTGGTGACCGCGTCCGGGTTCGGGCCGGCGATGCGCTTCGTGCACGGCGCGACGTTCACGGCGTCGACCCTGGTCCAGGGGGTGCGCCGGCGGCTCGGGGCGGCCCCGCTGCGCGGCACGGTTCCCGTGCCCGGAAGCGGCAGCCGCAGCGGGGCGCCGACGCCGGTGCGCGGCTGACGGGGGCGAACGACGAAGCGTCCCCCGGACCGCTCGGTCCGGGGGACGCTTCGTCGAAGGGGTGCCGGGCAGGGCAGGGCGGTTCCGGCACCCGTCGGCGGCTGGAGGTGTCGTTACGACATCCCCTGACGGCGCGAGCCGACCCGGCCGCGGCGGTACAGCAGCGCCCCGCCCGTGAGCAGCACGGCACCGGTGGCCGAGGCGGCCAGCAGGCCGTCACTACCGGTCTCCGCCAGGTGCGGCGGGTAGCCGGGCTCCCCCACGGCGGGCGGCTCCTCGTCCCACGTGGGAGGCGTTTTGACCTTGGCGGGAGGCTCCGGCTTCTCCTTCTCCTTCTCCTTCTCCTCCTCCTCGTGACCCGTCTCATTGACGCAGGTGTTGCCGCTCGCGTCGTTGAACAGGCCGACGAGGTTGACGCTGTTGCCGCAGGCGTTCAGCGACAGGTCGACGGGCGCCTGGATGACGTTGCCGGACAGCACACCGGGCGAGCCGTTGGCGGCGCCCACCGCATGCGCGCCACCGGACTCACTGTGCGAGGTGCCGGACATGGACTCCTGGTGCGAGTGGTCCACCGAACGGTCCGCGGACTTCTTCGCGTCGTGGCCGCCGTCGGAGAGGTTGGCACAGGTGTTGTCCGTCGCCCCGTTGAGCGCCGCGGCACCGTTGACGCTGTTGCCGCAGGCGTTCACCGGAGCATGGACCGGTGCCTGCACGTTGTTTCCGGACAGCACACCGGGCGAGCCCTTGGTGCCGCCCACCGCGTGCGCGCCGTGACCGGCGTCACCGTGCTTGTCGCCCTCGGACGCGCCGGAACCGTTGACGCACGTGTTGTCGGATGCCTCGTTCAACGCCCCGACCGCGGTGACGGCGTTGCCGCATGCGTTCACCGGTACGTGGACCGGTGCCTGCACGTTGTTCCCGGACAGCACACCGGGAGAGTCCTCGGCACCGCCCGCCGCGTGCGAGTCGGCGAGGGCGGGGGTTCCGTACAGGGACAGAATGCCCGTGGCGGCTGCGGCCGCCGCGAACACTCCCCTGCTCAGGGTCTGTCGCAATGTGGTTGTCTTCCTGCTTGAAGAATCGGGAGCGGCCACGCGTTCTGGCCCTCCGCTGCCGCATGGCCTACTTCTTCATCAACCCGACTCGACGGAATCGGTTGCGCAGGTTCACCCGGTTGGCCCGCACTACGGACGCGCGGGCCGGGAAATCACGACGCCACGTCCCGCACCGTCACGACACCACGTCCTTACGCACGAACCCGCGGAACGCCAGTGCGAACAGCACGAGCGCGTACGTCACGGAGACCGCCGCACCCTGGATCATTCCGGACCACTCCGGGGTCGGCTGGACGGCGTCCGCCCAGGCGAACTGCCAGTGCGCGGGCAGGAAGTGACGCCAGTCACCGAGGGCGGTGACGGCGTCCAGCACATTGCCCACGATGGTCAGGCCCACCGCCCCTCCGACGGCGCCCAGCGGGGCGTCGGTGCGGGTGGACAGCCAGAACGCGAGCCCCGCGGTGACCAGCTGCGACACGAAGAGGTACGCCACGACCACGACGAGCCGCTGCGCCGCCGTCCCCGGGTCCAGCGCGCCGCCGGTGGGAATGTGGAGCGGCCCCCAGCCGTAGGCGGCCGTGCCGACGGCGAGCGCCACCACCGGCAGCAGCACCATCGCGGCGAGGCTCAGCCCCAGCCCGACGACCAGCTTGGACCACAGCAGCCGCATCCGGGGGACGGGCGCGGCGAGCAGATAGCGCAGGGAGGACCAGCCGGCCTCCGAGGCGACCGTGTCGCCGCAGAACAGGGCGACGGGGATGACGAGCAGGAAGCCCGCCGACACGAACAGGTTCACGGCGGCGAAGTTGGCACCGGACGCGGTGGCCGTGTCCATCAGGTTCACCCGGCCGCCCGGACGGTCCGGCTCACCGCCGATGGCGAAGGCGACCACCAGTACGAACGGCAGGAGGGCGAGGATCGCGCCCATGACGTAGGTGCGGCGGCGCTTCAGCTGGCGGGCCAGCTCCACCCGCAGGGGCAGGGTGCGGCCCGCGCGGTAGCCGTCGGCGACCTCGGCGGGCCCGGCTGCCGGTCCCGCCGGAGCGGCGGGCTCGTTCCGCTCGGTGAGCGTGCTCATGCGGAACCTCCGATCAGGGTGAGGAAGGCGTCTTCGAGGCGGCGGTGCGGGCCCACCGACGCCACGGGCACCTCCAGCCGGACCAGTTCGGCGATCAGGCGCGGGGCGGTGCCGTCGGCGTCCAGCCGGACCAGCAGCCCCTCGTCGGTGCGGACGGCCGAGGCGACGCCCGGCAGCGCGGCGATCTTCTCGGCGACCGGCTCGTCCACGGGCTCCCGGGTGCCGACGAGCAGGGTGTCGCCGGAGCCGATGATCTCGTGCACCGGGCCCGCCTGCACCAGCCGCCCGCGGTCCATGACCACGAGATGGGTGCAGGACTGTTCGACCTCCGCCAGCAGATGGCTGGAGACGATCACCGTGCGCCCGGCGGCCGCGTACCGGATCATCACCTCGCGCATCTCGCGGATCTGCGGCGGGTCGAGACCGTTGGTCGGCTCGTCGAGGATCAGCAGGTCCGGAAGGCCGAGCATGGCCTGGGCGATGGCGAGGCGTTGCCGCATGCCCTGGGAGTAGGTGCGCACCGCGCGGGCGAGGGCGTCCCCGAGACCGGCGATCTTGAGGGCCTCGTCCAGGTGGGCGTCCTGCGGCGGGCGACCGGTGGCCCGCCAGTACAGTTCCAGGTTCTCCCGGCCGGACAGATGCGGCAGGAAGCCCGCGCCCTCGACGAAGGCGCCGACCCGGGAGAGCACCGGTGCGCCGGGGCGGATGGCGTGGCCGAAGACGCGGATCTCACCGCCGTCGGGCCCGATGAGCCCCATCAGCATGCGCAGGGTGGTCGTCTTGCCCGCGCCGTTCGGGCCGAGGAGACCGAGCACCTGTCCCTTCTCCACACGGAACGACAGGTCCCGCACGGCGTACCGGTCGGAGGAGCGGGAGTACCGCTTGCTCAGGCCGGTGATCTGAAGCGGAACGCCGGCGAGTCCGGGGTCCGGGGCCGGGGCGGTGGTGCGCCGACGCCCGGTCAGCAGCAGCGCCAGCGCGATCAGCGCACCGGCGGCCGGCAGCCACACCACCCAGGCGGGCAGCGGGGCGGCGGCGGTGGACACACCCGGCGCCGTGGGCACGGTGAGGTCGCTCTTCAGGGAGACAGTGTACGTCGCCGGAGCGGCCGGGGAGGCGTAGCCGAGGTCGGTGGAGGCGAGGACCAGGCGCAGCCGGTGGCCCTTCTGGACCTCGTGGTCGACGGCGGGGAGCGTGAGGGTCACGTCCTTGCCAGCCTTGGCGTCCTCGACGCGGACGGGGGTGACCAGCTGCGACGGCAGCACCTGCTGCCGCCCGTCCGGGCCGACGTCGTACACCTTGCCGAACAGGACGGCGTCGTCGCTCGTCGACTCGACGTGCACGGTGACGGTCGGTGATCCGGTGATGCGCAGATCACTGCCGACCGGGGCGGACTCGAAGCGGGCGTGCTGGCCGGGGAAGTCAAGGGAGATGCCGACGCCCAGCGTGGACAGCTGGGCGAGCCCGCCGGAGCCGCCGAGGCCGGGCAGCGCGGAGACGGCGGGCGGGCTGGCGCCGGCCGGGTTGTCGAAGCTCTGCTCCTCGCGTCCGGTGAGCGCAACGGACCGGCCACCGCCCGCCAGCCCTGGGTAGCTGTCGGCGCTCGCGCCGTTCAGCACGGCCTGGCCGTCGGTGGAGTCGACGCCTCCGGTGCGGGTGACGCGGAAGGCAGGGCCGGTGTCGGCGCCCTTGTCGTCCTTCAGGTGGCGGTCGAACCAGGCGCGTACGCGCTGCTCCACACGGCTCGTCTCCGGGTCGCCGCCGTCGTGTCCGCCCGCGATCCAGTCGACGTCGACCGGGGCGCCGTTGGCGCGGATCGCCTGCGCGGCCGCGTCGGCCTGGCCGAGCGGAAAGAGGGAGTCCGACTGGCCCTGCAGCAGGAGGGTGGGCACGTCGATGCGGCCGGCGACGGCGGACGGCGAGCGTGCCTCAAGGAGTTCGCGTGCCTCGGCGTCCGGGACGCCCGACTCGGCGACCCGCTCGTACATCGCGCACAGCGCGGGCTCGAACTGCTCGCAGCCACCGCCGGAGTTGACGAAGATGCCGGCCCACAGCCTCTTGAACACGCCGCCCGGGAACAGGGCGTCGGCAAGGTCGAAGTAGGTGATCGCCGGGGCGACGGCGTCGACCCGGTCGTCGTACCCGGCGCCGAGGAGGGCGATGGCACCGCCGTACGAGCCGCCCGCCATCCCGACCCGCGGGTCACCGTCCTTGTCCAGCCGCACCTCGGGCCGGTCCGCGAGCCAGTCGATCAGCCGGGAGACATCGGCGACCTCTCCCTCGGGGTCGTTCAGCCCGATCTTCCCCGTCGACTTCCCGAAGCCGCGCGCGGACCAGGTGAGGACGGCGTACCCCTCCCGCGCGAGGTCCTCGGCCTGCTCCCGCACGTCCTCCTTACTGCCGCCGAAGCCGTGCCCCAGCAGGACGGCGGGCCGACGGCCATCGGCTCCGGACGTGAAGTACGAGGTGTCGATCCGCACCCCGCCCTCCATGGCCATGACCCGGTCGGCACGGCGTACCGAGGGCGCGTCGCCGGAGGCGACGGCGGTCCAGGTACCGGCACCGGCGAGCACGACGACGGCAGCCGCGGCGGCGATGACCCGTCGCGGCCGCCGTGACCGCATCCACCGCGATCCGGGCAGTCGAAGATCCATGCGTCAACGGTACGGGGTGAACCTGTCACCGGGTTGTCGACCGGAGACCGAACCGGGAGACCTCCCAGCGGCGTACGGCACCGCTGCCGCGTACCGCGTTCGTGGTACGCGCCCGTATCCGCGCCTCGCAAGCCGCGGGGGGAGATACCGGCTCCGGAGGAGACAGCTCCGGGGCTCGTACGGTCCCGTCCGCGGACGAGAATTGTCTCGGAGAACACCCCTGCTACGGCCACTGATCTATCTAGGCTGTGTCACGATGGCCAACACAAGGGATGTCCAAGATGCCCAGGACCACGCAACTGCGTACGTACACCGTCCGTGACGGCATGCTCGACGAGTGGGCCGAGCGCTGGCGACAGGAGATCGTGCCGCTGCGGCTGAAGCTGGGCTTCACGATCGGCGGTGCGTGGGTGGACCGGGAGCGCAACCAGTTCGTGTGGCTGATCTCCTACGACGGTCCCGAGACCTTCCAGGAGCGCAACGCGCTGTACTGGTCGTCACCCGAGCGCAAGGCGATGAACCTGAACCCGGACGACTACCTCGTCCACACCGGCGACTGCACGGTCGAGCAGGTCTACTGATCACGGCCGGCCGAGCGGCAGCATGTGCAGCCGCCGTTCCTCTTCGGTGAGCGTACGGAAGACCCGCGCCCGCGCTACCGCCTCCAGCCGGTCGTAGTCCGGCTCCGCCGGCCACACCCGGGCCGTCCCGTCGGCGGACCCGGTGAGCAGCCGCGTGCTGTCGCGGGACCACACCACCGAGGTCACCTTGCCTTGATGGACACCGACGACGCCGACCTCCTCGAAAGTGTCCGCGGACCACACCCGTACGGTGCGGTCGTCGGACCCGGTGGCGACGTACCTGCCGTCAGGCGACCAGGCGACGGCACGGACCCGCCCCTCGTGCCCTTTCAAGATGTCGATGCGACGCCCCGTGCCCACATCCCACACGGCGGCCGTCCAGTCCCCGGACGCCGTGGCAACCCGGGCGTCATCTGGGGACCAAGCGGCGTCCTCCACATAGTTGTCGTGGCCGCGCAGGACGGTGAGCTGTCGGCTGTCGCTGGTGTCCCAGAGTCGGCAGGTCCGGTCGTCGGAGCAGCTGGCGAGCAGCCGTCCGCTCGGTGACCAGGACACACGGCCCACCCAGTCCTGATGTTCCTCGAACTTCATCAGTTCGGTCCCGTCCAGCGCCGACAGCACGCGTACGGCGCCGTCGTGTCCGCCGGTCGCGATCCTTCGGCCGTCCGGGGACCAGGCGCATCCTTCGACGACTTCCCGGCGCTGCTCGAAAAGCGTGCCGCCCGTGCCGTCCGCGACCCGGAAGAGCCCGTCGTTGGTGCTGAGTGCGAGCCGGTCCCCATGCGGCGAGCAGGCCACACTCCACACCCGGTCGTCCAGGCGGACGACGGGCCCGGCGGACACGCCGGTTCCCGCGTCCCAGACTCGGGCCGTGCCGTCGTCTGAGGCCGTGACGACGCGGATGTCGTCCCCGGACCACGCCACGTCGTTCACCGGACCGTCGTGCCCGTTGACGAGTGTGGACTCGGCGCCGTGCGGACGCAGGTCCCACACGATCCCGGTGCCGTCGGTCGAACCGGTGGCGAGCTGCGTACCGGTGGGAGACCAGGTCACCCCCCACACGGTGTCCGCGTGACCGCGCAGTACCGCCAGGACCCTCACGTCCTCGGCATTGACGATGCGTACGGTCCGGTCGGAGGAAGCGGAGGCGAGCATCCGGCCGTCCGGCGACCAGGACACGTTCCACACGTAATCGGTGTGCCCACGCAGCAGAAGTCGGAGCTCGCCCGTCCGCGCGTCCCAGATGCGGGCGGTGTGGTCACCGGAGCCGGTCGCGACGCGGCGCCCGTCCGGGGACCATGCGATGCCTTCCACGAAGTCCGTGTGCCCGGTCAGGGTCACGGTGGCCGTCCCTGTCGTCCGGTCCCACACGATCACCGTCTGGTCGTGGGAGGCAGTGGCGAGAAGGCCGCTGCCCGGCGACCAGGCAACCCCCCAGACGTCGTCGTCGTGCCCGCGCAGTTCGTGCACGAGCCGACCGGTCAGAGCCTCCCAGACGCGTACCACGTGGTCCTTGAACGTGGCCGCGATGTGCACCCCGTCGGGCGACCAGGCCACCTGCCTTCCGATGTCTCCGGCTCCCGTCAGCAGCCGTACGGGATCCCCTGAGACGGCATCCCAGACCCGTACGACGCGATCCCGCCCCGCAGTGGCCACCTGGGCCGAGTCGGGGGACCAGGCCACGGACTCGACCATCACGCCGTCGGACGGCAGGACAAGCAGGGGGCGTCCCGACCGGGCGTCGTAGATCCGGGCCGTACCGTCCCTGGAGGCCGTTGCCAGCAGCCGCCCGTCCGGCGACCAGGCGACATCGCGGACCGTGTCCGTGTGCCCGTCGAGCCGGGTACGAGGATGGCTGGCGGCCAGTGCGGTCATCAGGCCCCTCCGCGCCGAGGGAGTCGGCGTGCACTCGCCGAGCGCGGCCAGCGACAGGAGCAGGGCGCGCTCGGGCTCGGTCTCCGCACTGCTGAGAACCTGTCGGCCGATGCTGTCGGAGACCCGACTCAGGAAGGCGAGGTCCCGACGCTGCGAAGCCTCTACGAGTGCCTGGGCCGGCGCTGAGGCCTGCCCGGCCTCGTCCAGGGCTTCGAGCCAGCGCTGGGCCACAGTGAGTCGTTCCCCGGTGAGGAGATAGTCGGCGCTGCGCCTGGACCGCTCCCAGTCCTCGGCCCACCGCTCCAGTTCCGCACGCTCCCGCAACCGCTCGGCCCGCGCCTCCACCTCCTGCCGCAGCGGCGCCCACTGCCGGAACAGCGCCTCGTGCGTCACCTGCGCGTACGCCTCGGGGCCGGTGGCCGGGTCCCCGCGTACATCGGACCGCAGCAGCCGGGCGTCGATGAACGCGTCCACCACCTGCCGCTCCCGGTCGGTGAGGTCCGACAGCGGCACATGGCGGCGGGCGACCTCCTGCCCCTCCACGGTGACGAACTTCAGCAGCACGCGCAGCACGAACTCGATGGTGTCGCCCGTACCCAGACCGGCCACGGTGTTGTCGGCCTGCCGCGCCAGGGCCCCCGGGACGCCGCCGAGCCGCTGGTACAGCTCCTCGGTGACCGTTCCGCCGGGGCCGGATGTGAAGTACAACTCCTGGAGGAGGTAGGCGAGCAGTGGAAGAGCGTCGTCAGTGCCCGTCTCGTTCACGATGGTGTCGACCACGCCGGGTGCGAAGGTGAGGCCCACCAGAGCACCGGGGGCCTCCACCACCTCGGCGAGCTGCGCCCGGCCCAGCGTGCCGATGGCGATGGGGTGTTGGAAAAGCTCGGCGTGCCCTGTCCCGAGGAACCTCCCCAGGAGGTCCACGCGAAGCGTGGCCAGCACCCGGACCGACGGGTCTTGCTCCAGACAGCCACGCAAGCTATCAAGAAAATAGGCTCGTTCCCGCTCGCCCCCGAGAGTGACGAGTTCCTCGAACTGGTCGACGACGAGGAGTATCCGTCGGAACCGTCCTCCGCGCAGCCGGGTCAACTCGGCCCGCAGGGCGTCAGGCCCTTGGCGGAGCCGCCGCAGTACAGAGCTGGCTGCCTCCCGCTCTCCGGCGGCAGTCGCAAGCGACGCGGCGAGAGCGCCGAGAGGGTTCGGGCCGGGTGAGAAGGGCGGAATCACAGTCCATCGCCGCTCTCGTAACCGGGGCAGGACTCCAGCCCGCACGAGTGAGGACTTCCCACTGCCGGACGCTCCGGCCAGCAGCAACAACCGGTCTGCGGGCCGCGTCTCGGTGGCATGCAGCCTGCGCGTCAGCTCAACGGCCTGGGCCTCGCGGCCGAAGTAGACAGCCGCCTCGTCCTCGTCGTACGCGTCCAGCCCCGGATACGGCACCCGGTCACGCGGCCAGTCGGCTTGCGGCGGCGCGGGATTCTCCAGTCGGTACACCACGACCTGCCCGACCACCATGGCCACCACCAGCAGCCCGATCGCCGGGACCGAGAACCGCTGGATGACCTCGAGCGCCCACGGCGCGTCGTCCGTACTGGTGGCGTAGTTGGTTGTGATCCCGAGTAAACAGGCAACCACCGCCAGCATAATCTGGAGCAGCACCTGCATCCGGTGCCTCATCCGGCGCCACTCACAACCGCGCCCCTGCCCGCCGACACTCCCTGCCCCCGATCCGCCGGCCTCGGAGCCGGTTCCACGTTTCCTCGGCCCTCACCACGGACAGGAGGGCTCGTGACCATCTTCCGGGGCGGCCGAGAAGCGATCAACGGTGCGGGTTGGATCCGGCCAGAACAGGCCTTACACGGCACCGCCGCCGAAACCGCGGTCATCCACGAGGCACCCCCACATTGGCGGGGAGGACGGCGACAGATCGACACTCGCGTCGGTGGCGATCGGAACACCCCCGTCGGCGGGGAGGACCCCGTCCGGGATGACAAGCTCGTAATGGGTCGATCTTCTCCGCCGACGCGGGGATGATCCCTGGGCCAGCGGCTACGTATCAGGCCGTCGGGTGATCAGGGCCCTTGAGGGTGTCGAGGAAGGCCGTCCAAACGGTGGCGGGGAAGCGGACAACGGGACCGTGCGGGGTCTTGCTGTCACGGACGGGGACAACGGCGGGGAGGCCGTCGGCGACCTCGACGCAGTTGTTCTGGCCCCCGTCGCTGTAGCTCGACTTGCGCCACGTCACGGTGCCGAGATCGGGGGTGCGGTTCATGATCGGTGTTCCTCCAGGATGCGCTCGATGAACGTCACCGATTCCAGCGGCGTCAGCGCCGCGTCTCGGATCTGATCGTAGGCCAAGCGATACTTGAGGAAGTCATCCGATTCTTCGATCAGTTCACCCGATGCGCTGCCCTCCAGATAGGCGACGGAGCTGCCGTCCGGCTGCCACAACAGAGAGAGCGCGCCGTCGGGAACTGGCTGCACGCCCACACTGAAAGGCAGCACCTGGACAGTGATCGACGGCTGTCCAGCGGAGAAGACGAGGTGGGTCAACTGGTCTTCCCAGATCTTGGGATCGGCCGGTGCACGTCGTAGCGCCGCCTCGTCGATGATCGCGCGGACAGTCGGCTGGGGCTTCTTGTGCAACAACTCCTGCCGACCGAGACGGGCAACGACCTGCTCCTCCAATTCCTCCTCGTCGATCGGTGTCGGCCAGAGGGACAACAGCACACGTGCGAATCCCTCGGTCTGGAACAGTCCGGGAATGACCGGCGTGTACATGTGCATCACGTTGGCCGTGGACTCAAGGCGCATGAAGGCCTTGTACTGGTCCTTGAACACCTCCATCCGCGCCAGCTTCCACAGCCGTACCAGGAGGTCCCCGGTCTCGTAGTACGCGTCCAGGTCCTCCATGACCGGCCGCTTGGAGATGCGTTCGGCGGCTTCCAGGCGGTACAGGTAGCTCTTGTCGTAGTTGGTGTCGTCGGCGAGTTGGCTCAGGGACTTACCGGCCTTTTCACGGAGGTAGCGCAGGGTGCTGCCCAGCGCACCGCGGGCGGAGTCCTCGTTGGTGTCCTGTTGCTCCGGCCGTACGGTCATCCGCCCCGCTCCTCGGTCCCTCGTGCCGCCTCCGCTGCCGTGTGGGGCGGCAACGCGTCAGCCCTGGTCACGTCACCCCGCTCAGCATGACGCTTTGAGTGCAGCACGTGACGGATGACCGGAGTAGGCAAATGACGGACAAGGAACTCGAAACAGTGATGGACGGGATTCAGCAGGCGGAGGCCGTGCGGGAGGAGTTGGGAGCGGCGCTGGCCGGTGCCGGGGTCACGTTGCCCTCGCTGGCGCTGGACGTCCCCATGGTCGCGGTGTGCTACGCGGAGCCGCTGATCGACCTGGGGCGCTGCAACCTCGCAACCGCCCGCAAGCTCGCGGCCGTACTGCGGGGCGCCGCCGGAAGGACGCGGTGAGCGAGGGGACACGGCCGCTCTCCGCCGAGGAGTGGCTGTTGATGTTGCGGGTGCTGACCTGTCTGAGGGACGAGCTGGTACGCGACAGTGAGCAGCGGCGACCGGATGATGTGGCGTCACCGCCCTCCGCGCGGACGCTGAGCAAGCGGCTTCGGGAACTCAACCACTGGAGCAGCTGGCGGGACGGCCCGCGGTGATCGGGCGGTCGTCGGACGTGGACTGGCTTGCGCCGCCGCGTGGTACGGATGAGATCCCGCGCGGTGAGCTGGTGGAGGACCTGGATTCGGGGCGGGTCGGGGTACTCCAGGACGTCACCGCGTACATGCCTCCCTGGCGAGGGGATCAGCGTCCGCGTCAGACCGCGTTCGTGCGTCCTGTCGGTGGAGGACGGGAGTGGACTGTGCCCCCGGAGCGGTTGCGGGCGGTTGGCCGGGACCGTGAGGGTGCGGGCGGTCCCGACCGGGTGGGGTGAGGGGTGAGAGGGCCTCAGTGGTTGCGGGGGAAGCCCAGGTCGACGCCGGCCGGGGCGTCGGCCGGGTCGGGCCAGCGGGTGGTGACGACCTTGCCCCGGGTGTAGAAGTGCGTGCCGTCGTTGCCGTAGATGTGGTGGGCGCCGAAGAGGGAGTCCTTCCAGCCGCCGAAGGAGTGGTAGCCGACGGGGACCGGGATCGGGACGTTCACGCCGACCATGCCGGCCTCGACCTCCATCTGGAAGCGGCGTGCGGCGCCGCCGTCGCGGGTGAAGATCGCGGTGCCGTTGCCGTACGGGGAGGCGTTGATGAGGTCCAGGGCCTCCTCGTAGGTCTCCGTGCGCAGGACGCAGAGGACGGGGCCGAAGATCTCGTCCTGGTAGGCCGCCGCGGACGTCGGGACCTTGTCGAGGAGGGAGATGCCGATCCAGTGGCCGTTCTCGTGGCCGTCCACCGTGTAGCCGGTGCCGTCCAGGACGACTTCGGCGCCTTCGCCCGCCGCGCCCGTGACGTACGACGCGACCTTGTCGCGGTGCGCCGCGGTGATCAGCGGGCCCATCTCGGAGGTCGGGTCGTTGCCGGGGCCGATCTTGATCTTCTCGGCGCGCTCGCGGATCTTCTCCACCAGCGTGTCACCGATCGCGCCGACGGCGACGACCGCGGAGATCGCCATGCAGCGCTCACCGGCCGAGCCGTAGGCCGCGGAGACGGCCGCGTCGGCCGCCGCGTCGAGGTCGGCGTCGGGCAGCACCAGCATGTGGTTCTTGGCGCCGCCGAGGGCCTGGACGCGCTTGCCGTTCGCGGAGGCGGTGGTGTGGATGTAGCGGGCGATCGGGGTGGAGCCGACGAAGGAGACGGCCTTGACGTCGGGGTGCTCCAGGAGGCGGTCGACGGCCACCTTGTCGCCGTGGACGACGTTGAACACGCCGTCGGGCAGTCCCGCCTCCGACAGCAGCTCGGCGAGGCGGACCGAGGCGGACGGGTCCTTCTCGGACGGCTTCAGTACGAACGTGTTGCCGCAGGCGATGGCGAGCGGGAACATCCACAGCGGCACCATCGCCGGGAAGTTGAACGGCGTGATGCCCGCGACCACGCCCAGCGGCTGGCGGATCGACGACACGTCGACGCGGGTGGCGACCTGTGTCGACAGCTCCCCCTTGAGCTGGACGCTGATCCCGCAGGCCAGGTCGACGGTCTCCAGGCCGCGCGCGACCTCGCCGAGGGCGTCGGAGTGCACCTTGCCGTGCTCGGCGGTGATCAGCTCGGCGATCTCGTCACGATGGGCGTCGAGCAGCGCGCGGAACTTGAACATGACCGAGGTGCGGGTGGCCAGCGAGGACTGGCTCCAGCTCAGGTACGCCTCCTTGGCGGCGGCGACCGCGGCGTCGACCTCCTCCACGGAGGCGAACGCGACCTTGGTGGTGACCTCGCCGGTCGCCGGGTCGGTCACCGGCCCGTGGTTCCCCGAGGCGCCTTCGGCGGTCTTGCCGCCGATCCAGTGGTTGACGATCTTCGTCATGACCGAGAACTCCTTCGCAGATGGCGGCGTCGGGTGGAGACGTGCCGTTCGTACAGCTCGTACCGCTCACGGGCGTCGGCCGCGGACGTGGGTGCCGCGGCCCCGGCCATGCGTCCATCCCACCAGTTCCGGGGCCTCGGACGGGCCCGACACAGTGTCGGCCGTTCGGGTCCGGGGGTGGACACATGGGATGGGTACGGGACCTCCGGCGCGGGGCCGCGGCGGGCGGGGAGTCGTCGCTCGCACTTCGCTCCTGCCAAAGCGAGGCGGTCTCCCGCGCCGGAGGCGATCGGTGGGGTGCCGGCGGAGACACCCGGGGGGACGTACGGCCCGGTGGGGGCGGGGGCGGCCCAGCGGTCGCCGACACCGAAGTCCACCCGCGGCAGCGGTACGCCCGTCCGGAGCGGACAGCGGTCCACTCCGGTCCACCCCATGGTGATCAGGTCGTGCGCCATCGCGGTCGTCCCTTCGTACGGCTCGTCGGCACATACGGTCTGCGGTGCTGCGGTGCAGCGGCTGTTCGGCTCTCCAGGGTTTCTAGCCGGGGTATGAAGCCCTGTCAATGTTTTGTCCGGACATTCGGACGAGAACCTAATCGTGTCCGCCCGCGCGTTTACGGGCCCCGTTGTCAGTGGCCGCGGCTACCGTGCGGTGCCATGCCGAACGCGTACACCACCCTGTGGACCAATGACCTGTGCGAGGCCCTTGCCCGCGAGGGCTTCACGGGCGAGCGCCTGACCGTGATGTTCGGCGGGCCGCACCAGTCGCTGCCGAGCTTCGTACGCGCCGGAGTGTGCCCGGGCGACGTGATCCACCCGGTCCGGGTCTTCCGCCGGCGGCTGTGGGTGCTCGGAGCGATGGAGGTGGGGCGCGTCCTCGACTACGAGACCGCGGGCGAGGACCTGGCGACGGAGGACTATCTCCGGCTCGTCCACTGGAAGCCGCTGAAGGCCGGCTGTGTCACCGAGGTCGTCGTCGGGCCGCCCGGCAGCCCGCTCACCTTCGAACGCCCGGTCCCGCCCGGCCTCCTGGCCCGGCTCACCTACCGGTCACGGCGGGGCGAGCGGGGGATCAAGCACGTGGTGGACGGCGAACTGCGCAGCGCGGTGAGCGTGCACGGCATTTACCGGCTGGCACCGGAGTCCGCGGACGAACTGAGGGCACTGGTAGGGCAGTCCCTCACCGCGTGAGGACACGTGGCGGCGTGCGAGTCAACGCGCCCCGCCGGTGAGCCGGAGTACGCCTGTGTGTCGCTCCTGTCACAAAAGCTCCCGTGCTGTCACAGGTGTCACACCTGCGCGGGCCTTCCGTCACACCCGGTACACAGCCCCTGCCCTGCCGTCGGCCGGCCTCGTTGACCGGGCACAACGCATGCCTGATCACCAGCGCGGCACCCGGCTCCCCATGACGGCCACCCCCGGCCGCCGCCGCGGTGCGCGCGGGGAGGTGCAAAGCCATGACCGACCGACGGCTGTGGTCCTACAAGGACATCGCGGCACACATCAAGGTGCAGCCGGACACCGTACGTTCCTACCGCAAGCACGGCCTGCTGCCCCCGCCCGACCATGTGGAGGGCGGCAAGCCCTACTGGTACGCGGACACCGTCCGCACCTGGGTCGCCGCCCGTCCGGGCAACCGGGGCCGCAGAGACGGCTGACCCGGGGAAGATGAAGAGCGGCTGTGCCCCGCCCCCGCGGCGGGGCACAGCCGTGTGACCGGCGCTCAGCTCCACGGCTCGATGACGGTGACGCCGGCGCCCGGAGCCGTCCCCAGGGCCGCCAGAGCCACGGGGGCCGCGTCCAGGCCGATCGTGGACGTCACCAGCAGGTCGGGGCGGAGCACCCCCGCGCGGACCAGTTCCAGCATCGGCGGGTAGGCGTGCGCGGCCATGCCGTGGCTGCCGAGGAGTTCGAGTTCCAGGGCGATGGCGCGGGCCATGGGAACGGGCGTGGTGCCCGAAGGTGAGGGCAGCAGGCCGACCTGGACATGGCGGCCCCGGCGGCGCAGGCCATGGACCGAGGCTGCGCAGGTGGCGGGTGCGCCGAGGGCGTCGAGAGAGAGGTGGGCTCCGCCGCCGGTGAGGTCACGGACCGCCTCGGCCGGGTCCCGCACCGCCGACGCGTCCACGCATTGCGCCGCACCGAACCGCCGCGCCAGCCCGAGGGCCCCCGGTGACACGTCGACGGCGACGACCCTGGCGCCCGCGGCCGCCGCGATCATCACCGCCGACAGGCCCACCCCGCCGCAGCCGTGCACGGCGACCCACTCCCCCGCCGCCACCCGGCCCTGCTGGACCACCGCCCGGTGGGCCGTGGCGAAACGGCAGCCGAGCGAGGCGGCCGTCGCGAAGGACATCCCGCCGGGGATCGCGACGAGGTTCACGTCCGCGTGGTCCAGGGCCACGTAGTGCGCGAAGGAGCCCCAGTGGGTGAAGCCGGGCTGGGTCTGCCGCTCGCACACCTGCTGGTCGCCGGCCGCGCAGGCCGGGCAGGAACCGCAGGCGCAGACGAACGGGACGGTGACCCGGTCCCCGGCGTTCCAGTCCGTGACCCTCGCGCCGACCGCTTCGACGACTCCGGCGAGTTCATGGCCGGGGACGTGCGGGAGCGTGATGTCCGGGTCGTGGCCCTGCCAGCCGTGCCAGTCGCTGCGGCACAGGCCGGTGGCCTCGACGCGGACCACGACTCCGTGCTCCGCGGGCTCCGGGTCCGCGACCTCCCGTACCTCGGCCGGTTCCCCGTACCGCTCGAACACCACCGCCCGCATGACTGGTCCCGCCTTCCGGTGATCATCTCTTCCGGCGGAACGCTATCCCCGGGCAGCCGCCTTGTCGCGGCCCCGCTTCCGCCCCGCCGCCGGAGGCACGGACAGGGCAGGCGGCGGCCTGCCCGACCCGTCCTCGCTCGCGAGGACGCCGGGCGCGAGGCGTACGGTCGGGAGCCTGAAGGACGTACGCGTCCGCCCACCCGGCCCACCCCTCGTGGATTTATACCCCCTAGGGGTATAGTCTGGGTGTAGCGCGAGACCACACGGTCCCCCGTGGCCCGTGTGGACCCCGCCACGCCTCATATCCCCTACGCCCCGACGAGGAGTAACGAACATGACCTCCCAGACCGACACCCAGGGTTCCGTCACCACCGTCTACAAGGTGAGCGGGATGACCTGCGGGCACTGCGAGGGCGCCGTCTCCGGCGAGATCTCCGCGATCCCCGGTGTCAGCTCGGTGACGGCCGTCGCCTCCTCCGGCGAGGTGACCGTGGTCTCCGCGGCCCCGCTCGACGAGGCGGCCGTGCGAGCGGCCGTCGACGAGGCCGGCTACGAGCTGGCCGGCACGGCCTGAACCGGGACCCACCCATGAGGCCTGCCTGAACCGGGGCCCCACCCACGCGGCGTGAACCGGGCCGTATCGGCCACCCCGTCCTGCGGCCCGGCACACCACCCGCACCCGGAATCCCGGACGTCCCTGGAGTACGGACATGACCAGCACCACCGCCGCCGAGGCACCGGCCGCCGAGCGGCCGGCGGCCTCGGAGGTCGAACTGCTCATCGGCGGTATGACCTGCGCCTCCTGCGCGGCCCGCGTCGAGAAGAAGCTCAACCGCATGGACGGCGTCACCGCCACGGTGAACTACGCGACGGAGAAGGCCCGGATCACCTACCCGCCGGGCATCGAGGTCGCCGACCTGATCACCACGGTGGTGCGGACCGGCTACACCGCCGAGGAACCCGCGCCCCCACAGGACGAGAAGGACCAGAGCTCCGCCGCCCAGGCCGACCCGGAACTCGCCGCCCTGCGCCGCCGTCTGACCGTCTCCGCGCTCCTCGCCCTCCCGGTCATCCTCCTGGCGATGATCCCGCCCCTGCAGTTCGACAACTGGCAGTGGCTCTCCCTCACCCTCGCCGCTCCCGTCGTGGTCTGGGGCGCCGCTCCCTTCCACCGGGCCGCCTGGACCAACCTCCGGCACGGCGCGGCCACCATGGACACACTGGTCTCCGTCGGCACGCTCGCCGCGTTCGGCTGGTCCCTGTGGGCGCTGTTCCTCGGCGACGCGGGCATGCCCGGCATGCGGCACCCCTTCGAACTCACCGTCTCGCGCGCCGACGGCGCCTCCACGATCTACCTGGAGGTCGCCGCAGGCGTCACCGCGTTCCTCCTGCTCGGCCGCTACCTGGAGGCCCGCTCCAAGCGCCGTGCGGGAGCGGCCCTGCGGGCGCTGATGGAGCTGGGCGCCAAGGACGTGGCGGTACTCCGCGACGGGCGGGAGGTGCGGATCGCGGCGGACCTGCTGGCCGTGGGCGACCGGTTCGTCGTGCGCCCCGGGGAGAAGATCGCCACCGACGGTACGGTCCTCGAGGGCTTCTCCGCCGTGGACGCGTCCATGCTGACCGGCGAGTCCGTTCCGGTGGACGTCACCGTCGGCGACACCGTCACCGGCGCCACGGTCAACGCGGGCGGCCGGCTCGTCGTCGAGGCCACCCGGATCGGCGCCGACACCCAGCTCGCGCGGATGGCGCGGATGGTGGAGGAGGCGCAGAACGGCAAGGCCCAGGTACAGCGCCTCGCCGACCGGATCTCCGGCATCTTCGTCCCCGTGGTGCTGCTGATCGCGGTCGCCACCTTCGGCGCGTGGCTCGGCTCCACCGGCGACACCGTCGCCGCGTTCACCGCCGCCGTCGCCGTCCTGATCATCGCCTGCCCCTGCGCCCTCGGGCTCGCCACGCCGACCGCGCTGATGGTCGGCACCGGGCGCGGCGCCCAGCTCGGCATCCTGATCAAGGGCCCCGAGGTCCTGGAGTCCACCCGCCGCGTCGACACCGTCGTCCTGGACAAGACCGGCACCGTCACCACCGGGCGGATGTCCCTCCAGGAGGTGTACGTCGCCGAGGGCACGGACGAGCGGCTGCTGCTGCGGCTCGCGGGCGCCCTGGAGCACGCCTCCGAGCACCCCGTCGCCCGGGCGATCGCGGCGGGCGCCGAGATGAGGAGCGCCGGTGCCCTGCCGGAGGCCGAGCACTTCGAGAACGTCCCCGGGCGGGGCGTGCGCGGGCGTGTGGAGGGCCACGAGGTGGCCGTGGGGCGGCTCCCCGGACTCTTCGGGGAACTGCCGCCGGCCCTGGCCCGGGCGAAGGACGAGGCCGAGCGTGCCGGGCGTACGGCCGTGGTGGCCGGCTGGGACGGGGTGGCACGCGGTGTCCTCGCGGTCGCCGACACCGTGAAGGAGACCAGCGCCGAGGCGGTGCGCGACCTGCGCGCGCTCGGGCTCACGCCGGTCCTGCTGACCGGTGACAACCAGGCGGTGGCCGAGGCGGTCGCGCGGGCCGTGGGCATCGACGTCGACCAGGTGTTCGCCGAGGTGCTGCCCGAGGACAAGGCCGAGGTCGTACGGCGGTTGCAGAGCGAAGGGCGCAGCGTCGCCATGGTCGGCGACGGCGTCAACGACGCGGCCGCGCTGGCTGTCGCTGATCTGGGTCTCGCCATGGGCACCGGCACGGACGCGGCGATCGAGGCCGGCGACCTGACCCTGGTCCGCGGGGACCTGCGGGTGGCGGCGGACGCGATACGGCTGTCGCGCCGGACCCTGTCCACCATCAAGGGTAATCTCGTCTGGGCGTTCGGCTACAACGTCGCCGCGCTCCCGCTGGCCGCGGCGGGGCTGCTGAACCCGATGATCGCCGGTGCCGCCATGGCCTTCTCCTCGGTGTTCGTGGTGACGAACAGCCTGCGGCTCCGGGCATTTCATTGAGGACTCAAGAGGGCCGTACCCCTGGAGTCCGGTACGACCCTCACATAAGCTCTTCACAAGGCTCGCGCATCTTCCTTACGCTTGAGTCCCGTGAGCGGTTTGCGGGCTCTTGCGCAGCTTGGGGAGATTCGCAAGAGACGCAGATCACAGTGATCTGAACGTAACCATCGAAGGGGTTCGAAGGTCTAAGTTGTCGATGTCGGGCAGCGTCTTGGGGGGCGCTTCCTGGCAGCTGGGGACGTCTTGGGGGACTTTCCCAGAGATTGCGTTGCCGGGGCACGTGCCAGCGGGGAGCTTTGAGCGGCCCTCCCGAACGTGCGTTGTCCCGGCAGACCGCAGAGCGACGAGTGCGCCGGGTTCAGGTCCGTCCGCACTCATACAGCGATTCAGGCGCTGTTCTCACAGGCGCCCGGCCGGATCCCGTGGGGGGAATCCGCACCGGGACATGGGAAGGCGCCCTGGTACGTCGGCCCGTGGGGGGACCGGCGGCCGGGGCGCCTTTTCCGTACGCGAGCCGACCGTGGCATCCCGTGTGGCGTCGCGCTCCACCCTCGTCTCCGCAACGATCGGGCCCCGCACACGACCAGCGTGTACGGGGCCCGATGCCTACGCGGTGCGTGCGCGGCTCGAAACGGGGGTCAGCGCTCCTCGGCCGGGACGAAGTCGCGCTCGACGACGCCCGTGTAGATCTGGCGCGGACGGCCGATGCGGGAGCCCGGCTCCTTGATCATCTCGTGCCACTGCGCGATCCAGCCCGGGAGGCGGCCGAGGGCGAACAGGACCGTGAACATCTCGGTCGGGAAGCCCATGGCCCGGTAGATCAGACCGGTGTAGAAGTCGACGTTCGGGTAGAGGCTGCGCGAGACGAAGTAGTCGTCGGAGAGCGCGTGCTCCTCCAGCTTCAGCGCGATGTCCAGCAGCTCGTCGGACTTGCCGAGAGCGGACAGCACATCGTGCGCGGCGGCCTTGATGATCTTGGCGCGGGGGTCGAAGTTCTTGTAGACCCGGTGGCCGAAGCCCATCAGCCGGACGCCGTCCTCCTTGTTCTTCACCTTGCGGATGAAGGAGTCGACGTCGCCGCCGTCGGCCTTGATGCCCTCGAGCATCTCCAGCACCGACTGGTTGGCGCCACCGTGCAGCGGACCCCACAGGGCGGAGATGCCCGCGGAGATCGAGGCGAACATGTTCGCCTGCGAGGAGCCGACCAGGCGCACGGTGGAGGTGGAGCAGTTCTGCTCGTGGTCCGCGTGCAGGATGAGCAGCTTCTCCAGGGCGGCCACGACGACCGGGTCGGGCTCGTAGTCCTGGGCGGGCACCGAGAAGGTCATGCGCAGGAAATTCTCGACGTAACCGAGGTCGTTGCGCGGGTAGACGAACGGGTGGCCGATCGACTTCTTGTACGCGTAGGCAGCGATCGTCGGAAGCTTGGCGAGCAGCCGGATCGTGGAGAGGTTGCGCTGGCGCTCGTCGAACGGGTTGTGGCTGTCCTGGTAGAACGTCGACAGCGCGGAGACCACCGAGGACAGCATCGCCATCGGGTGCGCGTCGCGCGGGAAGCCCTTGTAGAAGTTCTTGACGTCCTCGTGCAGCAGGGTGTGCTGCGTGACCTCGCCCTTGAACGCGGACAGTTCGTCGACGGTCGGCAACTCGCCGTTGATCAGCAGGTAGGCGACCTCCAGGAAGGTGGAGCGCTCGGCCAGCTGCTCGATCGGGTAGCCGCGGTACCGGAGAATGCCGGCCTCGCCGTCCAGATAGGTGACCCCGGATTTATAGGCCGCGGTGTTGCCGTAGCCGCTGTCCAGCGTTACCAGACCGGTCTGGGCCCGGAGCTTCCCGATGTCGAAGCCCTTGTCGCCGACGGTGCTGTCGATCACCGGGTAGGTGTACTCGTTGCCGCCGTACCGCAGTACTACAGAGTTGTCGCTCACGTCTTCCCTCACCGACCTAGTGCCTCATCTTCGAGGTGCCCTGACTGTCTCCACCATCCCCCACTCGGCGCAGGAGAGTGCACTCGGGGTCGACCATCGGGCCTATTGGCGGCACTGAGTGCCGCTAACTTGCCCATCCTGCCTGCTGTGTTCCGCATCCGGAAGGCCTCTGTGACCTTCATGACTCATTTGATCGATCATTTTTTGATGACGGACCGCTCACAGGACTGTGTCACCCCTCCGAGAGGCGGGATCCGGGGCGGCCGGAACCGGCGAGACGGAAGTCCAGGGCCGTGCACCGCCGGCCCGCGGAGACCGTGCGGACCGCCTGCCCGATCGCCTTGCGGGAGCCGACGAGTACGACCAGCTGCTTGGCCCGGGTGACCGCCGTGTAGAGCAGATTGCGCTGGAGCATCATCCAGGCGCCCGTGGTCACCGGGATGACGACCGCCGGGTACTCGCTGCCCTGGGAACGGTGGATGGTGACGGCGTAGGCGTGCGCCAGTTCGTCCAGCTCGTCGAAGTCGTACGGCACCTCCTCGTCCTCGTCGGTCAGCACGGTCAGGCGCTGGTCGACCGGGTCGAGCGAGGTGACCACGCCCACGGTGCCGTTGAAGACACCGTTCTCCCCCTTCTCGTAGTTGTTGCGAATCTGGGTGACCTTGTCGCCGACACGGAAGACCCGGCCACCGAACCGCTTCTCGGCGAGGTCGGGGCGGGCGGGCGTGACGGCCTGCTGGAGCAGTCCGTTGAGCGTGCCCGCACCGGCCGGCCCCCGGTGCATGGGGGCGAGCACCTGCACGTCACGGCGCGGGTCGAGGCCGAACTTCGCGGGAATGCGCCGGGCGGCGACGTCCACGGTGAGCCGCCCCGCCTCCTCGGTGTCGTCCTCGACGAAGAGGAAGAAGTCCTTCATGCCGTCGGTGACGGGGTGTTGCCCGGCGTTGATCCGGTGCGCGTTGGTCACCACGCCGGACTGCTGGGCCTGACGGAAGACCCGGGTGAGCCGGACGGCGGGGACGGGGCCGCCCTCGGCCAGCAGGTCCCTGAGCACCTCCCCGGCGCCGACGCTGGGCAGTTGGTCGACGTCCCCGACGAAGAGGAGATGGGCGCCCGGCGGCACGGCCTTGACCAGCTTGTTCGCGAGCAACAGGTCGAGCATGGACGCCTCGTCGACCACCACCAGGTCGGCGTCCAGCGGCCGTTCCCGGTCGTAGGCGGCGTCACCGCCGGGCTTGAGCTCCAGCAGACGGTGCACGGTGGAGGCCTCGGCACCGGTCAGCTCGGCGAGCCGCTTGGCGGCGCGGCCGGTCGGAGCGGCCAGCACCACCTTGGCCCTCTTCGCACGGGCCAGCTCCACGATCGAGCGGACCGTGAAGGACTTGCCGCAGCCGGGTCCGCCGGTGAGGACGGCGACCTTCTCGGTCAGCGCCAGCCGGACGGCGGCCTCCTGCTCGGGCGCGAGGTCGGTGCCGGTACGTCCCTTCAGCCACCCGAGCGCCTTGTCCCAGGCCACGTCCCGGAACACCGGCATCCGGTCCTCGTCCGTGCGGAGGAGCCGCAACAGCTGGGCGGAGAGGGCCACCTCGGCTCGGTGAAAGGGCACGAGGAAGACGGCGGTGACGGGGTCACCGCCCTGCGGGTCCGGCACCTTCTCGCGCACGACGCCGGGATCCTCGCCGGGGTCCTCCGGCTCGGCGGCGAGCTCGGCCAGGCACTCGATGACCAGTCCGGTGTCGACTTGCAGCAGCTTCACCGCGTCGGCGATCAGCTTCTCCTCGGGGAGATAGCAGTGCCCCTGGTCGGTGGCCTGCGACAGCGCGTACTGCAAGCCCGCCTTCACCCGGTCGGGACTGTCGTGCGGGATGCCGACGGACTGGGCGATCTTGTCGGCGGTGAGGAATCCGATGCCCCAGACGTCGGAGGCGAGGCGGTACGGCTGGTTCTTCACGACGGAGATCGAGGCGTCGCCGTACTTCTTGTAGATGCGCACGGCGATGGAGGTGGACACCTCGACGGTCTGGAGGAAGAGCATGACCTCCTTGATCGCCTTCTGCTCCTCCCAGGCGTCGGCGATCTTCTTGGTCCGCTTGGGCCCGAGCCCGGGCACCTCGATGAGGCGCTTGGGCTCCTCCTCGATGACGGTGAGGGTGTCGACGCCGAAGTGCTGCGTGATGCGGTCGGCGAAGACCGGGCCGATGCCCTTGACCAGGCCGGACCCGAGATAGCGCCGGATACCCTGGACGGTGGCCGGCAGCACGGTCGTGTAGTTCTCGACGTGGAACTGCTTCCCGTACTGCGGGTGCGAACCCCAGCGCCCCTCCATCCGCACGGACTCCCCCACCTGCGCGCCGAGCAGCGCGCCGACGACGGTGAGCAGATCACCGGCACCTCTGCCGGTGTCGACCCGGGCGACGGTGTAGCCGTTCTCCTCGTTGGCGTACGTGATGCGTTCGAGCACGCCTTCGAGCGTGGCGAGCCGGCGTTCACCGGGGGCCGCGGATGGCTGGTTGGACATGATCCGACGGTACCGGTGGGGTGTGACAGGAGGCTCCGGCCGGCTCACGCGGGCGCCGCCGGTGCGGTCCCGGGACGACCGCACCGGCCGGCTGCCGCCCCGCTCAGGCAGGCACCCTCGCGAGCGCGCCCACGATCTCGTCGACCCGGGTCTTGGCGTCGCCGAAGAGCATCTGGGAGTTCTCCCGGAAGAACAGCGGGTTCTGCACCCCGGCGTAGCCCACGGCCATCGACCGCTTGAAGACCACCACGTTCCCCGCCTCCCACACCCGCAGCACCGGCATCCCGGCGATCGGCGAGTCCGGGTCGTCGGTCGCCGCCGGGTTGACGGTGTCGTTGGCGCCGATGACGAGCACCACGTCGGTGCCGGCGAGGTCGTCGTTGATCTCGTCCATCTCCAGGACGATGTCGTACGGCACCTTCGCCTCGGCCAGCAGCACGTTCATGTGACCGGGCAGGCGGCCGGCGACCGGGTGGATGCCGAAGCGCACGTCGACGCCCCGCTCGTGCAGCAGCCGGGTCAGTTCCGCGACCGGGTACTGGGCCTGCGCCACCGCCATGCCGTAGCCGGGGGTGATCACGACGGACGAGGCCGACAGGAGGAGCTCGGCCGTGTCCTCCGCCGAGATCTCCCGGTGCTCGCCGTGGTCCTGGTCGCCGGACGGACCGGCCTCGATCCCGAAGCCACCGGCGATCACCGAGAGGAAGGAGCGGTTCATCGCCCGGCACATGATGTAGGAGAGGTACGCACCGGAGGAGCCGACCAGCGCGCCGGTGACGATCAGCAGGTCGTTCTCCAGCAGGAATCCCGAAGCGGCGGCCGCCCAGCCGGAGTAGCTGTTGAGCATCGAGACGACCACGGGCATGTCACCGCCGCCGATGGAGGCGACCAGGTGCCAGCCCAGCGCCAGCGCCAGCACGGTCACCGCGACCAGCAGCCCGAGCCCGGGAGTGATGACGTACAGCACCGTGAGGATCACGAAGGCGGCGAGCACGGCGACGTTGATGGCGTTCTTGCCCGGCAGCATCATCGGGGCGGACTTCATCCGGGCCGAGAGCTTGAGGAAGGCGACGATCGAGCCGGTGAAGGTGACCGCGCCGATGAACACGCCGATGAAGACCTCGGCGTGATGGATACCGTCCGCGTGCGAGCCGGCGTCGAGGTGACCGTTCCAGCCGATCAGCACCGCGGCGAGACCCACGAAGGAGTGCAGCAGCGCGATCAGTTCGGGCATGCCGGTCATCTCCACCCGCCTCGCGCACCACAGTCCGATGACCGCGCCGACCGCGACCGCGGACACGAGGACGATGACGGAGGTAACCGAACCGGCGTCGGTGACTTGCAGGACCGTGGCGGCGAGCGCGAGCGTCATGCCCGCGACGCCGTAACCCCAGCCCTGGACGGCGCTCTCGTGCTGGGAGAGGCCGGCCAGCGCCAGGATGAACAGGAGGGCGGCGACCAGGTACGCCGCGCCGGAGGCCGAGAGGATGTCCATGTCGTGTCAGGCCTTCCGGAACATCGAGAGCATGCGGCGGGTGACGGCGAAGCCGCCGAAGATGTTGATCGAGGCGAGCAGCGTGGCGACGCCGGCGAGCACCAGCACCACGTTGTCGGACCCCGTCAGCTGCATCAGCGAACCCACCACGACGATCCCGGAGATGGCGTTGGTGACCGACATCAGCGGTGTGTGCAGCGCGTGGTGCACGTGCCCGATCACGTAGAAGCCGACCACGGTCGCCAGCGCCAGCACGGTGAAGTGCTGGGTGATCTGTGAGGGTGCGAACGCGTTGAGCAGGAACAGCGCCAGTCCGCCGGTGCCGACCAGTGCCGTCCTGACGGCCGGGGAGAGCTTCTTCTCCGCCTTCTTCTCCGCCTTCTTCTCCGGCGCCTTCACCGACGCGGCCGCCGCCGGGGCCGCCGAGACCTGCACCGGTGGCGGCGGCCAGAGCACCTCACCGTCGTGGACCACGGTCAGCCCGCGCTGCACGGCGTCCTCGAGGTCCAGCGCAACCCGGCCGTCCTTGGCCGGCGTGAGCAGCTTCATCAGGTTGACCAGGTTGGCGCTGTACAGCTGGGAGGACTGCGCCGGAAGACGCGCGGGCAGGTCGGTGTAGCCGATGATCGTCACGCCGTTGTCGGTGACGACGACCTCGTCCTTGACCGATCCCTCGACGTTGCCGCCCTGGGCGGCGGCCATGTCGACGACGACGCTCCCCCGCTTCATGGAGGCGACGTCGGCGGCCGTGATCAGCCGCGGCGCGGTCCGCCCCGGGATCAGGGCGGTGGTGATGACGATGTCCACCTCGGCGGCCTGCTCGGAGTAGATCTCCGCCGCCCGCCTGTCGTACGCCTCCGAGGTCACCTTCGCGTACCCGTCGGTCGACTGCTCGACCTCGACGTCCACGGGCAGATACGTGCCGCCGAGCGACTTCACCTGGTCGGCGACCTCCGGCCGCGGGTCGGTGGCCCGGACGATCGCCCCCAGGGAGGCGGCGGCGCCGATCGCGGCCAGTCCCGCCACGCCGGCTCCGGCGACCAGCACCTTCGCCGGCGGGACCTTGCCCGCGGCGGTCACCTGCCCGGTGAAGAACCGGCCGAAGTGGTGCGCCGCCTCGATCACCGCCCGGTAACCGGCGATGTTGGCCTGGCTGGAGAGGATGTCCAACGACTGGGCCCGGGAGATACGCGGAACCACGTCCATCGCGAAGGCGTCGATCTTGCGCGCGGCCAGCGCCGACAGCAGGTCGCCGCGGGCCGCCGGGGCCAGGGGTGCGACCAGCGTCGCCCCCTCCTTGAGCCGCTCCACCTCGGAGAGCTCGGGCCCGTTCACCCGGAAGACCAGGTCGGCCCCCCACGCCTCTGCCGCCCCACCGATCGTGGCGCCGGCCCGGGCGTACGCCTCGTCGGTGAATCCCGAGCCCTCACCGGCCCCGGCCTCGACCACCACCCCGTAACCCAGCCCGGTCAGCTGCTTGACCGTCGCGGGCGTGGCCGCCACCCGGGTCTCTCCGGGCCTGGTCTCTCGTATCACTCCGATGAGCATCTTCGGCTCTCTTGTCTAGGGAGTCAGGGACACTGCTGTACAGATGCGCGAGCGATCGAAGTATTGCGGGTTCACCGGGCAGGGGACACGTGTGCCGTGCCACACCACTGGCCGCGCGGGGCAGGCAGGCAGGCGGCTGAGGAGGGCGCGCTGTCGGGCGCCGGCGGTGACCGGGCCTAGCAGCCCGCCTCGGCATCCGGGTTCACGACCGCATCGACCTCGACCGAGTATCCGGCCCCGGTGGTGAGGTCGGGGCGGCTTCCGTGGCCGTCCTCCGCGAGGCCCTCGGCGGTGAGGAGGACGACCCGCAGGGCTGTCCCCTCTTTGACGAGGCACAGGCCGCCGCCGGACGCGGCTTCCGGGTCCTGCCGCCATCCGTCCCGTGCCGCCGCCGTCCGGTAGTGCGCGGCCACTTCGGCCGGAGTTCCGGGGAACGCGTAGGTCCGGGAGGCGTACACCGAGACGTCGCCGCTGTCAGCCCAGCAACCGGCGTCCACCTCCTCGAAGCCGGGGGCAACCGTCGCCCCGGCGGGCCGGGAGGCGAGGATGTCGAGCCCGGCCATCTCCTTGACCCGGTCGTCGGTCCCCGCACAATCCCTGGCGAGTTCCTGCAGCGCGCAGCCGGTGAGCGTGCCGGCCGCGACCACGGTCGACAGGAGCAGCGACACCGGGCGCGTGGCAGCCACCAGCCGCCTCATCCGAGGGACCACGTGTCGGTTCCCACCGCTCCGGTCTCCTTCAACCCCGCGAGGAATGCGGCGAACGCGGCGGTGGGGAAGGCGAGGGTGGCGCGGGCGGGGGCCTTGGAGTCGCGGACGGCTATGTGGGTGGATGACGTCGCGATCTCCACGCACTCGTTGCCGTCGCCCGGACCCGAGTATGACGACTTCTTCCAGTTGTCCATGGGTTTCTACAGCTCCTTCGCCAGACCGAGGATGAAGTCACGCGACTGTGCGGGATCGAGCGCTGCAGCCTCCACCCTATGGAAACTCGCGCGGTAGGTGTTGAGCTGGGCCTCGGAGTCGAGGAAGGCCGAGCCGTGCAGCGCATCGCGGATCACAGTGTCCAGCTTGGGCAAGGGGCCACCCACGTACGTCATCGTGCTGGAGGCGCTGGCGAAGCCGTCCATGTCGAAGGGGATGACACGGACAGAGATGTTCTCCGCTTCGGAGAGCTCCAAGAGCCGCAAGAGTTGGTTCCTGGAGGTGGCACGGTCGCTGACTCTTATCCGGAGCGCCGCCTCGTGGATCACCGCTTCGTAGGGAAGCGTGAACGCCTGGCGCGCCTTGCGGTGGCGGAGGCGCAGTTCAAGTTCCTCGGCTGTCAGTTGCGGGAGCCTGGACGAGAAGACGGCCCGTGAGTAGTCCTCGGTCTGGAGCAGGCCCGGCACGTACAGGATTGCCACGTGTCGGAGGAAGCGGGCATGGTGCTCCAGCTCGGACAGGTCCAGGAACGACGTGGGCAGAGAACCTCGATACTCCTCCCACCAGCCTTGCGTCCGTTCGGTGGCCATGACCACAAGGGCGTTGATGAACTCCTCGTCGGTACACGCGTAGTGGGATGCGAGGCGACGGATTCGCTGCTCGCTCACACCCGCGAGGGCGGACTCGATGTGGGTGATCTGGGCGGGGGCCACACCGAGTAGCGCCGCCGCCTGCCGGGAGTTGAGGCCGGCAGCCTCACGCAGTCTGCGAAGCTCCGTTGCCAGCCGCTGCTGACGTGCAGTTGGTTCGCGCCTCTTCACCATCGATTGGCCTTCTTCACACCTCTGTTGATGCCACTCGTTCGGCGTCAGATTACGCGACCGGCTTGCCGCGTCCCTAAATTTAGATCTACTTTCGGTAACGCGACGCACACCGTGCGGCACCGGGTCACCGGAAGCGCACCGCCCCGTCCTGCCATGACGGCCGCGGCAATGACGCCGGTCCCGCTCTCGACCAACTCCCCTCACCGACAACGGAGTCCCGCATGCCCGAAAACGAACCGTGGGAGTACTCCCTCTACATCCCCCACGACCTCCGCGCCGTCACCGTCAGCCGCCGTACCCTCCGCCTCATCCTGACCGTGCACGGGCTGATCGGCCTCGTCGACGTCGCCGAACTCCTCGCCGCGGAGCTGGTCTCCAACGCCGTACGGCACACCAAGGGCCCCGCCGGCCTGCGCGTGCACTGGTCGCCGCCGGGAACGTTGCGGATCGGGGCGTGGGACGCGGACCCCGAACCTCCGCAGCCGCCAAGGCCGTTCGCGGCGGAGGACGAGTCGGAGGACGGGCGGGGTCTCGCCCTGGTGCGGGCGTGCGCAGATGTGTGGGGGTGGCAGCCCCTGGCCAAGGACGGCAGCCGGGGCAAGTACGTGTGGTGCGAGCTGGGTGCCGCCTGAGCGCGGGCCTGTCCGGCGGAGCTGCGCCGGACAGGCCCCGGCCCCGGTTTCCGTGCGGGCGCCCACACCCTTGCTACTGACCGGTCGGTCTGGTTTCGTACCGCGCTACGAACTGGGTGGTCACGGAGACGCGAGGAGAAACGAGCGGCGTGGACCGGGGAACACAGACGAGGACCAGGGACTCCCTGCCGGAAGGACTCGGCCGGGCGATACGGGAGACCGCCAGTGCCATCGCCGTACTCCTGGACGGCGCGACGGACATGACCGTTCCCGTACCGGGGCTGGAGTGGACCGTCGGCGAGACGGCCGCCCACCTGGCACTGGCCAACCGCCTGATGGCCGATATCGCGTCCGGTCAGGAACGCGCCTACGGAGACGGCACGCCGCAGAGTCTCGCGGCGGCCAACGCGCAGAGTCTCGTCGAGTTCCCCGAGCGCGCGGCGGAACCGCTGGCCGCGATGATCGTGGAGCAGGCCGACGCGTTCCTGGACGCGATGGGCCGGGCCACGGCGGAAGGGACCGCGGGCCGGACGTTCCTGACCCCGCTCGGCCTCATGGACAGGGACGTCTTCGCCTCGTACCTGCTGACCCACATGCTGGGCCACGGTTACGATCTCGCCCGTGGGCTGCGTCGGCCGCACATGATCGACGAGACGCGGGTCGGGCTCTGCCTGCCGTTCCTGAAGACGGCGATGCCGCGCGTCGCCGCCGCCTCCGCGCTGACGGCCCGTTACACCGTGCGCGTCCGGGGCGGCGAGACCTTCGGCGTCACGTTCACCGACGGCACGGTCGAGGTGCTTCCCGGCCCGCCGGAGCGCTCGGACTGCACCATTCTCACCGAGCCGGTCGCCTTCCTCGTCATGGCGCTGGGACGGATGGGCCCGTGGCAGGCCATGGCACGCGGAGCCGTGCTCGCCTGGGGCCGCAGACCCTGGCTCGCCCTCCGCTTCCCCACTCTGTTCCACGTGCCCTGACCCGGGCGTTCGTTGGTCAGCCCGGCCGCTGTCGCCGCGCACCCGGTCGCTAATCTCGGCTTCCATGGGCCGGGCGGGTCCGTCGCGACGCCAACCCGGCATAGCGAGAAGCCCTCGGCTTCAGCCGGGGGAGGAGTCACCGTCATCCTCCAGGGCCAGGCCGGCACCTCCGCCGGCCGCGAGCGCGGCGCGGGCTTCGCCGAAGGGCTGAAGGACTACCCGGGCATCAAGGTCGTCGCCAAGCAGCCCGCGGACTTCGACCGCACCAAGGGCCTGGACGTGATGACGAACCTGCTCCAGGCGCACCCGGACATCAACGGTGTCTTCGCCGAGAACGACGAGATGGCGCTCGGCGCGATCAAGGCGCTCGGTTCCAAGGCCGGGAAGTCGGTCCAGGTCGTCGGCTTCGACGGCACCCCGGACGGGCTGAAGGCTGTCGAGGCCGGCACGTTGTACGCCTCCGTCGCGCAGCAGCCGAGGGAACTCGGCCGGATCGCGGTGCGGAACGCGTTGCGCGCCGCCGACGGCGAGAAGGTGGAGAAGATGGTGAAGGTGCCGGTGAAGGTGGTCACCAAGGAAAACGTGGCCGGCTTCGAGGGCTGACGCCGGGCGCGGCCGCACGGCCGCACGGCCGCACGGGCACACGGGCACACGGGCACACGGGGCGGGCGGTCACATCGACCGCCCGCCCCCCACGCGGATTCACTCGGATCGGGGAGCGATTCATGTACGACTACGACCTCCTGGTCGTCGGCTCGGCCAACGCCGACCTGGTGATCGGTGTCGAGCGCCGGCCGGGCGCCGGCGAGACGGTGCTCGGCTCCGACCTGTCCGTCCACCCGGGCGGCAAGGGCGCGAACCAGGCGGTCGCGGCCGCCCGGCTCGGCGCCCGTACGGCCCTGCTGGCCCGGGTCGGCAACGACGGGCACGGGCGGCTGCTGCTGGACTCGCAGCGGGCGGCCGGGGTGGACACGGTGGGTGTGCTGGTGGGCGGGGCCCCGACCGGGGTCGCGCTGATCACGGTGGACCCGTCGGGGGACAACAGCATCGTGGTCTCCCCCGGTGCCAACGGCCGGCTGAGGCCTCAGGACGTGCGGGCGGCCGGGAGCCTGTTCCACGTCTCGCGGGTGGTCTCCGCCCAGTTGGAGATCCCGCTGGAGACGGTCGTGGAGGTCGTGCGGAGTCTGGTCCCGGGCAGCCGGTTCGTACTGAACCCGTCCCCGCCGCGCCCCCTTCCGACGGAGGTGCTGGCGGCCTGTGACCCGCTGATCGTCAACGAGCACGAGGCGAAGGTGATCCTGGGCGACAGCGCCGGGGTGAGTGACGAACCCGAGGACTGGGCGCGGCTGCTGCTGGGGAAGGGGCCCCGTTCGGTGGTGGTCACCCTGGGCGGCGAGGGCGCGCTCGTGGCGTCCTCGGAAGGGGTCGCCCGGGTTCCGTCCGTCAAGGTGCACGCCGTGGACACCACCGGTGCCGGTGACGCGTTCACCGCCGCGCTGGCCTGGCGGCTGGGCGCGGGCGAACCGCTCGCCGAGGCGGCGGCGTACGCGGCCCGGGTGGGGGCGGCGACGGTCACGAAGGAAGGTGCGCAGGTGTCCTTCCCGACGGCGCCGGAGGTCGCCGGGCTGCGGGCGGGGTCGGAAGGCGGCGCCCGGTGAAGAAGCACGGGATCCTGAACCGGCATCTCTCCGGCGCCCTGGCCGAACTCGGGCACGGGGACGGGGTGCTGGTATGTGATGTCGGCATGCCGATACCCGACGGGCCGCGCGTGGTGGACCTGGCCTTCCGGGCCGGGGTGCCGTCCTTCGCCGAGGTGCTGGAGGGGCTGCTGACCGAACTGGTGGTGGAGGGCGCGACGGCGGCGACCGAGGTGCGGGACGCCAACCCGGCGGCTGCCGGGCTACTGGCCGGCCACTTCCCCGCTCTCGCGCTGGTGCCGCACGAGCGGCTCAAGGAGCTGAGCACGGGCGCGCGGCTGGTGGTGCGCACCGGTGAGGCACGGCCGTACGCGAACGTGCTGCTGCGCTGCGGGGTGTTCTTCTGAGGCGGACCGGCCGGAATTCGAGGGGCCCGTCCGTCGACCGGCCCCCTGCCGTTCCCTCCCCTGCCGTTCCCTCCCCTGCCGTCCCTCCCCTGCCGGAACCCTCGCGTCCCTGCCCGGGCGGCTGGACCGTGTGCTCCTTCCATCCGACGTCCGACGGGCCCACCCTCGCATCGAGGGCAGCGTGACGGCCGCCCTCGATGCGATGCGGCTCGGCGACGCAAGGACGCGCCGCGGGTGAGCCGGAGTGGGATCACCGGCCGCTCGGGGGAGGCGGATGGCCGGCGTCGCGCGGCACGCGAGGCGCAGCGTGGACGACTTCGAGAGGGCCCGGTCCGTCGACCGGGCCCTCTCGGTTCCCTCCCCTGCCAGAACCCCTCAAGTCCCCCCCGGGGTCCCCTCCCAGAAGTCCTGACGCACACTACGACCCGCGAGGTGCGGGAAGGGTTGCACGGCTTTCGCGGGAGGTTTTCGCGGCCGGGTTCCCTACGATGTCCGCCCGGGCAGGATGCGGCCACCCGGTAGGCGTTGGGGGCGAGTGGCAATGCTGGTACAGGAGTTACGTACCGATGTGGTGGCGCCCGCCGAGCGGTGGGACCTCTGGCAGGACATCGCCACGCGGACGCATGTACCCAATCTGCTGCGCAGTGAGCGCAGCGACGACTTCCGGGCCACGATGCGGCTCCTGCAGCTCGGGGACCTGCAGATCGCCGAGCTGAGCCTGCCGCACCTGGACACCGTGCGCACACCGCGCACCATACGGCGTCTCGACCCCGAGGTCCTCCAGATCAACTGCCAGCTCACCGGCGACGGCGCGGTGGCGCAGGACGGCACCGAGACGGTGTTCGGGCCGGAGCACTTCATCATGATCGACAGCAGTCTTCCCTACGACGTCCGCATCAACAGGACGTCACGGCGGTCGACGACAGTGGTCGTCAGTCTGCCCCGGGCCCGGCGGGGGGCGGCACCGTGCGGTGCCGGCGAACGTCGGCGTCCGATCCGGCACCGCACGGCTTGCGCCCCCCCCGCGCACAGCCCTGCGCCCTCCACCCTCCAGCCGTTGTGCCGTTCAGCCGTTCAGCCGGCCCGCGTGTTGCACGAACCGCGCCGCCGTCTCGGCGAGCACCTCGCGGCCGTCACGGGCCCACAGCGCGTCGTTGAACAGTTCGACCTCGATGGGACCGGTGTAACCGGCCGCCTCCACGTATCCCCTCCACTCCCGCATGTCGACCGCGCCGTCGCCGATCTGGCCGCGGCCGTTGAGGACGCCCTCGGGCAGCGGGGTGGTCCAGTCGGCGAGCTGGAAGCTGTGGATACGTCCCTGGGCGCCCGCGCGCGCGATCTGCGCGGGGGCGGTGTCGTCCCACCAGACGTGGTACGTGTCCACGGTGACGCCGACCTGCCGGGCGGGGAAGCGTTCGGCCAGGTCGAGGGCCTGGGCGAGCGTGGAGACCACACAGCGGTCGGAGGCGAACATGGGGTGCAGCGGCTCGATGGCCAGTTTCACCCCGTGCTCCCCGGCGTAGGGGCCGAGTTCGGCGAGCGCGTCCGCGATGCGTTCCCGGGCGCCGCGCAGGTCCCTGGAGCCGGGCGGGAGTCCACCGGATACCAGGACCAGGGTGTCGGTACCGAGCATGGCCGCCTCGTCGACGGCGCGGCGGTTGTCGGTCAGGGCGGCGGTCCGTTCGGCGGGGTCGCTCGCGGTGAGGAAGCCGCCCCGGCACAGCGTCGTCACGGCCAGGCCCGCGTCCCGTACGAGTTTCGCGGCCGCCTCGACGCCGTACGCCTGGACGGGCTCGCGCCACAGGCCCACGCCCGGCACGCCCAGGTCCCGGCAGGCGTCGACGAGTTGCGGCAGGGTGAGCTGCCTGACCGTCATCTGGTTGATGCTGAAGCGGGCGAGGCCGGTGGTCGTCATGGGGTCACTCCGTACAGGTGCAGCAGGGTCCTCATCCGTTCCTCGGCGAGTTCGGGGTCGGGGAACAGGCCGAGACCGTCGGCGAGTTCGTAGGCGCGGGCGAAGTGCGGCAGGGAGCGGGCCGACTGGAGGCCGCCGACCATGGTGAAGTGGCTCTGGTGGCCGGCCAGCCAGGCGAGGAACACCACGCCCGTCTTGTAGTAGCGGGTGGGGGCCTGGAAGAGGTGGCGGGAGAGTTCGACGGTGGGGTCGAGGAGGGCGCGGAAGCCGTCCTTGTCCCCCGTGTCGAGCACCCGGACCGCTTCGGCGGCCAGCGGGCCGAGCGGGTCGAAGATGCCGAGCAGGGCGTGGCTGAAGCCCTGGTCGTCGCCGGCGATCAGCTCGGGGTAGTGGAAGTCGTCGCCGGTGTAGCAGCGCACGCCCCGCGGGAGGCGGCGGCGCAGGTCGATCTCGCGCTGGGCGTCGAGCAGGGAGACCTTGATGCCGTCGACCTTGTCGGGGTGGGCGGCGATGACCTCCAGGAAGGTGTCGGTGGCGGCGTCGAGGTCGGATGACCCCCAGTAGCCCTCCAGGGCCGGGTCGAACATCGGGCCGAGCCAGTGCAGGACGACCGGTTCGGCGGCCTGGCGGAGGAGGTGGCCGTAGACCTCCAGGTAGTCGTCCGGGCCCTTCGCCGTCGTGGCCAGCGCGCGGGAGGCCATCAGGATGGCCTGCGCGCCCGACTCCTCGACGAGGGCGAGCTGTTCCTCGTATGCCGTGCGGACCTCGGCGAGGGTGCCGCCGGTGATGTGGTCGGTGCCGACACCGCAGGCGACGCGGCCGCCGGCCGTCTTCGCCTCGGCGGCCGAGCGGCGGATCAGCTCGGCCGCGCCCGGCCAGTCCAGTCCCATGCCGCGCTGCGCGGTGTCCATGGCCTCGGCGACGCCCAGGCCGTGCGACCACAGGTGGCGGCGGAAGGCCAGGGTGGCGTCCCAGTCGACGGCCGCCGGTGAGTCGGGGGTGGTGTCGGCGTACGGGTCGGCGACGACGTGCGCGGCCGAGAAGACCGTACGGGAGGTGAGGGGGGCGCCGGGGGTCGCCAGGGCACGGGGTTCGGTGCGGGGTTCGTAGGCGCGCAGGGTGCCGTCCGCGCCGGGCAGGCGGAGGGTCACAGCGCGATCTCCGGTACGTCGAGACGGCGGCCCTCGGCGGAGGATCTCAGGCCGAGTTCGGCGAGCTGGACGCCCCGGGCGCCCGCCAGCAGGTCCCAGTGGTAGGGGGCGTCGGCGTAGACGTGGCGCAGGAACAGTTCCCACTGGGCCTTGAACCCGTTGTCGAACTCACCGTTGTCCGGCACCTGTTGCCACTGGTCGCGGAAGACCTCGGTGGCGGGGATGTCCGGGTTCCAGACCGGCTTGGGGGTGGCGGAGCGGTGCTGGACACGGCAGGAGCGCAGGCCCGCGACGGCGGAGCCCTCGGTGCCGTCGACCTGGAACTCGACCAGTTCGTCGCGGTGGACGCGGACCGTCCAGGAGGAGTTGATCTGGGCGACGGTGCCGCCGTCGAGTTCGAAGACGCCGTAGGCGGCGTCGTCGGCGGTGGCGTCGTAGGGCTTGCCGTTCTCGTCCCAGCGCTGGGGGATGTGGGTGGCGGTGAGTGCCTGGACGGACTTCACGCGGCCGAACAGTTCGTGCAGCACGTACTCCCAGTGCGGGAACATGTCGACGACGATGCCGCCGCCGTCCTCCGCGCGGTAGTTCCAGGAGGGGCGCTGGGCGTCCTGCCAGTCGCCCTCGAACACCCAGTAGCCGAACTCGCCGCGCACGGACAGGATGCGGCCGAAGAAGCCGCCGTCGATGAGGCGCTTCAGCTTCAGCAGGCCCGGGAGGAAGAGCTTGTCCTGGACGACACCGTGCTTGATGCCGGCCGCGTCCGCCAGGCGGGCGAGTTCCAGGGCTCCGTCGAGGCCGGTGGCGGTGGGCTTCTCGGTGTAGAGGTGCTTGCCCGCGGCGATGGCCTTCCTGAGGGCCTCCTCGCGGGCCGAGGTCACCTGCGCGTCGAAGTAGATGTCGATGCTGTCGTCGGCGAGGACCGCGTCCAGGTCCGTGGAGACGTGCTCCAGGCCGTGCCGCTCGGCGAGGGCCCTCAGCGCGTGCTCACGGCGGCCGACCAGGACCGGCTCCGGCCACAGCACGGTGCCGTCGCCGAGGTCGAGTCCGCCCTGTTCGCGCAGGGCCAGGATGGAGCGGACGAGGTGCTGCCGGTAACCCATGCGTCCGGTCACACCGTTCATGGCGATACGCACCGTCTTGCGTGTCACGTCGTTCCCTTCGTACGCGGTCCGCGCGCCGCGTACGCCCCACCTGTCACGCGGCGGGGGCCGTCGCGGGGCGGGTGACTGGTGAACGTCACAGCAAGCGCTTTCTATACAAGGAGAAGCTAGCCTCTGAACGGCGTCGCGGACAAGGCCGTCGCACGGCCGACTTGTTCGAGGGGGCGAACAAACGGACGTGGAGCCGTAGGGTCTGCTCGGAACGACGACGAGACGCGCGACCGGAGGACGAGACATGACGGTGACCCTGGCGGACGTGGCGGCGCGCGCACAGGTCTCACCCGCGACGGTGTCGCGTGTGCTCAACGGGAACTATCCCGTGGCCGCGTCCACCCGCGAGCGGGTGCTGAAGGCCGTGGACGAACTGGACTACGTGCTCAACGGACCCGCGAGCGCCCTGGCCGCCGCCACCTCCGACCTGGTCGGCATCCTGGTGAACGACATCGCCGACCCGTTCTTCGGGATCATGGCGAGCGCCATCCAGGCGGAGATCGGAGGGCCCGGAGGACGCGCGGGCGGGGAGAGACTCGCGGTGGTGTGCAACACGGGGGGTTCACCGGAGCGCGAACTGACCTATCTCACACTGCTCCAGCGGCAGCGGGCGGCGGCGGTGGTACTGACCGGCGGCGCCATCGAAAGCGCTCCGCACACGGCTGCGATGGACGCGAAGCTGCGGAAGCTGGCGGACGCCGGGACGCGGGTGGTGCTGTGCGGGCGGCCGCAGGCACCGGAGACCGGGGCGATCGCGCTGACCTTCGACAACCGCGGCGGGGGGCAGGAACTCACCGAGTACCTGATCGGGTTGGGGCACCGGCGGCTCGGTTACATCGCGGGGCCCCAGGAACGGACGACGACGCGGCACCGGCTCGAGGGACACCGGGCCGCGCTGGCCGCGCACGGGATCGAGGAGGACGCCCGGTGGACCGTGCACGGGCGGTACGACCGGCTGTCGGGGTACGAGGCCACGCTCGAACTCCTGCGGCGCGACCCGTCCTTGACGGCCGTTGTCGCGGCGAACGACTCCGTCGCGCTGGGCGCGTGCGCGGCGCTGCGGGACTCCGGGCGGCGGATCCCGGACGACGTGTCGGTGGCGGGGTTCGACGATCTGCCGTTCAGCATCGACGTGGTGCCCGCGCTGACGACGGTGCGGTTGCCGCTGGCGGAGGCGGGGGCGCGGGCGGGACGGATCGCCATGGGTCGGGAGGAGGCACCGCCCGGGGGGATCGCGGTGGTGCGGGGGGAGTTGATGGTGCGGGGTTCTGCGGCGGGGCCGCGGACGTAGTCGGGCCGGCCCTGTTCCGGGAGCGGCCGGTGTGACGCGGGGGGTGCGCGGCGGACGGCCGTGCGGGTGGTCGGTGGCTGGTCGCGCAGTTCCCCGTACCCCTGTGGGGATGTGGCGGTGCGGCGTTCGGAGGGTGCCGGGGACGAGGCCCGGTGGACGGGCTGTGACTGATCGTTGTGCCGGTGCTGCCGGGTGGCGGGACGCCCGTCTCCCCGCGACGGCGCCGAGCGCTCGTTCGAACTGGTTTCCGCAAACCGCCGACGGGACGGGCGCGTGAGGCCCCGCCCACCGGTGAGCCGCGACAACGGAGTAATGGGGAGGAGTCGACCCGGCCGGTCGCGGGTAGTGTCCGATCTTATGAAGCTGGCGTTCTCCACCCTCGGTGTCCCCGGCCTGCCCCTCACCGATGTGCTGGGCCTCGCGACCACGCACGGCTACCACGGCGTCGAGCTGCGCGCCCACCCCGAAGAACCCGTCCACCCGGGCCTCACCCCGGAGCAACGGGCCGATGTCGCCGCCGAGTTCAAGGCAGCCGGTGTCGAGCTGCTGGGCCTCGCCGGATACGTCCGGGTCGCCGCGCCCGGCGAGGACGGTCCCGTCATCGGCGAGGTCCGGGCCCTTCTCGACCTCGCCCGGGACATCGGCGCCCCGTTCGTCCGGGTCTTCCCGGGCGGCGGCAGCGAGCAGAGTCCCGAGGAGGCGGACGCGACGGCCGCCCGGCGGCTGGGCACGGCTGCCGAGTACGCGGCCGACCTGGGCGTACGCATCCTGCTGGAGACGCATGACTCGCACCGCACCGGTGCCGACGCCATGCGGGTCCTCGGTCTGGTCGGGCACCGGCAGGTGGGCGCGCTGTGGGACGTGATGCACACATGGCTCGGCGGTGAGCAGCCCGTGGAGAGCTTCGCGGCGCTGTCGCCGCACCTGGGCTATGTCCAGGTCAAGGACATCGCCTCGGCCGACGACACGACTCCGCTGCCGCTCGGTGCGGGGGTGCTGCCGCTGACGGACGTCGTGGAGGTGTTGTCGCGGCACGGCTGGGACGGGTGGCTGTGCTGGGAGTATGAGAAGCGCTGGTATGCCGATGCGGCGGCGTTGCCGGAGCTACTTCGCCCGGGGCGGGAGTACCTGGCGCGGTTGCTGAACGAAGCGGCCTGACCTCCCCGGGGGGTGCGGGTGACGGGCGTGGTTGCCCGGTCACCGAGTTCATGGGGCGGGTGCGGGTGCGTTCTGGCTGGCCGCGCGGTTCCCCGCGCCCCCTGAGGACTGCTCCGCAGGTCGGTCACCGGGGTCGTGGGGCGGGGTCCTGCGGCGGAGCCGTGCGGGGCGCGCCGGCCGGTGACGGGGTGGCGCGGAGGCCAGTGCCACGCCGCCCACCAGCAGCGCCGCCGCCCACCACCGCAGCGGGGTCATCGACTCGCCCAGGAACAGGGCGGCCGACGACATGCCGAAGACCGGGACGAGGAGGGAGAAGGGGGCGACCGTGGAGGCGGGGTGGCGGCGCAGGAGCCAGCCCCAGGCGCCGAAGCCGAAGACCGTGGCGACCCAGGCGACGAAGAGGACCGTGCCCGCGCCCCGCCAGTCCAGGGAGCGCAGCGCGTCGAGGTCGGCAGACGGGCCCTCCACCAGCAGGGAGAGGGCGAGGAGGGGGAGGACCGGGACGGTGCTCACCCAGACCATGAAGTTGAGGGCGTCCGGGGGCGCGGCCTTGCGGGTGAGGATGTTGGAGACTCCCCAGCAGGCCGCCGCCGCGACGACCAGGGCGAAGCCGAGCAGTGGCCCGGAGGTGCCCTCGTCGACGGCCGCCACCCCGATCCCGGCCAGCGCCACCGCCATGCCCGCCAGGCGGATCCGGGAGGGGCGTTCGCCGAGGAGCGCGAAGGCGAACAGGGCCGTGAAGACCGCCTGGATCTGGAGCACCAGGGAGGACAGGCCGCCCGGCATCCCCGCGTCCATGCCGACGAACAGCAGCCCGAACTTGGCCACCCCGAGCGCCAGTCCCACTCCCACGATCCACTTCCAGGCCACCGTGGGCCGCCCCACCAGGAACACCGCGGGCAGCGCCGCCACGAGGAAGCGCAGGGCGGAGAAAAGCAGCGGTGGGAAGTGGTCGAGCCCGACCTCGATGACGGTGAAGTTGACTCCCCACACGGCGGTGACGAGGACGGCGAGGAGCACGTGGGACGGTCGCATACGTCGAGGATCACCGGCCGCCACGCTTCAGCACCAGCGACGATTCCTGCATGGTTGGATGAAGCATCGCTAACCGGTGAAGCATCGCCGACCGACCGGGAGCCGCCGTCATGCTCGACCTCCAGCGTCTGCGCGCCCTGCACGCCGTCTCGGTGCACGGCACCGTCGGTGCCGCCGCCGTGGCGCTCGGGTACACCTCCTCCGCCGTGTCCCAGCAGATCGCCAAGCTGGAGCGGGAGACGCGGACCGTGCTGCTGGAGCGGGAGGGCCGGGGCGTACGGCTGACCGACGAGGCGCATCAGCTGGTGCGGGCCGCGCGGGAGCTGATCGCGATCGTGGAGCGGGCGGAGACGGAGCTGGAGGAGCGGCGCGGCGTGCCGGCCGGACGGCTGACCATCGCCGCGTTCGCGTCGGCGGCGCGCGGGCTGATGCCGCCCGTGCTGGCCGACCTGGCCCGTCGGCATCCCGCGCTCGACACCCGGCTGACCGAGATCGACCCCCATCTCTCCGTGGACCTGGTCGCCAAGGGCGCCGTCGATCTCGTGGTCGCGCACGACTGGGACATCGCGCCGCTGCCCGCCCCGGCGGGCGTGGAGCAGGCGGTCGTCGGGGACGACCTGTGCGATCTGCTGGTGCCGAGGGGCCATCCCTTCGCGGGGCGTACGGCGGTGCGCCGGGAGGAGCTGGGCGGCGAACGGTGGATCTGCCAGCCGCCGGGACGGGTCTGCCACGAGTGGCTGGTGCGTACCCTGCGCGCGGCCGGGCACGAGCCGGACATCGTCCACCAGGCCGACGAGAACCCCACTCTGGTCGCCCTGGTCGCGGCCGGGCTCGGCATCGCGCTGATCCCCCGGCTGGGACGCGGTGCGCTGCCCGAGGGGGTGGTGGAAGTGCCGCTCGATCCCATGCCCGTACGCCGGCTGTACGCGCTGTGGCGCACCGGTGCGGCCCGCCGCCCGGCGATCGCGGAGACCGTCCGCACGCTGCGCGACCACTGGCCCGAGGTGTCGGCGCACTAGCGGACACGGCCCGGGGAACCCACCTCTCGGCCCCGCCCCACGGGAGTCCGACGGGCGACACCCCCGTACCACCACCACCCCCGTGCCACCCACCACCCCCGTCGACCCGCACCGCCCCCGAGGCGTCGGCCCACCAGTGGACGCGACCCGCCGAGGAACGCCCCTCGCCCCCGCCCCACGGGGGCCCGACGGGGCGGCGCCCACCCCCGGCGCCCTCTACGGACGGTCCGGCTCCGGGCAGCGCGACACCGCCGCCCCGCACACCCCGTCCGGCCCCCGGGTCCCGACTTCGGGGAATCCGGGACCGGTGGGGAACCCGTCCCCGCCCCCGTCCGTCCCATGGGCAGGCTGCCGGACGAGTCCGACGTGGTGCGGTGTCGGCCCTCGCCGCTGGCGGCGATCGCCGACCCACCCTCTCCACCGCGCCACGGCCGGCAGCACGCCGTCACCGGCGCGGCCCCCCTCCTACCGCGCCGGTGACGGCCCCTCACCGGTTGCTGCGCATTCCCTTGACTGGCAGAAACTTCCCGGATATTGGTGACCTCCTGGCAGTTTCCTTCAAGGATGTCCTTCAGCGGATCCCCGGCCCCCCGCGGATCACCTTCCAAAGGAGCGCACGTGCCCGACAGCAGCACCGGAAGCACGGGAAGCACCGCACGTCCGTCCAGACGTACCGTCCTCGCCGCCACGGCGGGCGTCACCACCGCCCTGGCGGCCGGCGGGACCGCCCACGCGGCCCCCGGCCCCTCCGCCCACGACGACACAAGGCTGCGCGCCCTCATCTCCCGTATGACGCTGGAGGAGAAGGTCGGCCAGTTGTTCGTGATGCGGGTCTACGGCCACTCCGCCACCGACCCGGACCAGGCCGACATCGACGCCAACCTCAAGGAGATCGGCGTCCGCACGGCCGCCGAACTGCTCGCCAGGTACCGGGTCGGCGGCATCATCTACTTCGCCTGGGCGCACAACACCCGCGCCCCGCACCAGATCGCGGACCTGTCCAACGGCATCCAGAAGGCCTCCCTCGCTCTGCCGCGCGGGCTGCCCGTCCTCATCTCCACCGACCAGGAGCACGGCATCGTGGCCCGCGTGGGCGAGCCCGCCACGCTGTTCCCGGGGGCGATGGCCGTCGGCGCGGGCGGTTCCCGTTCCGACGCCCGCACCCTCGGCCGGATCGCGGGCCGCGAGCTGCGCGCGATGGGCATCCGCCAGAACTACTCCCCGGTGGCCGACGTCAACGTCAACCCGGCCAACCCCGTCATCGGCGTCCGCTCCTTCGGCGCCGACCCGGAGGCGGTCGCGGACCTCGTCGCGGCGGAGGTCAAGGGTTACGAGTCGTCCCGCGTCGCCTCGACGGCCAAGCACTTCCCCGGACACGGCGACACGCTCACCGACAGCCACGCCGAACTGCCGTACATCCACCACACCCGCGAGCAGTGGGAGCAGCTCGACGCGCCGCCGTTCCGGGCCGCCGTCGCCGCGGGCATCGACTCGATCATGACCGCGCACATCGTCGTGCCGGCCCTCGACGACTCCGAGGACCCCGCCACCCTCTCCCACCCGATCCTCACCGGCATCCTGCGCGAGGAGCTGGGCTACGACGGTGTGGTGGTCACCGACTCGCTCGGCATGGAGGGCGTACGGACGAAGTACGGCGACGACCGGGTGCCGGTGCTGGCGCTCAAGGCGGGCGTGGACCAGCTGCTCAACCCGCCCTCCCTGGACGTGGCCTGGAACGCCGTCCTGGGCGCCGTACGGGACGGCGAGCTGACCGAGGACCGGCTCGACGCGTCGATCCTGCGGGTACTGCGGCTGAAGGCGCGGCTGGGCCTGTTCCAGGACCCGTACGTCTCGCACTCCGGCGTCGACCGCACCGTCGGCACCCGTGCGCACCTCGCCACCGCCGACCGGATCACCGAGCGCACCACCACCCTGCTGGTCAACGAGGGCGGCCTGCTGCCCCTGTCCCGGCGCAGGCAGCCGAAACTACTCGTCGTCGGCGCCGACCCGGCCTCCCCGTCCGGTACGACAGGGCCGCCGACCGGGGTGCTCGCGGGTGCCCTGACCGAGCTGGGCTTCACCGCCACCGCGCTGTCCACCGGCACGGCACCGTCGGCGGCAACGGTCGCCAGGGCAGTCGCGGCGGCCCAGGACGCGGACGCGGTGATCGTCGGAACGTACAACGTCAGCGCGACCAGCAGCCAGAAGACACTCGTCGAGCAGCTGCTGGCCACCGGGAAGCCGGTCGTCGCGGTCGCGATCCGCAACCCCTACGACGTGGCCCATCTGCCCGGTGTCGCGGCGTATCTGGCGTCGTACTCCTGGACCGACGTCGAACTGCAGGCGGCGGCACGGGTGATCGCGGGCAAGGTGAACCCGCGCGGGACGCTTCCGGTCCCGGTGCAGCGGGCCGACGACCCGGCGACGGCGCTGTACCCGGTCGGGTACGGGCTGAGGTTCTAGCCGCCGGGGACGGACGGCCCGTACCCAGTCGGACGTAGCACCCGTACGCCACACACCCGACGCATCACACCCAACGTGCGCATATCACCCCACATGTCTGGCGTGCCCCGGTCCGCCGGGACACGCTGGACGGGAGTGTCCGGGGGATGACGATGCACGTGAGAACCAGGTGGGGGACGCCGGCCGCGCTCGCGGCGGCGTGCGCGGTGCTGCTCACCGGCTGCCAGAGCGCGCCGGGCGGCGGGGCCGACGGCAAGGAACGGCCCGGCGGACAGGCCGCCACGGTGTCGCCGACGCCGGTGCGGACGTCCGGGTACGGGGCGGTGTTCCTCGCGGTCGACGAGTGCAGTTCCTTCGGCCGGACGAGCTTCACCGAGGTGTCCTGCGCCGGTGAACGCGCGGCGGCCCGGGTGGTCGCCCGTCACGACGGGACGGTGCGCGACGGGCCGCACTGCCCGGCGACCACGGACTTCGTCCTGCACATCAGCGAGCAGCGCCCCTCCCTGGACGAGGACGGCGACGGAGCGGTACCGCGCGGCTACGCCTGCATGCGCCACCTCCAGCCGCCGCATCCCGGGGACCCGGGCGGCGGGGGCGGGCCGCGCACCGTCGTCGGCGACTGCGTCTACGACCTGGGCGACGGCAAGGTCCGCGAGACCGCCTGCGACGGGAGCGGCCGGCACGAGCCGGAGTTCGAGGTGACGAAGGCCGTGGACACCCGGGCCAAGTGCCCGGCGTCCACGGCCCTCTACGTCCGGCTCGGCGGGACCGCACCGGTGGGCTGTGCCCGCCCGGTGTAGTCCCGTCCGGAGGTTACGGCCGCAGCGTCCGCTGCCGCTCGACGTCCCGCTTGTCGAGCTTCGCGTCGAACGTCGCCAGCGGCTTCGCGGCCGCCGGGTTCTCCTGGACCGCGCTCGGGGCGACGTCCGCCCAGTCGAGGATGCGGGCCGTGGCGAACGCCTTCTCCTTCGCGACCAGACCGGCCACGTTCGCGCCGTGGTTCATACCGGGCGCGGTGAACACGTACGAGTCACGCGCGCCGTGTCCGACCCGGAACGGCTCGGCGCCCCACGGGTCGTTCTCGCCGTACACGAACAGCATCTGCCGGGCGTTGTGGCGGACCCAGGTGTCGACGTCCCGCATGACGTACGGCTGGAACCTCATGTCGATCGAGCGGGGCACGAAGTTGCGCGGCGGCTGGTAGCCGTAGCGGACGTACTTCTTCTCGATGTGCGGGAACTTGATGGTCGGCGCGCCCAGCTGCGTACCGGCCTGGTAGTAGTACGGCGTGTACGGGCTCAGCCCCTGGTCCGTGTAGAACGAGAAGCCGGAGATCGTGTCGACCGAGGTCCAGATCTCGTCGTCGGTGGCGTTCTTGGCGTCCGCGGGGATGTCCGCGCAGTCGGCCACCGTGCTGTACTGCCAGAAGCCCCACACGTAGTCCAGGACGACGGCCTCGTAGGCCCGGTCCAGGCTGCCGACGGTGTCGAAGGTGTAGCCGTTCTCGGCGGCGGCCGCTTCGTACTTCTTCTTCAGCGGTGCCCGGCGCACCAGCGCCTCGCGCTGCACCCCGTTCAGCCGGTCGCGGCACTCCTTGGTGCCGACGCCCGCGAAGAACCGGTCGTAGGCCGAATCCTCCTTGTTCACCACGTCGTTGGGGGCGACGTAGGCGACCACACCGTCCATGTCACGCGGGTAGAAGCGCTCGTAGTAGGTGGCGGTCATACCTCCCTTGGAACCGCCGGTGGAGATCCAGTTCTCGCTGTAGATCTCCTTCAGCGCCTTGAAGATGCGGTGCTGGTCGCTGGCGGCCTGCCAGATGTCCAGCTTCGACCAGTCGGCCGGTTCGGGCCGGGACGGGGTGAAGAAGCGGTACTCCATGGAGACCTGGTTGCCGTCCACGATCTGCGTCGGCTCGGATCGGCGCGGCGTCGTGGAGACGCTGTAGCCGCCGGTGTAGAAGACGGTCGGCCGCGCGGTGTCCTTGTGCAGCACGGTGATCCGCTGCTGGAACGTGCCCTCGGCGGGCCTGCGGTGGTCGACCGGCTGCGTGTAGTTGAGAACGAAGAAGCGGTACCCGGTGTACGGCTTCTCCTCGATCAGGCTCATGCCCGGAACGGAGAGCAGCCTCTCCTTGATGTCAGTGGTGCCGGTGGCCTCCGGCTCGGCGGCGGTGGCCGCCCCGGCCGTACCCAGTGTGCCTATGAGCACCGTGAGTGCCAGCAGCCATCTGAGCGCCTTGCGCATGCGCACTCCCCTGTGAGACAGATGTGCGCCGGAAGCTATCGGACCAACTGCCCGCAGCAACAGGGGACCTAGGGATATCCCTCGGTCACGCGTGCCCCATGGGCCGGCTCAGCAGAGGATCCAGCCGGAGCTGACGGACCCTCCGCCCACCCTGCCCTTCACCCACACACAGCGGCGGCCGGCGTGCACGGTCACCGGGCCCGCGTGGTACTTGTAGCGGCCCTCGTCGACCACGGGCCGGCCGCCGCGCGCCCGCAGGCTCACCGACATCGTCCGCTTGACGCCCGGCTTCCTGGCGAGGGTGACGGCACAGACGTAGCCGCCCCGCTTGTAGACGACCACGGACCCCGTGGAGAACGGCAGGGTCCGCACCTTGCGGCCCGGACAGTGCGCGGCGGCCTGCGCGTCGCCCGGCGCGGCGACGGCGAGCAGCCCGGAGGCGGTCAGCACCGCAAGACACAGCGCGAGTCGCCGGCGTATCGCTCCACTGCCCACAGTCGTCCTCCCCTGCCACGCCTGCCACGCCGTACTGGAGTACGGACGCGTGACGTATGCCGATGGTTGCGCGCGCGGCCGTGGTCGCGGCTCACGCCGGCGCCGGCACGTCCTCCCCGACGAACGTCCGCCACAACGCGGCGTACGTGCCGCCGAGCCGGAGCAGTTCCTCGTGCGTGCCGTCCTCCGTGACCCTGCCGCGGTCCATGACGACCACCCGGTCGGCGCGGGCCGCCGTGGTCAGGCGGTGGGCGACGACCAGGGTGGTACGGCGGCCCGCCAGGCGGTCGGTCGCCTGGTTGACCTGTGCCTCGGTGGCGAGGTCCAGCGCGGCCGTGGCCTCGTCGAGCAACAGGACGTCCGGGTCGACCAGTTCGGCGCGGGCCAGCGCGATCAGCTGGCGCTGTCCGGCGGAGAGGTTGCGGCCGCGCTCGGCGACCTCGTGCAGGTAGCCGCCCTCCAGCGTGGCGATCATCTCGTGCGCGCCGACCGCGCGGGCCGCCGCCTCCACCTCGGCGTCGGTGGCGTCCGGGCGGCCGTAGGCGATGGCGTCGCGGACGGTGCCCGGGAAGAGGTACGCCTCCTGCGGTACGACCCCGAGCCGGTGCCGGTACGCGGTGAGGTCCAGGTCCCTGAGGTCCGTGCCGTCGGCGGTGACCCGCCCGCCCGTCGGGTCGTAGAAGCGGGCGACCAGCTTGACCAGGGTGGACTTGCCCGCGCCGGTCTCGCCGACGAAGGCGACGGTCTGTCCGGCGGGGATGGTGAGGTCGATGCCGTCGAGCGCCTCCTCGCCGTCGCCGTAGGCGAAGTGCACGTCCTCGAAGGCGATGTCACCGCGCAGGAAGGTGACGGGGAGCGGCTTGTCGGTCTGCTTCGTGGAGGTGGGTTCCCGCAGCAGCTCCTGGATGCGGCCCAGCGAGACGGACGCCTGCTGGTAGCCGTCGAAGACCTGGGAGAGCTGCTGCACGGGCGCGAAGAACAGGTCGATGTACAGCAGGTACGCCACCAGCGAGCCGATCGCCAGCGTCCCGTCGTCGACCCGGCCCCCGCCCACGACCAGCACCGCCACGGCCGCGACCGAGGACAGCAACTGCACGAACGGGAAGTACACGGAGATCAGCCACTGACCCCGGATGCGGGCGCTGCGGTAGCTCGCGCTGCGCTCGGCGAACCGGCGCCCGCCGTCCCCCTCGCGGCGGAACGCCTGCAGGATCCGCAGCCCGGACATCGACTCCTGCAGGTCGGCGTTGACGCCCGAGACCCGCTCCCGCGCCAGTTCGTACGCCTTCACGCTGGCCCGGCGGAAGAAGTACGTGCCGACGATCAGCGGGGGGAGGGTGGCGAAGACGACCAGGGCGAGCTCGATGTCGATGACCAGCAGGGCGCCCATGATGCCGAAGAAGGTGACCACGGAGACGAACGCCGTGACCAGGCCGGTCTGCAGGAAGGTCGACAACGCGTCGACGTCCGTCGTCATCCGGGTCGTGATCCGGCCGGTCAGCTCACGCTCGTAGTAGTCGAGTCCGAGCCGCTGGAGCTGGGAGAAGATCTTCAGCCGCAGCGAGTACAGGACGCGTTCACCGGTGCGTCCGGTCATCCGGATCTCGCCGACCTGCGCCGACCATTGGACCAGCACGGTGAGCAGGCCCAGCAGGGCGGCCGCCCAGACCGCTCCGAGGGCGGCCTGCGTGACGCCCTGGTCGATGCCGTGCCGGATCAGCACCGGCAGCAGCAGGCCCATGCCGGCGTCCACGGCGACCAGGCCGAGGCTGATGAGGAGCGGTGTGCGGAAGCCGCGCAGCAGGCGCCGCAGGCCGTAGGACTTCTCGGGGCGGACCGCACGCGCCTCGTCGACGTCGGGGACGTCGTTCGCCGGGGGCAGCGCGTCGACCTGGGCGAGCAGTTCCGGGGTGGCCGGGGCGTCGGCCAGGGCGGTGTCCCTGGGTTCGCGGTCACCGGTCCACAGCCGTGGGGTGACCCCGCGTTCGGCGTCGAATTCGGCGTCCAGCTCCGCACGGACGGAGGTGTCGTCCTCCTGCGGCGCGGCGGGCAGGGTGTGGCCCGGGGAGACGGCACCCAGCTCGTCCGGGTCGGTGAGAAGCCGGCGGTAGAGGGCGGAGCGGCGCTGGAGCTCCGCGTGGGTGCCGATGTCGGCGAGCCGGCCGCCGTCGAGGACGGCGATGCGGTCGGCGAGGTTGAGGGTGGAGCGGCGGTGGGCGATCAGCAGCGTCGTACGGCCGCGCATGACGCTCTTGAGGGCCTCGTGGATCTCGTGCTCGACGCGGGCGTCCACGGCGGAGGTCGCGTCGTCCAGGACCAGCAGGCGCGGGTCGGTGAGGATCGCGCGGGCCAGGGCGACACGCTGGCGCTGACCGCCGGAGAGGGTCAGTCCGTGCTCGCCGACGGTGGTGTCGTAGCCGTCGGGCAGCTCGCTGATGAACCGGTCGGCCTGGGCGGCGCGGGCGGCGGCGGTGATCTCCTCGTCGGTGGCGTCGGGGCGGCCGTACGCGATGTTGCTGCGCACCGTGTCGGAGAAGAGGAAGGAGTCCTCGGGAACCAGGCCGATGGCCGCGCGCAGGGACTCGGTGGTCAGCTCGCGGACGTCGTGGCCGCCGACCAGGACGGCGCCGTGTGTGACGTCGTAGAAGCGCGGCAGGAGGAGGGAGACGGTGGACTTGCCGGAGCCGGAGGTGCCGACGACGGCGAGGGTCTCCCCGGGGCGGATCCGGAAGGACAGGCCGTCGAGGACCGGCCGGCCGGGGTCGTAGCCGAAGGAGACGTCGTCGAACTCGACGGTCGCCGGGGCGTCGGCGGGCAGGTGCCTGGTGCCGTCGGTCAGGGACGGCTCGGTGTCGATCAGCTCCAGGACGCGTTCGGTGCCGGCGCGGGCCTGCTGGCCGACGGTGAGGACCACGGCGAGCATCCGGACCGGGCCGACCAGCTGGGCGAGGTAGGTGGAGAAGGCGACGAACGTGCCCAGTGTGATGCTCCCGCCCACGGCGAGCCAGCCGCCGAGCGCCAGCATCGCGACCTGGCCGAGCGCGGGGACGGCCTGGAGGGCCGGGGTGTAGCGGGAGTTCAGCCGGACGGTGCGCAGCCGTCCCGCGTACAGCCGCCGTCCGACCTCGCGCAGCTTGCCGGTCTCCTGCTCCTCCTGTCCGAAGCCCTTCACCACGCGTACGCCGCCGACCGCGCCGTCGACCACTCCGGCCACGGCACCCGCCTGCGCCTGCGCGTACCAGGTCGACGGGTGCAGCCGGGTGCGGCTGCGCTTGGCGATCCACCACAGGGCGGGGGCGACGGCGAGGGCGACGCCGGTGAGCGGCAGGGACAGCCACGCCATGATCACCAGGGAGATCAGGAACAGCAGCAGGTTGCCGATGGTCATCGGCAGCATGAAGAGCAGGCCCTGGATCAGCTGGAGGTCACTGGTGGCGCGTCCGACGACCTGTCCGGTGGACAGTTCGTCCTGACGTCTGCCGTCGAGCCGGGTGATCGTGTCGTACATCTCGGTCCGCAGGTCGTGCTGGACGTCGAGGGCGAGCCGGCCGCCGTAGTAGCGGCGGATGTAGGTGAGGACGTAGACGATGAGCGCGGCGCCGATGAGCAGACCGGCCCACGTGCTCATGTCCCTGGTCTTGTCGCCGATCACGTCGTCGATGATCACCTTGGTGATCAGGGGGACCAGCGCCATGACGGCCATGCCGCCGAGGGAGGAGCCCAGGGCGAGGACGACGTCCTTGCGATGACGCCAGGCGTACCCCGTCAGTCGCCGTGCCCATCCCCGTTGCGGTGTCACTCGGGTGCCCTCCGATCGTCCTGAACTGCCGCAAGGCACCAACACGGGCCGCGGCGGATTTCATCCCTCCGCGGACGGGGCGGGAGTACGCCATGAGCGTAGTGACATGTTCTCGTCACACAATCGCCACGTTCCCTCCACTCGCCTGACTGCATGTGCATGCCACCCTCTCGGGTATTCCCCTTGTGCAACCCGCGTAGATCGGACACCCCACATGCTCGCGATACGCTCACGCCGCCTCAAAACGGTGGCACTCGCCACGGCCGCGGTCCTCGCAGTCCTCACCGCCCCCGCCCTGACCACCACCGCCACGGCCACCACCTCGACGGCCGCCACCACCGCGGCCACGACGGCCGCCTACGACGCGTACTACGAGGACGCGGCCGGCAAGACCGGCGCCGCCCTCAAGGACGCCCTCCACACGATCATCAGCGACCAGACGAAGCTCTCGTACTCGGCGGTCTGGAACGCCCTGAAGGCCACCGACCAGGACCCGAGGAACAGCAACAACGTGGTCCTGCTGTACTCCGGGATCTCCCGCAGCAAGTCCCTCAACGGCGGGGACACCGGCGACTGGAACCGCGAGCACGTGTGGGCCAAGTCCCACGGCGACTTCGGCACCTCCACCGGCCCCGGCACCGACATCCACCACCTGCGCCCCTCGGACGTCCGCGTCAACAGCATCCGGGGCAACAAGGACTTCGACAACGGCGGCAGCTCCTTCACCGACAGCGGCGGCAGCCTCACCGACTCCGACTCCTTCGAGCCCCGCGACGCCGTCAAGGGCGACGTGGCCCGCATGATCCTCTACATGGCGGTCCGCTACGAGGGCAACGACGGCTGGCCCGACCTGGAGCCCAACGGCCAGGTCAACAACGGCAGCAACCCGTACATCGGCAAGCTCTCCGTGCTCAAGGCCTGGCACCAGGAGGACCCGCCGGACGCCTTCGAGCAGCGCCGCAACCAGGTCATCTACGACTCCTACCAGCACAACCGCAACCCGTTCATCGACCACCCGGAGTGGGTCGAGTCGATCTGGTGAACCGGTTACGGCACCGGCTGCCACGGCGGCCGGTGCCGGTGCGGTACCTCCTCATGCCGGGCTCGTCTCAGGGACCTGCGACCCCACCCGCGGGCGGCACCGCCCGGACCTCGGCGTACCAGGCCCGGGCCGCGACGGTCTCGGGGCGGTCCTCACCCCGTGAGTCATCCGGGTACTCCAGCAGTATCGGATACAGGCCGATCTCATAACGACGTGTGGAGAGACGCTTCCACCAGTCGGCCGCGTCCATGATCGGTCCGTCGCTCCTCCACACCATCGGATCCGAATCACGACGCGGCCCCACCAGGCGACCAGGCGGCAAGTCGTTCAACAACCGCCTGAGATCTTCACTCAATGGTTCGGGCATGAGCGGAATGTACGCGGCACCTCTGACAGAGCCATCAGAAACGGGTACCGCAACCTGCCCCGACAGCAAGTCGCCCACAAGCCCGGCGCCCTTCTTGCCGTGATCGACCGGGTTCGGCCCGGTCAGCGTGCCCCCTTTTGGCCCATACCGAGGCGGCATCGACGATCGCCGAGGCCCAGTCCAGCTCGCCCCGCGCACCGAGTTCGTCCAGGACCGCCCGGTGGAGCCGACGCCACAGTCCCGCCCGGGTCCACGCGGTGAACCGGCGATGCGCGGTCGCGGGCGAGGCGCCGAACGTCTCCGGCAGATGCCGCCAGGCGCACCCGCTGGTCAGCACGTACACGACCGCTGTGAACACGGCCCGCTCGTCACACGGAGCGGTCCCGCCGTCCTGCGGACGGGAATTGAACGACGGCAGCAACGGTGCGACCAGCTTCGGTGTCCTATGTGGTGATCGCTCGCTGGGTTGTTCATGGGGCGGGGTACGTGGAGTTGAACTGTTCCGGACGGGCTGTGGGAGATTGCCGAGTCGCTGATCCCACCGTCGAAGGTGCGGCCACAGCGCGACGGAACGCAGGACACGCCTGATGAGGCGCTGTTCGCGGCGAACATCTACACGCTGATCAGCGGGTGTGCCTGGCGGGGTCTGGCGCCGTGTTTCGGGATATCGAAGTCGACCGCGCACCGCCGGTTCCTGATCTGGTCGCGGGCCGGGGTGTGGGGCCGGTCGCACGAGGCGGTGCTGCACCGACTCGATGACGCCGGCCCCATCGACGTCTCGCGCGTGGCCTCGACTCCGCTCACGTGAGGGCCAGAAAAGGGACGAACTCAAGGTCCGGGACCCCCTTTTTCGTGTCGATGTGGCTGCCGTCGAACACCGCCCGGGACCGGTCGATCTCGTTTGCCGCGTTCAGCTGGGCAAGCAGAATCCGATGCAGATCGTCGAACACCCCGGCGTTGATCCACCGCTTGATCTGATCATTTAGCAGAGCGCGTGAGCAGCTCTTTAACGTTTGTCTCAGGTTCGCTCGGTAGGAAATCGGCATGCGGATAGGCGATGCAACCCGTATGCAGGAGGCCAGTGAGGGCAGTCGACGCAGCACCATCGGGGAAAGCGCAGCCCGGCCGGTTGCGGTTCGAGGCGGCCACCAGGACGCCGGCGACGGCGTTCCCTGTCGCCGCATGCGGCGCCGCGCACCGGCGAGCGGTTCCTCGACCTGAGCGCTGCCGCGGTGCGCGAGTAGGACGCGAAGACCCCCTGAAGCATCTCGCAGACGGATGCCGTACGGATACCTCACCACACAAACGCCTGAAGAGAGGGACTGACATGAAGCCCATGGGACGCCGCGGATTTCTCACCGCCAGCACGGCACTTGGCATTGGCGCCGGCTTGTCCACGTACGCCATTGTCTCGGAAGCGAGCGAGAACGAGACTTCGGACAAGACTTCGGACATTTCACGGCGGGACCAGGACCTTCCCTTCATCGGCACGGAGGAGACCTTTTCGACTCCCACGTTGTTGAAGCTGAACTCCATCAATCAGGATCACATAGCGTTCCTTGAGGAAATTGGCCTTTCGGATCTAGGCCAACGCCGCATCGGCGATATGGATGCGGGGGGACTCAACGTTCAAATCCTCTCTGCTCATACACCCTCCGTACAAAATGTCCCTGGGAAAAGGGGCATCGACCTTGCCTATCGTCTCAACCGGCAACTTGCAGACGGGCCGATCGCCAATTATCCGGGCCGCTTCAAGGCTTTCGCCACCTTGCCCTTGCAGAGCCCGGAGGCGGCGGCGGACGAACTGGAACGCTCGGTTCGGGAAGATGGCTTCTTGGGCGCACTGACCAACGGACACATCGCGAAGAAGTATCTCGATCATCCCGACTTCGAGCCTGTGCTGGCACGTGCCGTTGCTCTCGATGTGCCGATCTACCTGCATCCCGGCTATCCAGCTGACGACGTCTTCAAGATCTACTACAGCACCACACGGTCTACATACACGGAAGAGTACCAAGACTACATTTTCAGCGGGTCTGGATATGGCTGGCACCAGGAGGTGCTGACCCAATGCATTCGGATGATCACGTACGGAGTTTTCGACAGATTCCCCAAACTAAAAATCATCATCGGCCACATGGGCGAAGGTCTTCCCTTCTACTACGAGCGGATCGTCAATGACATGGGCGAGCCGACCAAAAACTCGCTCGAGAAGCCCATCGGGCAATACTTCCGGGACAACTTCTGGGTCACAACCAGCGCATTCCCCCAGACCGAACTGCTCGATCTCCTGCTGAAGTACATAAGCGTGGATCGAGTGATGTTCGCAACCGACTACCCGTTCGCGGACATAAAGGAGCAGACCGACTGGTTCCGCGGAGTCGATTTGCCGCGCGAAGACAAGGAAAAGATTGCGTTCCGAAATGCAGAGAAACTTTTCAGAATGAAAGTGCCCGTGAAGTGATGCGCCAGCGTCGGCCGGAGTGAAAGAATCCTTTGCCGTAAGGCGAGAGTACGGCCGAAGTATACGATGCGCGGCTACCCCATAACGCGGTCTCCTACAGAACCGAGGATCGAGAACGCGGAATGGCTCGCGCCCGCCGCCGGCCCCGAGTTCACCCGGCGGCTGAACTCCCACGTGGTTCCGCCGCGCGGAGAGCTGCGGCGCAGCCACCCCGCCGGGTACGCGCTCCGGCTGCGCCGGGAGACGCTGGACCTCTCCTCGGACCTCCAGCAGCTGCTCGTCCTGCTGCCCACGGACGAGGAGACGGCCCGCGCCGTCGGCCGACTGCACGAGCGTTCGGGTCACGGCAGGCTGCGGGCCATCTCGTAGACCTCGCTCAGTCCAGGTGCGTCGGCGCGAACATGCGCAGGACGGCGGGGAGGACGACGACCGACGGGCCCGGGGCCGCCAGGGCCTGCGCGAGGTCGTGTTCCAGGGTCTCGGGGGTGGTGCGCACGCCCGGTACGCCGAAGGACTCCGCCAGGGCCGCGTAGTCCGGGCGGGTCAGGTCCGTCGCCGTGGGCTCGCCGAAGGCGTCGGTCATGTACTCGCGGAGGATGCCGTAGCCGCCGTCGTCGACGATCAGCCAGGTGACGCTCAGGTCGTACTGGCGGGCGGTGGCCAGTTCGGCGATCGAGTACAGGGCGCCGCCGTCTCCCGAGACCGCGAGCACCGGGCGGGTGGGGTCGGCGGCCGCGGCGCCGAGAGCGGCCGGGAAGCCGTAGCCGAGGCCGCCGGCACCCTGCGCGGAGTGCAGGTGGTTGGGGCCCATGGCGTCGAACGCGGACCAGGCCCAGTAGGCCAGGATCGTCATGTCCCAGAAGGACGGCGAGTCGGTCGGCAGGGCGCGGCGGACGGCCGTCAGGACCTGCTGCTCCAGGGTGAGTTCCTGGGCGGCGATGCGTGCGCGTACGCGGTCCAGCAGGTCCCGTACGCGCTCCGGGGCCGCCGCGTCCTCGCGGGGTTCCACCGTTTCCAGGAGCGCCTGGAGGGCCAGGCGGGCGTCGGCGTGGATGCCGATGCCCGGGTGGTTGGACTCCACCTTGCCGAGATCGGCCTCGATCTGGACGACCCGACCGCGGGGCTTGAACGTGTGGTAGTTCGAGGAGAGTTCACCGAGACCGGAGCCGACGACGAGGAGGACGTCCGCGTCCTCGAGGAAGTCGGTGGTGTGGCGGTCCTCCAGCCAGGACTGGAGCGACAGCGGGTGGGTCCATGGGAAGGCGCCCTTGCCGCCGGGGGTGGTCACCACCGGGGCCTGGATGCGCTCGGCGAGCCGCCTCAGCTTGCCGGAGGCGTCCGAGCGGACCACTCCCCCGCCCGCGATGATCGCCGGACGGGTGGCGTTCGTCAGCAAGTGGGCGGCGAGGGCCGTGAGTTCGGGGCGTGGGGGCAGCTCGTCGGGGGTGGCGTCCATCGCCGTCACCACGGGCAGGACCGTCCGAGCGACGAGGACGTCCTGCGGGATCTCCACCCACACCGGCCCGTGCGGCACGGTCAGCGCCGACTTCCACGCCTCCGCGATCGCCGACGGGATCTGGGACGCCGCACGCACCGTGTGGACGGACTTGACCACGCCGCGGAACGACGCCGACTGGTCGGGGAGTTCGTGCAGATAGCCGTGACGGCCGCCGCCCAGCCCCGGCGTCGGGACCTGGCTGCTGATCGCCAGAACCGGGGCGGAGGCGGCCGCCGCCTCCTGGAGCGCGGCCAGGGAGGTCAGTGCTCCCGGGCCGGTCGACAGCAGCAGCGGGGCCGCCTCGCCGGTGATCCGGCCGTACGCGTCCGCCGCGAAGCCGGCGTTGTTCTCCATCCGCAGGCCGATGTAGCGCAGGCCGGAGCGGCGCAGGGCGTCGAACACGCCGAGGGCGTGCTGGCCGGGCAGGCCGAAGACGGTGGTGGCGCCGAGTCCGGCCAGGGTCTCCACGACCAGGTCTCCGCCGTTGCGGCCGGCAGGGGGATTCAGTGCCGCCTCCGTCTGCGCGGCGGTCGGGCGGAGCACCAGGTCGTGGTCGTGGGTCACTTCGCGCGGGCCTCTGCAATCTGGCGGGACATGATCGTGGTCAGCTCGTACGCGGTGTGGGACGCGGCGACCGAGGTGATCTCGGCGTGATCGTACGCGGGCGCCACCTCGACGACATCCGCGGAGACCAGGTTGCAGGACGCCAGTCCGCGCAGGATCTCCAGCAGCTCGCGGGAGGTCATGCCGCCGGCCTCGGGCGTGCCGGTGCCGGGGGCGTGGGCGGGGTCGAGGCAGTCGATGTCGATGGAGATGTACAGCGGGCGGTCACCGACGCGCTGGCGCAGCTGGTCGGCGACCTCGTCGGCGCCCCGGCGGTAGACGTCCGCGGAGGTGACGATGCCGAAGCCCATCTTCTCGTCGTCGGTGAGGTCCTGCCTGCCGTACAGCGGGCCACGGATGCCGACGTGGGAGAGGGCGGAGGTGTCGAGGACGCCCTCCTCCACGGCCCGGCGGAACGGGGTGCCGTGGGTGTACTCGGCACCGAAGTAGGTGTCCCAGGTGTCGAGGTGGGCGTCGAAGTGGAGCAGGGCGACGGGGCCGTGCTTCTTCGCGACGGAGCGGAGCAGCGGCAGGGCGATGGTGTGGTCGCCGCCGAGGGTCATCAGACGGGCGCCGGTGCCGAGCAGGTCGTCGGCGGCGGCCTCGACGGTCTCCACGGCCTCGTTGATGTTGAAGGGGTTCACGGCGATGTCGCCGCCGTCCGCGACCTGGGCGAGGGCGAAGGGGGAGGCGTCCTGCGCGGGGTTGTAGGGGCGCAGCAGCCGGGACGCCTCACGGATGGCGTTGCCGCCGAAGCGGGCACCCGGCCGGTAGGAGACGCCCGAGTCGAACGGCACGCCCACCACGGCGACGTCGGCGCGGCCGACCTCGTCGAGCCGGGGCAGCCGGGCGAAGGTGGCGGGCCCGGCGTACCGCGGCACGCGGGAGGAGTCGACGGGGCCGCGGAACGTCTCGTTGCTGCTCATGGGGTGCTGCCTGCTTTCCTTCGCTTCGCCTTGCGTACGTTCCGACCATAAGAGGGCGGAAAGCATCTGCGAAGTGTACGTTTCATCCATTCATGCCACACGGAGTGGAGGAAGTGTCCAGCATGCCGGATCCCACGGTCCCGCCCACGCCGCCCGTGCGCCTGGACGCGCTCCTGGCACGCGAGGACCTCGGCCTGCGCCGGATCGCCGGACCGGACGATCCCGGCATCGTCGTCCACTGGGCCCAGACCTCGGAGATGGCGGACCCGTACCCGTATCTGCTGGGCGGGGAGCTGCTGCTGTCGGCGGGTGTGCACATCCCGGAGGGGGCGGGTGCCGGGTACTTCGACGCCTACGTCTCCCGGATCGTCGCGGCGGGTGGGGCGGCGCTCGGTTTCGGTCTGGCACCGGTCCACGAGAAGGTCCCGGCGGCGCTGGTCGAGGCCTGCGAGATACACGGGCTGCCGCTGCTGGAGGTGCCGCCGCGGGTCACCTTCTCGGGGGTGGCGCGGGCCGTCTGGCAGCTGATGGCGCAGGCCCGCACGGCGGAACTGCGCCGGGTCACGGAGGCCCAGCAGGGCCTCGCCACGGCGGCGGCCCGCCCCGACCCGGTCCGCCCGGTACTCCACCAGCTGGCCCAGCGCCTCGGCGGCTGGGCCGTGCTCTACGCCCCGGACACCACGGAGACCGCCCACGCGGGCACCGCCCCGTCCCCGGAGGCGCGGGCCGCCCTGACCGCCCTGGCAGCAGTGGTACGTCCCGTCCCCCACCCGGCGGCGGGCACCCACGACCACCCGGTGACGGGCGGTCGTGTCTCCCCCGGAGGAGGTCCCCCCGCTCACCCGGAGCCGAGAGCAGGGGAGGCACCGCCAGCACCACCCGAACGCCGGCCGGTGGCCCCTCCGCCCACCTCCGCCGGCGACACCGTCACCGGCACCCACCTCGCCGCCTACGCCCTCGCTTCCGGACACGGACACGGGCACGGGCACGGCTTCGTCCTCGGCGTCGCCTCTCCGCACCGCCACCCCGGCGACCACACCATCGCCTCCGTCGCGGCCGCCCTCCTCTCCGTCCTCACCGGCCGACGGGAGAGCGGCACCGCGACCCGTTCCTCCGCACTCGTCCGGCTGCTCCTGGGCACCCCGCCCGCGGACGTGGCCCCCCTGCTCGGCGGAGAGCGGTGGCACGTCGTCCACGCCCGGCCGGACGGCCACACCGCACCGGACCCGCTCGCCGTCTCCGCGCTCGGCACGGCACTCGGCTCGGACCTGGTCGACCCGTCGGGCGAGGTCGTACGGGTCCTGGTGCCGGCCGGCCGGCCCGTCGGCCCCCTGCCCGGCTGGACCCTCGGCGTCAGCCCCGCCGCCGGCCCGCCCGACTGGCCCGCCGCCGACACCCGGGCCGCCCGCGCCCTGGCCCGGGCCCGCGCCACCCGCGCTCCGCTGGTCCGGCACGGCGACCGCCCCGCCCTCACGGACCTCGTCCCGCCGCCGGACGCCGACGCCCACGCCCGGGCACTGCTCGCCCCCGTAGCGGCCGCCCCCGCCCTCACCGACACCCTGCGCACCTGGCTGTCCCTGCACGGCAGCTGGGACCGCACGGCGGTGGCGCTGTCCGTGCACCGCAACACCGTGCGGCAGCGCATCGCGCGGTGCGCGGCGCTGCTGGAGGCGGACCTGGACGATCCGGACGTACGCATGGAGCTGTGGTTCGCGCTGCGCCGCACCTGAGAGCCGCACACTGAGTCTGAGTACCTGTACGCAGTCGCCTGAGTACGTGACGCACATCCCAGCGCGCGATACGCCAGGGACGCCCACAGGGCGCTGCTCCACAATGGGGGGCATGCCGATACCCGGGACCTCCAGCCGCGCCGAACTCGTCGAACACCTGGTCACCACCCGCATCGCGGGCGATGTCGCCACGCCGCGCGAGAACAACCTCTCCCACTACCGCAAGCTGGCGAACGGCGACCGCCACTTCTGGCTCGGCCTGGAGCTCGGCGACCGCTGGACCGACGAGCAGGACGTGCTCGCGGTGATGGCGGAGCGGGTCGGCGTCAACGACGACGCCGAACACCGGTACGGCCAGGACACCATCGACCCGGAGCTGACCGTGTCCGGCCTCGAACGCATGGCCGGACGGCTGCGCAAGGCGGCGGAGGGGAAGCAGCGGGTGCTGTTCGCCACCGGGCACCCGGGCGGTCTCCTTGACGTGCACCGCGCGACGGCCGCGGCGCTGCGGGCGGCCGGCTGCGAGATCATGGTCATCCCGGACGGGCTGACCACGGACGAGGGCTATGTGATGCAGTTCGCGGACGTGGCGGTGCTGGAGCACGGTGCCACGCTGTGGCACACCCACTCCGGGGAGCCGATGAAGGCCATCCTGACCGCGCTGGAGCGTGCGGGCCGCCCGCTGCCGGACCTGGTCGTCGCCGACCACGGCTGGGCGGGCGCCGCGGGCCAGTACGGCGTCGACTCCGTCGGCTACGCGGACTGCAACGACCCGGCCCTGTTCCTCGCCGAGTCCGAGGGCACCGTCCAGGTGACGGTCCCCCTCGACGATCACGTCACCAGCCCCCGCCACTACGACCCGATGACGGCGTATCTGCTGGCGGAGGCCGGTCTGGCGCAGTGAGACGCCCTCGCCGGCCGGGTGCGGGGGACACACCCGGCCGGCGAGGGCAGCCGGTGGACGCGCGGATCAGTTGAAGAACGGGACGGCGTCGGCGGGGTCGGCGTGCCAGTTGGTGGCGATGGGCCGGTCGACCGTGGCGGTGTCGGGGAGACGGAGCGTGACGGAGTTCTCCTCGTCACCGGCGACCGAGAGGTGGAGCCGGTCGAACTGGATGCCGTCGTTGTTGTTGGTGCTCTTGGGGCTGATGCCGGCGTAGGCGGCGGTGGAGCCGGCGAGGACGATGTCGTCGCTGACGCCGTGCTCGACGGGCGAGACCTCGGTGTCGGGGGAGGAGCCGAAGGAGGCGGAGGGGAACACGCCCTCCAGGTGGCAGATGAGGCCGGGCTTGGCCTTGGCGGTGACCAGGTAGTAGCCGCCCGCCTGCGTCTTGGTCGTGACCTTGAAGTCCAGGTCGCTGGTCGCGCAGGACCGGGTGATGGAGTCGCCGCTGTCGGCGGTGGCCGTGGCGGTGGCGGCGCCGCCGAGGGCGAGCGCGGCGACGGCGGCCAGGGCGAAGCGGGCGGAGCGGGCGGCGAGGCGTGAACGCACGGTGTTCTCCATGGGGTGACGTGGTGGTTCGTCCGGCGGCTGCCGGGATGACCGCAGCTTGTGCCGTGATCCGTCCCACTCGCCACGTCGAACGCCCAGCACGGGACGCCGGAACGCTGGAACGACATCTGACCAGCACGTATGTCGGCCGCATGGAACGGTCCACCGGGACGCGGACCGGCCGGTCGAGCCCGCGCGGGACACACTGGGCACACGGGCGCCACGCGCTCGGCACGCGCTCGGCGCACGGGGTCACACCTTGGGCAGCGGCCCGCCGGTCGGAACGGATCGCCCATGTGGGGCGCACGGGGGCCACTCACGCGGGGCGCCGCTTTTGTGCCTCACGAGGGTGGGGAGAACGTCCGGAGCCGGCTCAGGAGCGCGGGACGCGGACCACGCCCTCCTGGATGACCGAGACCGCCAGCCGGCCGTCCTGGGTGTAGATGCGGCCCTGGCCCAGTCCCCGGCCGCCGTGGGCCGACGGGGACTGCTGGTCGTACAGCAGCCACTCGTCGGCGCGGAACGGGCGGTGGAACCACATGGCGTGGTCCAGGGACGCGCCGACGACATCGCCGACGGCCCAGCCACCGCGCCCGTGCGCGAGGAGGATGGAGTCCAGCAGCGTCATGTCGGAGACGTACGTGGCGAGGACGACGTGCAGCAGGGGGTCGTCGCTGTCGAGCTTGCCGTTGGTGCGGAACCAGACCTGCGAGTGCGGGTCGCGCGGCTCGCCGAAGCGGCCGTAGGGAGGGTCGTCGACGTAGCGCAGGTCGACCGCGGCGCGGGCTCCGAGATAGCGGTGCACGATCTCCGAGGCGAGGTGCGGGTAGCCGCGCAGCCGTTCCTCGGACGTGGGCAGCCCGTCCGGGTCCGGTGAGGGCGGCATCGGCGCCTGGTGGTCCAGGCCCTCCTCGTACGTCTGGAAGGACGCCGAGAGGTGGAAGATCGGCTTTCCGTGCTGGACGGCGACCACGCGCCGCGTGGTGAAGGAGCGGCCGTCCCGGATCCGGTCGACGGTGTAGACGATCGGCGCACCCGGGTCGCCGATGCGCAGGAAGTACGCGTGCAGCGAGTGGGCGGGCCGGTCCGCGGGGACGGTACGCCCCGCGGCGACCAGCGCCTGCGCCGCCACCTGCCCCCCGAACACGCGGGGGACGGCGGAGGCGCGGGACTGACCGCGGAAGATGTTCTCCTCGATCTGCTCGAGGTCGAGCAGATCGAGGAGTTCCTGGAGTGCCTGGCTCATGAGGTCAGTTGTATACGGCAGGGATTTCCCGCGGCTTACAGGCCCATGTCCTTGGCGATGATCGACTTCATGATCTCGCTGGTGCCGCCGTAGATGCGGTTGACGCGGTTGTCCGCGTACAGGCGGGCGATCGGGTACTCGTTCATGTAGCCGTAGCCTCCGTGCAGCTGGAGGCAGCGGTCGATGACGCGGTGGGCGACCTCGGTGCAGAACAGCTTGGCGCTGGCGGCCTCGGCGGGGCTGAGCTCGCCGGCGTCCAGGGCCTCGGTCGCGCGGTCGGCGACGGCCTCGGCGGCGTCCACCTCGGCCTGGCAGGCGGCCAGCTCGAACTTGGTGTTCTGGAAGTGGGCGACCGGCTTGCCGAAGACGGTGCGCTCCTGCACGTAACTCTTGGCGAAGCGGACCGCGGCCTTGGCCTGCGCGTAGGCGCCGAAGGCGATGCCCCAGCGCTCGGAGGCGAGGTTGTGGCCGAGGTAGTAGAAGCCCTTGTTCTCCTCGCCGAGCAGGTCCTCGACGGGCACCTTGACGTCGACGAACGCCAGCTCGGCGGTGTCGGAGGTCTTCAGGCCGAGCTTGTCGAGCTTGCGGCCGACGGAGTAGCCCTCGGACTTGGTGTCCACGGCGAACAGGGAGATGCCGTGGCGGCGGTCCTCGGCCGTCGGGGCGGCGGTGCGGGCGCAGACGATCACCTTGTCGGCGTGGACGCCGCCGGTGATGAAGGTCTTGGCGCCGTTGAGGACGTAGTGCGTGCCGTCCTCGCTCAGCTTGGCGGTGGTCTTCATGCCCGCGAGGTCGGAGCCGGTGCCCGGCTCGGTCATCGCGATGGCCCACATCTCCTCGCCGGAGACGAACTTCGGCAGGAAGCGCTTCTTCTGCTCGTCGGTGGCGAGCATCTTGAGGTAGGGCAGGGCGAGCAGCACGTGCACGCCGGAGCCGCCGAACTGGACGCCCGCGCGGGCGGTCTCCTCGTAGAGGACGGCCTCGAACTTGTGGGTGTCCATGCCCGCGCCGCCGAACTCCTCGGGCACGCTGATGCCGAAGATGCCGAGCTCACCGAGCTTGTAGTAGAAGTCGCGGGGCGCCTGGCCCGCCGCGAACCACTCGTCGTAGACGGGCACGACCTCGGCCTCGATGAAGGCGCGGATCGTCTCCCGGAACGCCTCGTGATCCTCGTTGAAAACCGTACGGCGCACTGGTCGCCACCCCTTCTTGCGCCTGAACCGGCGCCGCTCTCGCGTACCTGGCTGCTCGCCGCGGGGGTTCCTCGATCGATGGTCGCGGTCCCATGGCTAAGCGCTTGCTCATTCAAGATACCGGCGAGTATCCACAGCCGTCCAGGGTGGAGGAACCGTAATGCTCGTCACCCCGCCGGGGCTCGGCGCGCGGCCGCCGCGAACGCGCCCCGGGCCATCCGGTGCAGCAGCTCGGCGGTCCCGGCGCGGTCGGGCAGGGAGCCGGGGCGGGTCAGGTGCGGGGTGGAGTTGAGCAGGCCGAACACGGAGTGCACGGCCGAGCGGGCGCCCGGTTCGGCCAGCCCCGGGTACAGCTCGCGCACCACCTCCACCCACAGCTCGACGTACTGCCGCTGGAGCTGCCGGACCAGCTTGCGGTCACTGTCCCGGAGGCGGTCCAGTTCACGGTCGTGCAGGGTGATGAGGGGGCGGTCGTCGAGCGCGAAGTCGATGTGCCCCTCGATCAGCGAGTCGAGGACCGCCTCGGGGGCCGCCTCACGGGCCTCCCCCAGGCGCTGCTTCGCGCCGGTCAGCAGCGAGTCACTGATCCCCACCAGCAGCTCCGCGAGCATCGCGTCCTTGCCCGCGAAGTGCCGGTAGAGCCCGGGTCCGCTGATGCCGACCGCGGCGCCTATCTCGTCGACCCCGACGCCGTGGAACCCGCGCTCGGCGAAGAGCCGGGCGGCTTCCCTGAGGATCTGCTCACGGCGGGTGGGGGCGTCGGTTCTGGTGGCCATGAGGACGATTCTAGACAGGGAGGTTAGCGGTCGTTAACCTGGAGGAAATGCGTTAACGCTCATTAACAAGGTGAGGGGACCCGCAGGATGCATGAGGCACCGGAGCTTCACAGCGCGGCCGATCCCGCGTCGGAGGCCTTTCGGGCCAACGAGGAGGCGCACCGCACCCTCGTCGGAGAGCTGCGCGCCAAGCTGGCCGCGGCAGCTCTCGGCGGCGGCGAGCGGGCGCGGGCACGGCACACCGCGCGCGGGAAACTGCTTCCGCGCGACCGTGTGGACACGCTCCTCGACCCCGGTTCGCCCTTCCTGGAGCTGGCCCCGCTGGCGGCGGACGGGATGTACGAGGGGCAGGCCCCGGCGGCCGGGGTGATCGCCGGGATCGGCCGGGTCGCCGGCCGGGAGTGCGTGGTCGTGGCCAACGACGCCACCGTCAAGGGCGGCACGTATTACCCGATGACGGTGAAGAAGCACCTGCGCGCGCAGGAGGTGGCCCTCGACAACCGGCTCCCCTGCGTCTACCTGGTGGACTCCGGCGGCGCGTTCCTGCCGATGCAGGACGAGGTGTTCCCGGACCGGGACCACTTCGGGCGGATCTTCTACAACCAGGCCCGGATGTCCGGCGCCGGCATCCCGCAGATCGCGGCGGTGCTCGGCTCCTGCACGGCGGGCGGGGCGTACGTCCCGGCGATGAGCGACGAGGCGGTGATCGTCCGCAACCAGGGCACGATCTTCCTCGGCGGCCCACCCCTGGTGAAGGCGGCCACCGGTGAGGTGGTCACGGCGGAGGAACTGGGCGGCGGCGAGGTCCACTCGCGGGTGTCCGGCGTGACCGACCACCTCGCGGAGGACGACGCGCACGCGCTGCGCATCGTGCGCACCATCGTCTCCACACTTCCCGCGCGCGACTCCCTGCCGTGGCAGGTGGAGCCGGCCGTCGGGCCCAAGGTGGACCCGGCGGGGCTGTACGGGGCGGTGCCGGTCGACTCCCGCACCCCCTACGACGTACGGGAGATCATCGCCCGGGTCGTGGACGGCTCCCGGTTCGCGGAGTTCAAGTCGGAGTTCGGGCAGACCCTGGTCACCGGCTTCGCGCGGATCCACGGCCACCCGGTGGGCATCGTCGCCAACAACGGCATCCTGTTCTCCGAGTCCGCCCAGAAGGGCGCCCACTTCATCGAGCTGTGCGACCAGCGCGGCATCCCGCTGGTGTTCCTGCAGAACATCTCGGGCTTCATGGTGGGCCGGGACTACGAGGCGGGCGGCATCGCCAAGCACGGCGCCAAGATGGTCACGGCGGTCGCCTGCACGCGCGTACCGAAGCTGACGGTGGTGGTCGGCGGGTCGTACGGGGCGGGCAACTACTCGATGTGCGGGCGGGCGTACTCGCCCCGCTTCCTGTGGATGTGGCCGAACGCCAAGATCTCGGTGATGGGTGGTGAGCAGGCGGCCTCCGTCCTCGCGACCGTCAAGCGGGACCAGCTCGAGGGGCGCGGCGAGGAGTGGCCGGCCGGGGACGAGGACGCTTTCAAGGCCCCGATCCGTGCTCAGTACGAGCGTCAGGGGAACGCTTACTACGCGACGGCCCGCCTCTGGGACGACGGCGTGATCGACCCGATGGACACCCGGCAGGTCCTGGGCCTGGCCCTGACCGCGTGCGCCAACGCGCCCCTGGGTGATCCCCAGTTCGGCGTCTTCCGGATGTGAGGGGACCCCTGACGATGACAGATCAGATGTTCGAGACAGTGCTGGTGGCCAACCGGGGCGAGATCGCGGTCCGCGTCATCCGCACCCTGCGGTCGATGGGCGTGCGCTCGGTGGCCGTGTACTCCGACGCGGACGCCGACGCCCGGCACGTCCGGGAGGCCGACACGGCGGTGCGGATCGGCCCGGCGGCCGCTTCGGAGAGCTACCTGTCGGTGGAGCGGCTGCTGGAGGCCGCCGCCCGCACCGGCGCGCAGGCGGTCCACCCCGGATACGGCTTCCTCGCCGAGAACGCCGCCTTCGCGCGGGCGTGCGCCCGGGCGGGCCTGGTGTTCATCGGGCCCCCGGCGGACGCGATCTCCCTGATGGGCGACAAGATCCGCGCGAAGGAGACGGTGAAGGCGGCCGGGGTCCCGGTCGTGCCGGGCTCCAGCGGCAGTGGACTGACGGACGAGCAGCTCGCCGGGGCCGCCCGCGAGATCGGCATGCCGGTACTGCTGAAGCCGTCGGCGGGCGGTGGCGGCAAGGGCATGCGTCTGGTGCGGGACGTCTCGGCGCTGGCCGACGAGATCGCCGCCGCGCGGCGCGAGGCCCGCGCCTCCTTCGGTGACGACACACTGCTCGTCGAGCGGTGGATCGACCGCCCCCGGCACATCGAGATCCAGGTGCTGGCCGACGGCCACGGGGGCGTGGTCCATCTGGGCGAGCGTGAGTGCTCCCTGCAGCGCCGCCACCAGAAGATCATCGAGGAGGCGCCCAGTGTGCTCCTCGACGAGGAGACCCGGGCGGCGATGGGCGAGGCCGCGGTCCAGGCGGCCCGCTCCTGCGGCTACCGGGGCGCGGGCACGGTGGAGTTCATCGTCCCGGGCAGCGACCCGTCGTCGTACTACTTCATGGAGATGAACACCCGCCTCCAGGTGGAGCACCCCGTCACCGAACTGGTCACGGGCCTCGACCTGGTCGAGTGGCAGCTGAGGGTGGCGGCGGGCGAACCGCTGGGGTTCGGGCAGGACGGCATCCGGCTCACCGGCCACGCGGTCGAAGCCCGTATCTGCGCGGAGGACCCCGCGCGAGGGTTCCTGCCCTCCGGGGGCACCGTGCTGACGCTGCGCGAACCGCAGGGCGACGGCGTGCGCACCGACTCCGGGCTGAGCGAGGGCACGGAGGTCGGCAGCCTCTACGACCCGATGCTGTCCAAGGTGATCGCCTACGGCCCCGACCGCGCGACCGCGCTGCGCAGGCTCCGGGCGGCGCTCGCCCAGACGGTGACGCTGGGCGTGCAGACCAACGCCGGGTTCCTGCGGCGGCTGCTGGCGCATCCGGCGGTGGTGTCGGGCGAGCTGGACACGGGACTGGTCGAGCGTGAGGTGGACGGGCTCGTACCCGACGGGGTGCCGGCGCCGGCGTACGCGGCGGCGGCGCTGCTGCGCCAGGCCCGCCTCGCGCCCGTCGGCGGGTCCGGCTGGGCCGGCCCGTTCGCCGCCGCCGACGGCTGGCGTCTGGGCGGTGAGCGGGCGTGGACGGACCATCACCTGCGGGTGCCCGGCCACGACCCGGTGACCGTGCGGGTGCGCAGCACACCGGACGGGGGGACGGAACTGCTGCTGCCGGGGACCGACACGCCTCTGCGGGGGTCCGCGGGTTCCGGGGGCGAGCACCGGTTCACCTTCGCGCTCGACGGCGTCACCCACACCTTCGCCGCCCTGCCGGACGGCACCTGGCTGGGCCGGGACGGCGACGCCTGGCAGGTGCGGGACCACGATCCGGTCGCCGCGTCCCTGACCCGGGCGGGTCAGGCGGGCGCCGACTCGCTGACCGCGCCGATGCCGGGCACGGTGACGGTGGTGAAGGTGGCCGTCGGCGACGAGGTGGCGGCGGGCCAGAGCCTGCTGGTGGTGGAGGCGATGAAGATGGAGCACGTCATCTCCGCCCCGCACGCCGGCACGGTCACCGAACTGGACGTGGCCCCCGGCACGACGGTCGCGATGGACCAGGTGCTGGCGGTCATCGCCCCCGTGGAGGAGGAGACGGCATGAACGCCGCGGAACTGGGCCTCCCGACGGCCGTACCGGCCGAGGGACTGCCCGCGCGCGTGCGCATCCACGAGGTCGGCGCGCGCGACGGCCTGCAGAACGAGAGGGCGACCGTCCCGACGGCCGTCAAGGCGGAGTTCGTCCGCCGCCTGGCCGGCGCGGGTCTGACCACCATCGAGGCGACGAGCTTCGTGCACCCCACGTGGGTGCCCCAGCTGGCGGACGCCGAGGACCTGTACCCGGCCGTGTCCGACCTGCCGGTGTCGCTGCCGGTCCTGGTGCCGAACGAGCGCGGCCTGGACCGCGCGCTGGCGCTGGGCGCGCGGCGGGTGGCGGTGTTCGCCAGCGCCACGGAGTCCTTCGCCAAGGCCAACCTCAACCGCACGGTGGACGAGGCGCTGGTGATGTTCGAGCCGGTGGTGGCCCGGGCGAAGGCGGAGGACGTCCATGTCCGCGGTTATCTCTCGATGTGCTTCGGCGACCCGTGGGAGGGCGCGGTCCCGGTCGCCCAGGTGGTGAGGGTCTGCCAGGCCCTGCTGGACATGGGCTGCGACGAGCTGAGTCTGGGCGACACCATCGGGGTGGCCACTCCGGGCCATGTGACGGCCCTGCTCACCGCGCTCACCGCGGCGGGCGTGCCCGTGTCCGCGCTCGGCGTGCACTTCCACGACACCTACGGCCAGGCCCTGTCCAACACCCTGGCCGCGCTCCAGCGGGGCGTCACCACGGTCGACGCCTCCGCCGGCGGGCTGGGCGGCTGCCCGTACGCGAAGTCCGCCACCGGCAATCTCGCCACCGAAGACCTCGTGTGGATGCTGCGGGGCCTCGGCATCGACACCGGGGTCGATCTCGGCCGTCTGGTCGCCACAAGCGTCTGGATGGCCGCCCACCTGGGCCGAACCAGCCCGTCCCGCACCGTACGAGCCCTCTCCCACCAGGAGCAGTGAACGACCATGGACCACAAGCTCTCCCCCGAACTGGAAGAACTCCGCCGCACGGTGGAGGAGTTCGCGCACGATGTGGTGGCGCCGAAGATCGGTGACTTCTACGAACGGCACGAGTTCCCGTACGAGATCGTGCGGGAGATGGGCCGCATGGGCCTGTTCGGCCTGCCGTTCCCCGAGGAGTACGGCGGTATGGGCGGCGACTACTTCGCCCTGGGCGTGGCCCTCGAGGAACTGGCGCGGGTCGACTCCTCCGTGGCCATCACGCTGGAGGCGGGGGTCTCGCTCGGCGCGATGCCTTTGCACCTCTTCGGCACCGAGGAGCAGAAGCGCCAGTGGCTGCCCCGCCTGTGCTCGGGCGAGACGCTGGGCGCGTTCGGCCTCACGGAGCCGGACGGCGGCAGTGACGCGGGCGCGACCCGTACGACGGCCCGGCTGGACGAGTCGAGAGACGAGTGGGTCATCAACGGCACCAAGTGCTTCATCACCAACTCGGGCACGGACATCACGGGCCTGGTCACGGTCACGGCGGTCACCGGCCGCAAGCCCGACGGCAGGCCGCTGATCTCGGCGATCATCGTCCCGTCCGGCACCCCGGGCTTCACGGTGGCGGCCCCGTACTCGAAGGTCGGCTGGAACGCGTCGGACACGCGTGAGCTGTCCTTCGCCGACGTCCGCGTCCCGGCCGCCAACCTCCTCGGCGAAGAGGGCCGCGGCTACGCCCAGTTCCTGCGCATCCTCGACGAGGGCCGCATCGCCATCGCGGCGCTGGGCACGGGCCTGGCGCAGGGCTGTGTCGACGAGTCGGTGAAGTACGCCAGGGAACGGCACGCGTTCGGCCGTCCGATCGGCGCCAACCAGGCGATCCAGTTCAAGATCGCCGACATGGAGATGAAGGCCCACACCTCCCGCCTCGCCTGGCGCGACGCGGCGAGCCGGCTGGTGGCCGGCGAGCCCTTCAAGAAGGAGGCGGCGCTGGCCAAGCTGTACTCCTCCACGGTGGCGGTGGACAACGCCCGGGACGCCACGCAGATTCACGGCGGCTACGGCTTCATGAACGAGTACCCGGTCGCCCGCATGTGGCGCGACTCCAAGATCCTGGAGATCGGCGAGGGCACGAGCGAGGTCCAGCGGATGCTGATCGCCCGCGAGTTGGGCCTGACCGGCTGAGTCCCGGGACCGGCACCGGCCCGCGCCCGTCGGGGCGCGGGCCGTCGCGTCCCCGGCCGGCACGATCCGCCCTCGTCCGGGGCGTGCGCGTGAGCGGGGCGCGAGCGGACGGGAAGCCGGTCTTCCCCCGGCATACACCGTGGACCACGCTTCACCCAATTAGGCGCACTATGCCGGATTTACCACAGATCACTGATAGTTTGCCCAGGTTTCCAATGCTTCGGGCATCCTTGGTGGTGGGCAGTGACAAACACGGTGGTACGTCGTGAGCTTCTGGTCTCACGGCACTGGATTCAGGCGGGAGCACTGGTCGCGCTCTTCGGCTTCTTCGTGATGGGACTTCTCGCCTACCGGACGTACGACGCGAGTCCCCCCATCCCCAAGCAGGTGGTCAGCGAGAGCGGTCAGGAGCTCTACACCGAGGAGGACGTCGCAGACGGCCAGAAGGTCTTCCTCGCCCACGGCCTGATGCAGTACGGCTCGGTCCTGGGCCACGGCGCCTACCTCGGCCCCGACTACACGGCCGACTACCTGCGTCGCTCCGCCCTCGACATGCTCAAGGCGCAGGGCGGCGACGACGAGGCACGCGACCGGGTGGAGCAGGAGATGCGCGCCAACCGCTACGACAGCCGCTCCGGCCGGCTGACGTTCACCGAGCGGCAGGCAGACGCCTTCGAGGCGCTCAAGGCGCACTACGCGGCCTACTTCGCGGCTCCCGACACCGGTAGGGGCCTGCGCTCGGAGGCGATCACCGACGAGCGGCAGATCCACCAGCTGACGGCGTTCTTCTCGTGGACCGCGTGGGCCTCTGCCACCGAACGCCCCGGCAAGGACTACACCTACACCAACAACTGGCCCCCGGAACCGCTCGTGGGCAACACCCCCAGTGCCCATGTGGTGCTCTGGAGCGTGGTCTCGCTGATCGCCCTGCTCGGCGGGATCGGCCTGCTCTTCGCCGCCGTCGGCCGCTGGGGCGGGCAACTGGGCTGGCAGGGGCGGCAGGCCGATGCCCTCACCTTCCACCCGGCCGACCGGATCAGCCTCACCCCGTCACAGCGCACGACCGCGTACTTCTTCCTCGTCATGGTGGTGCTGTTCCTCGCCCAGGTGATGCTCGGTTCCGCCTCCGAGCACTACCGTGCCGAGATCACCGACTTCTTCGGCTACGACCTCGCCAAGGTGCTGCCGTACAACCTGGCCCGCACCTGGCACCTGCAGCTCTCACTCTTCTGGGTGGTGGCCGGGTTCCTGGCCGCGGGCATCTTCCTCGCACCGCTGATCTCCGGCCGTGAGCCCAGGCGGCAGCACATCCTGGCCTGGGGACTGCTGATCGCGGTCGCCGTCGTCGTCTTCGGCTCGCTGATCGGTGAGGGCCTGTCCATCCACGGGCTGATCGACCCGGGGAACTTCTTCGGCAGCATGCAGTTCGAGTATCTCGATCTGGCCCGCGTGTGGCAGATCCTGCTCGTCGTCGGCCTGTTCCTGTGGCTGTTCATGATGTGGCGGGTCATGCGCAGGACCCTGGCCCAGGAGCACAGGGGCAACATGCCCTGGCTCTTCTTCCTCGCCGGCCTGACCATCCCCGTCGTCTACGCGGTCGGGCTGCTGGCACGCGCCGGGGACCACTTCACGGTGACCGAGTTCTGGCGCTTCTGGGTGGTGCACCTGTGGGTGGAGGACTTCCTCGAGCTGTTCACCACCACGATGGTCGCCTACATGTTCGTGCTGCTCGGCGTCGTACGCGAGAAGGTCGCCCTCGTCGTCATCTACCTGGACATCATCCTGTACTCGGCGGGCGGCGTCCTGGGGACCATGCACCACCTGTACTTCAGCGGCGAGCCCGCGGAGCACATGGCGCTCGGCGCCTTCTTCTCCGCGATGGAGGTCATCCCGCTGACCTTCCTGACCGTGGAGGCGTGGAGCTTCATCCAGCTCGGGGCACACCAGCAGACGGAGTCCAAGTCTCCCTTCCCGCACCGGTGGGCCGTGATGTTCCTGGTGGCGGTGGGCTTTTGGAACTTCCTCGGCGCCGGGGTCTTCGGCTTCCTGATCAACCTTCCCATCGTGTCCTACTACCAGATCGGCACGGCCCTGACGGCGAACCACGCACACGGCTCCATGATGGGCGTGTACGGGATGCTGGCCATCGCCTTCGCCGTGTTCGCGTTGCGCTACATGATTCCCTCCGACAAGTGGCCGGAGAAATGGATCCGCTTCTCGTTCTGGTCGCTGAACATCGGGCTGGCCTGGATGTGCTTCGCGACCCTGCTGCCGATCGGCCTGGTGCAGCTGTACAAGTCCGTGGACTCCGGCTACTTCGAGGCCCGCGAGCTGCACTACCTCACCGGCGACCCCGCGCTGAACTTCCTGGAGTGGATGCGCATGCCCGGTGATCTGATCTTCATCATCGGCGGTGTCCTCCCGCTGCTGTGGCTGTGCTGGCTCGGCGTACGTCACCGGGGCCGCGAGGCCGCCGCCGATCCCGCCACCGGTGCGGTGCCGGCGCCCCGGCTCTCCGACATCGACGAGACCATCACAACGGACAAGCGGTGATCGGCCCGTTCGCCACCGAGGCGGTCCTGATCGACGGCTACGCGGCGGTCCTGCTGGCCGCCGCCGCCGGTCTGGACCGGCTGGCCCGCCACATCTCCACACGCAGCGAGCGGCTGCGCACCGGTGGCTTCACCTACCGGCCCGAGCACGACGCCTGGGTCTGCCCCACCGACCAACTGCTCTGGCCCCAGCGCCCGGACCGGGACGGAGAGCTGGTGCGGTACCGGGCCAAGCCGGTCGTGTGCAACGCCTGTCCCCGCAAGGACGACTGCACGTCCGACGACGGCGGACGGGAGATCGTCCGTCCGCTGCGTCCGTGGCCCCACTCCGAGGCCGGGCGCTTCCACCGCGGTGTGGCCCTGGTGCTCGTCGCGCTCGCCGCACTGCTCGTCGTCGTCGAGGCCGTACGCCATCACGCGCCCGCCGATCTCGCCCTCTCCGGTGCGACGGGCGCCGCGACGGCCGCGGCCGGCTGGTGGCTCACCGCCCACTTCCGGGCCACCCCCGCGGGCTTCCCCGAGCCCGGCCTTCCCTCCACCGCGTTCTCATCGCCGTTCCCGGACGCGCCCTCGGCCCCGTCCTCGGCGTCGTTCCGGGCACCCTCCCGCTACGCGACCGTCCGGGGCCGCGGTTCCGCGTCCGACGACAGGAGCAACCTGTGATCTGGACACCCCTCACCGTCTCCACCGCCGTCGCCGTCATCATCGGCTGCGGCGCCGCCGCGGCGGCAGTGAGCCTGCGCGTCCTGCGCGAGTACGAGCGCGCCGTCGTCTTCCGCCTCGGCCGCCTGCGCACCCTGCGCGGCCCGGGTCCGGTGCTCCTGGTGCCGCTGGTGGACCGCATGGTCCGGGTCGACCTGCGTACGGTGGCCCTGACCATCCCGCCGCAGGAGGCCATCACCCGCGACAACGTTCCCGTACGGGTCAACACGGTGGCGTATTTCCGGGTCGTCGACCCCACGCGCTCGGTGACGGAGGTCGAGAACTACGCCGTGGCCACCTCCCAGCTCGCCCAGACCACCCTGCGCTCCGTACTCGGCCGGCACGACCTGGACGCGCTGCTGGCCGAGCGCGACCGCCTGGGCACGAGCCTCCAGCACATCCTCGACGAGCAGACCGAGCCCTGGGGGGTGAAGGTCACCCTGGTCGAGATCAAGGACGTCGAGATCCCCGAGGCCATGCAGCGGGCCATCGGACGGCAGGCGGAGGCCGAGCGGGAGCGCCGCGCCAAAATCATCGGCGCCCAGGGTGAGGTCCAGGCCGCCCACAACCTCCGGGACGCGGCGGCGAAGCTCGCCGAGCATCCCGCCGCCATCCAGCTCCGCTACCTGCAGACCCTGATGGAGCTGGGCAGCGAGGGCCGCTCCACCGTCATCTTCCCGGTCCCGGTCGACCTGCCGGGTGCCGGGGGGACGTCCGCGGGGACCTCCGCGGGCACCTCGCTCAGCGAGATGCTTCCGGCCGCCATGTCGGCGGCGGCGTCCCACCGTCTGCCGGAGTGAGAGGAACGGACGCCACCCCGGAAGACCCTTCCGGGGGACGTGAGGACGGGTGCGACTACCGTGCGTGGACCGTCGTGCCGCACCCGCCCGACGTTCGCCTCCGGCATCAGCGACGGCACGAGCCACGTGCTCAGCCGTCGGTCAGGACGGATCGTCAGGAACGCCAGGGGAGCCGGGAGCAGTGCCGAGCCGGCGGTCCGGTAACGGCCTCATGTGACGCCCGGCTTCGGGCGGGCCGGGGATCCTATGGGGAGCCACCGGGCCGGGAACACCGCCCACAGGGGGATCAGGAGCACCACCCGGGGAGCATGCCGTCGTCGTCCGCGGGCCCGCGGGAGGTCAGCCCCCGTCCGCCTGAGGGTAGTTCGCCGCCGGAGTGCCCCAGCGTCGGACCGACCCCACGGTCACCCCCTCACGTGACGGGAATCACGGTACAGGCCGCGCATTTCACCCCACTCGGCCGGGGATGCAGACCGGGCACCCTGTGGACATTTCCTGAGGTTAGGCTAACCTAAGCCTGTTTCCAGCCAGGGGTCCCGCAGGTTCGCACCCAGTGGCTCCGCTCCGTCCGCACGAAAGCAGATCCGCCCATGTCGAACGCCCGAACCGCCCGCTTCTCCCGCCGCGGACTGCTCGCCGCCGGCGGCGCCCTCGGACTCGGCGCCGCGCTCACGGCCTGCGGTGACGATCAGACGAAGAGCGGGGGCTCCGAGCCGACGAAGGCGGCGAAGTCCGGCCCCTGGTCCTTCAAGGACGACCGCGGCACCACCGTGAAGCTCGACAAGGTCCCTGCGAACATCGTCGCGTTCACCGGTGTGGCGGCCGCGCTGTACGACTACGGCATCCAGGTCAAGGGCGTCTTCGGGCCGACGGAGACCAAGGACGGCAAGGCCGATGTGCAGGCCGGCGACATGGACATCAGCAAGGTGACCATCCTCGGCAACGTCTGGGACCAGTTCAACGTCGAGAAGTACGCGACGCTCGCGCCCGACGTCCTGATCTCCACGATGTTCGACGACACCGGCACCCTCTGGTACGTCCCCGAGGCGTCCAAGGACAAGATCGCCAAGCTCGCCCCGAGCGTCGCCATCTCCGTCTACGACCGCCAGCTGACCGGCCCGCTCCAGCGGATGTGGGAGCTGGCCGAGTCGCTCGGCGCCGACATGAAGGCGGCGAAGGCCACCGACGCCAAGAAGCGCTTCGAGGAGGCCTCGGAGCGGCTGCGCAAGGCCGTCAGGACCAACCCCGGCATCAAGGTGATGGTGGGCTCGGCGAGCCCCGAACTCTTCTACGTCTCCGGCACCAACCTCTCCGTCGACCTGGAGTACTTCAAGGCCCTCGGCGTGAACTTCGTCGAGCCGACGGAGGAGGCCAAGAAGGCCACCGGCGGCTGGTTCGAGAGCCTCAGCTGGGAGAACGTCGACAAGCACGAGGCCGACGTCATCATGATGGACGACCGCACCTCGGCCATCCAGCCCGCCGACATCACCGAGGCGACCTGGAAGAAGCTCCCCGCGGTCAAGGCCGGCCAGGTCATCGCCCGCTCCACCGAGCCGATCCTGTCCTACGACAAGTGCGTCGCGCCGGTCGAGGCGCTCGCCGCGGCCATCGAGAAGGCCAAGAAGGTCGGCTGACCCTCCCTGACAGAACCCTCCTTCCCCGGAGCCATACGTGAGCACTGCCGTAGCCGCCCCGTTCCGCTTCTTCGCCCTCCAGGTCGCAGCGACGAGGCGGCTCGGCCCGTCCCTGGTCCGGGTCACCTTCGCCGGTCCCGACCTGCGCGACTTCCGCTCCGAGGGGCGGGACCAGTCGCTGTCGCTGTTCCTGCCGCACCCGGGGCAGAGCGAGCCGGTCGTGCCGCTCGAACGGGGCGACGACTGGTGGCAGGGCTGGCGCGAACTGCCCGAGGACGTGCGGGCGGTGATGCGCTCGTACACGCTCCGGGAGCTGCGCGCGGACGCCGGGGGGCACACCGGCGAGGTCGACATCGACTTCGTGCTGCACGGCATCACCGAGGAGGCCGGCGCGTCCGCCGAGGCGGGTCCGGCGTCCCGCTGGGCCGCCCGCGCCACCGCCGGTGACCGGGTGCTGCTGCTCGGTCCCGCGATCGCCGACAACCGCGCGATCCGCTTCCGCCCGCCCGGTGACACCGACCTGGCCCTCCTGTGGGCCGACGAGACCGCCCTGCCCGCCGCAGCGGCCGTCCTCGGGACCCTCCCGGCCGGCACCCGCGCCCGGGCATGGCTGGAGGTACCGCACTCGGGGGACATCCAGGACCTGGCGACCGAGGCGGACGCCGAGATCACGTGGTACGTCCGGGAGGGGGCCTCCACCTCACCGGCCCAGGCCTCCCCCATGGCCCTGGAGGACCTCCGGGCCGCCGAACTCCCGCCCGCCGCCCGGCCGTACGTCTGGCTCGCCGGGGAGGCGGGCTGTGTCAGGCAACTGCGGCGGCACGTCGTCGGCGAACGCGGGATCGACCGCCGGCGGGTGACGTTCGTGGGCTACTGGCGCCGCGGGCTGACGGAGGAGCAGATGCGCGAACTGGGTTGATGCGCCACGGAGTTGACGGTCCGCCATGTTCCCGGCGGGAGTGATTGCCGTCACGGCCGGGAGCGGAAGGGACTGACGTGTGGTTTAGGTTAGGCTACCCTAAGCTACGCACTGGACAGCTCCCCGCACCGGACCGTCCCCACCGGAGGACCCCCATATGCGCTCACACCTGCTCAACGACACCACCGCGGAGCACTACCGTCGCTCCGTGACCGAGGGAGTCGAGCGGGTGGCCGCGAAACTCGCCACCACCGAGCGGCCGTTCACCGGGATCCCGGTCGACGCCCTCGCCCCCCGCATCGACGCGATCGATCTCGACCGCCCCCTGCACGACACCGCCGCGGTGCTGGACGAACTGGAGGACGTCTACCTCCGGGACGCGATCTACTTCCACCACCCCCGCTACCTCGCCCACCTCAACTGCCCGGTCGTCATCCCGGCCGTGCTCGGCGAGGCGGTGCTCTCCGCCGTCAACTCCTCCCTGGACACCTGGGACCAGTCGGCCGGCGGGACCCTCATCGAACGGAAGATCATCGACTGGACGACCGGCCGTGTCGGCTTCGGCCCGGCCGCCGACGGCGTGTTCACCTCCGGCGGTACCCAGTCCAACCTCCAGGCGCTGCTGCTGGCCCGTGAGGAGGCCAAGACCGACGACCCCGCGAAACTGCGCGTCTTCGCCTCCGAGGTCAGCCACTTCAGCGTGCAGAAATCCGCGAAGCTGCTCGGCCTCGGTCCGGACGCCGTGGTGGTGGTACCCGTCGACCACGACAAACGGCTGCACACCGTCGCCCTCGCCCGTGAACTGGAGCGCTGCCGCGAGGCGGGCCTGGTCCCCATGGCCGTCGTCGCCACCGCCGGCACCACCGACTTCGGCTCCATCGACCCGCTGCCAGAGATCGCCGGGCTGTGCGAGCAGTACGGCACCTGGATGCACGTGGACGCCGCCTACGGCTGCGGACTGCTCACCTCGCTGAAGTACCGGGGCCGCATCGACGGCATCGAGCGCGCCGACTCGGTCACCGTCGACTACCACAAGTCCTTCTTCCAGCCGGTGAGTTCGTCGGCCCTGCTGGTCCGTGACGCCGCCACGCTGCGGCACGCCACCTACCACGCCGAGTACCTCAACCCACGCCGCATGGTGACCGAGCGCATCCCCAACCAGGTGGACAAGTCCCTGCAGACCACCCGCCGCTTCGACGCGCTCAAAGTGTGGATGACCCTGCGCGTGATGGGTGCCGACGGTATCGGCGAGCTCTTCGACGAGGTCTGCGACCTCGCGGCCCGGGGCTGGAAGCTGATGGCCGCCGACCCCCGTTTCGACGTGGTGGTCGAGCCGAACCTCTCCACCCTGGTCTTCCGCTACATCCCGGCGGCCGTCACCGACCCCGCCGAGATCGACCGCGCCAACCTCCACGCCCGCAAAGCCCTGTTCGCCTCCGGTGACGCGGTGGTCGCGGGCACCAAGGTGGCGGGACGCCACTACCTGAAGTTCACCCTGCTGAACCCCGAGACCACGACGGACGATCTCTCGGCCGTCCTCGATCTGATCGCCGGCCACGCCGAGCAGTACCTGGGAGAGACCCTTGACCGCGCCTGCTGAAGCCCCGCACCCCGCCCACGACTTCGTGGGCATCGGCCTGGGCCCCTTCAACCTCGGCCTCGCCTGCCTCACCGAGCCCATCGACGAGCTGAACGGCGTCTTCCTGGAGTCGAAGCCGGACTTCGCGTGGCACGCCGGGATGTTCCTGGACGGCGCCCACCTGCAGACCCCGTTCATGTCGGACCTGGTCACCCTCGCCGACCCGACGTCCCCGTACTCCTTCCTCAACTACCTGAAGGAGAAGGGCCGACTGTACTCGTTCTACATACGCGAGAACTTCTACCCGCTGCGGGTCGAGTACGACGACTACTGCCGCTGGGCCGCGCAGAAGCTGAGCAGCATCCGCTTCGGCACGACGGTCACCGAGGTGACGTACGACGAGAGCGAGGAGCTCTACGTCGTGGCGACGGCGGCCGGTGACACCTACCGTGCCCGGCACCTGGTGCTCGGCACCGGGACCGTACCGTTCGTCCCGGAGCCGTGCCGCGGCCTGGACGGCGACCTCTTCCACAACGCGCGGTACACGCACCGCAAGGCGGAACTGCTGAAGAAGAAGTCGGTCACGATCGTCGGCAGCGGACAGAGCGCCGCCGAGATCTACCACGAACTGCTCTCCGGGATCGACGTCCACGGCTACCAGCTCAACTGGGTCACCCGCTCCCCGCGGTTCTTCCCGCTGGAGTACACCAAGCTGACCCTGGAGATGACGTCCCCGGACTACATCGACTACTTCCGCGCACTGCCCGAGGAGACCCGCTACCGCCTGGAGAAGCAGCAGAAGGGCCTGTTCAAGGGCATCAACTCGGAGCTGATCGACGCGATCTTCGACCTGCTGTACCAGAAGCACGTCGAGGGCGCCGGCCGCCCCGTCCCCACCCGGCTGCTCACCAACTCCTCGCTCACCACCGCCCGGTACGAGGACGGCGCGTACACGCTCGGCTTCCACCAGGACGAGCAGGGCAAGGACTTCGAGATCCGCACCGAGGGCCTGGTGCTGGCCACCGGCTACCACTACGAGCCCCCGGCCTTCCTCGACCCGGTGCGGGACCGGATCCGCTTCGACGGTCACGGCCGCTTCGACGTCGCCCGCAACTACGCCATCGACGTCACCGGCCGCGGGGTCTTCCTGCAGAACGCGGGCGTCCACACGCACAGCGTCACCAGCCCCGACCTGGGCATGGGCCCGTACCGCAACGCGTCCATCATCCGTGAGCTGCTGGGCACCGAGTACTACCCGGTCGAGAAGGCCATCGCGTTCCAGGAGTTCGCGGTATGAGCAGTACGGGAAATGCGGGTCATACGGGCATAGGTACGTTCACCGTCCGCCCCCTGGACCCGCTCAAGGACGCCGAGCTGCTGCACCGCTGGGTCACCGACCCCAAGGCCGCGTTCTGGATGATGCAGGACGCGAAACTCCAGGACGTCGAACGCGAGTACATGCGCATCGCCGCCCACGAGCACCACCACGCCCATCTGGGCCTGCACGACGGCGAACCGGCGTTCCTGATGGAGAGGTACGACCCCCGGTACGCCGAACTCGTCGGCCTGTACGACCCCGAGCCGGGCGATGTCGGCATGCACTTCCTGGTCGCCCCCACCGACCGCCCCGTCCACGGCTTCACCAGGGCCGTCATCACCGCCGTGATGGAGGAGCTGTTCGCCGACCCCGCGACCCGCCGGGTCGTGGTCGAACCGGACGTGGGCAACAAGGCCGTACACGCCCTGAACGAGGCCGTGGGCTTCGTCCCCGAGCGTGAGATCGACAAGCCGGAGAAGCGCGCACTGCTGAGCTTCTGCACACGCGCACGGTTCATGGCCGCCGCCCGAGGAGTGTCCGTATGACCCTGTCCGACGCCGTGGCGCATCTGTCCCCCCACCACTGGGCACGGGCCAACCGGCTGCTGATCCGCAAGGCGCTCGCCGAGTTCGCGCACGAGCGGCTCATCACGCCGGAGGCCACCGGCGACGGCGGGTACGTCGTCCGCAGTGACGACGGCCTGACCCGGTACACCTACACGGCGACCCGGCGCGCCCTGGACCACTGGCAGGTCGACGCCGACTCGATCACCCGTCACCGCGGTGACGCCGAACTCGAGCTGGCGGCCCTGGACTTCCTCATCGAGTTGCGGAAGTCCCTGGGCCTGAGCGACGAGATCCTGCCGGTGTACCTGGAGGAGATCTCCTCCACCCTGTCGGGCACCTGCTACAAGCTCACCAAGCCGCAGGTCCCGGTCGCCGAGCTGGTCGGCGCCGGCTTCCAGGCCATCGAGACCGGTATGACCGAGGGCCACCCCTGCTTCGTCGCCAACAACGGCCGGCTCGGCTTCGGTGTCCACGAGTACCGGTCGTACGCGCCGGAGACGGCGAACCCGGTCCGGCTGGTGTGGCTGGCCGCGCACCGCTCGCGCGCCGCGTTCACGGCCGGCGTCGGGATCGAGTACGAGTCGTTCATCCGCCAGGAGCTGGGCGAGGAGACCGTCGAGGGCTTCCACGCCGTCCTGCGCGACCAGGATCTGGACCCCGCCGACTACCTCCTGATTCCCGTCCACCCCTGGCAGTGGTGGAACAAGCTCTCCGTCACCTTCGCCGCCGAGGTCGCCCGCCGTCACCTGGTCTGCCTGGGCGAGGGCGACGACGAGTACCTCGCCCAGCAGTCCATCCGTACCTTCTTCAACCGGTCGCACCCGGAGAAGCACTACGTCAAGACGGCACTGTCCGTCCTCAACATGGGCTTCATGCGCGGGCTGTCCGCCGCCTACATGGAGGCGACCCCGGCGATCAACGACTGGCTGGCACAGCTCATGGACAGCGACCCGGTACTTCGGGCCACAGGACTGTCGATCATCCGGGAGCGGGCCGCCGTGGGCTACCGGCACCTGGAGTACGAGCAGGCCACGGACCGCTACTCGCCGTACCGCAAGATGCTGGCCGCGCTGTGGCGTCAGAGCCCGGTGCCGTCCCTGGAGAGCGGCGAGTCCCTCGCCACCATGGCCTCGCTGGTCCATGTCGACCACGAGGGGAAGTCCTTCGCCGGCGCGCTGATCGGGCGCTCGGGGCTCGCCCCGGCCGAGTGGCTGCGGCGCTACCTGCGCGCGTACTACGTCCCGCTGCTGCACAGCTTCTACGCCTACGACCTGGTGTACATGCCGCACGGCGAGAACGTGATCCTCGTCCTGGCGGACGGCGTGGTGAAGCGCGCGATCTACAAGGACATCGCCGAGGAGATCGCGGTGATGGACCCGGACGCGGTCCTCCCGCCGGAGGTCACCCGCATCCGGGTGGAGGTCCCGGAGGACACGAAGCTGCTGTCGATCTTCACGGACGTCTTCGACTGCTTCTTCCGCTTCCTCGCGGCGAACCTGGCCGAGGAGGGCGTCCTGGACGAGGACGGATTCTGGGACACGGTCGCGGAGGTCACCCGTGAGTACCAGTCATCGGTGCCGGAACTCGCCGGCAAGTTCGCCCGGTACGACATGTTCGCCCCCGAGTTCGCCCTGTCCTGCCTCAACCGCCTCCAGCTGCGCGACAACCAGCAGATGGTCGACCTGACGGACCCGTCCGGCGCCCTCCAGCTGATCGGCACGCTGAGGAACCCCCTCGCGGGTCGGTAGCAGCCCCCGCGTACGGACGGGCGCTCCGGAAGCACGGTCCTTCGGAGCGCCCGTCCAGGCATACACCTCAGGTACGGGAGGGCTCAGATCCAGCCCTCCCCCGGGCACGCGGGGAACTGCGCGACCAGCCCCCACGGCGTCGCAGCCGACTCACCACGGTCAGGACCACGGCACCTGCGGCGACTTGTAGTAGCCCACCCCCAGCGCCTCCCACCGCGGGGCCTGCGCGGCCAGCCGCTCCCGGTACCCCGCCCAGTCATGCGTGGCCGCAGGCGACCACCCCAGCTCGGCGATCCCCGGCAGCCTCGGGAAGGCCATGAACTCCAGCTCGCCCGAATCCGACAGCGTCTCCGTCCACAGCGGCGCCTCGACGCCCCGCACCGCGGACTCCGGCACACCCTCCAGATACGCCCCCGGGTCCCAGTCGTAGGACCGCTGCACCTCGACGTACCCCGCCCAGGACAGCCCGAGCGGCGTGTTCTTGTCGTACTTCATGTCGAGGTAGGCCCGGTCGGCCGGCGAGAGGATCAGCCCGGTGCCGTTCCGCGCGGCCTCGGCGACCTGCTCCTTCTCCGCACCGCTGGTGCGGTCCAGACCCCAGTACTGGGCGAGCGCGCCCTTCGCCGGGTCCGCGCCGGTCAGCTGGTGCCAGCCGATCACGGTCTTGCCGTACTTCGCGACGATCGGCTGCACCCGGTCCATGAACGTCACGAAGTCCTCGTGCGGGGTGGAGTGCGCCTCGTCGCCACCGATGTGGAGGTAGCGGCCGGGTGTGAGCGCGGCGATCTCCCGCACCACGTCGTCCACGAAGTCGTACGTGATCTCCTTGTCGACGCACAGCGAGCTGAAGCCGACCTCGATGCCGGTGTACAGCGGGGGTGCCACGCCGTCGCAGTTCAGGTCGGCGTAGGAGGCGAGGGCCGCGTTGGTGTGGCCCGGCATGTCGATCTCGGGGACGACCTCCAGGTGACGTGAGGAGGCGTAGCGGACAATCTCCTTGTAGTCGGCCTTGGTGTAGTGGCCGCCGGGCCCGCCGCCGACCTCGGTCGAGCCGCCGTAGGTGGCCAGGCGCGGCCAGGAGTCGATGGCGATGCGCCAGCCCTGGTCGTCGCTGAGGTGCAGATGCAGCTTGTTGATCTTGTACAGGGCGATCTGGTCGATGTAACGCTTGACCTCGTCGACGGAGAAGTAGTGCCGGGAGACGTCGAGCATGGCGCCGCGCCAGCCGAAGCGCGGGGTGTCCGTGATGATGCCGCCCCCCACCAGCCAGGGGCCGGGCTGTTCGGAGTTCTGCTCGACGGACGCGGGGAGCAGCTGGCGCAGGGTCTGCACCCCGTGGAAGAGTCCGGCGGGCTCGGCGGCGGTGAGGGTGACGCCCGAACGGCCGCTGTGCAGGCGGTAGCCCTCACTGCCGTAGGTGCCCTCGGCGATCCGCAGCCGGATGCCACCCTTGCCGTGGTCGGTGACCGGCAGCCGGTAGCCGGTGGAGGGCCGCAGGACGTCCGCGAGGTACTCGCCGACGCGGCGGGCCTCACGGGAACCGTCGACCCGGATCGGGGTGTTCTCGGTGATGCGGTACGGGGATCCGCCCGGTTCCACCGAGGCGGGGGCCGGGATCACCCGGTCCAGCGGGACGGGGGTCGCGCCCCGGGCGGGGCTGTCGCCCTGCACGGGGGCCGCTCCCACCATGACGGCCCCTGCCGCCACGACCAGCAGCAGGGATCCGAGCAGCCGGGTGGTGCGGGGAGTCGTTCCGTGGTGCCGTCGTTGCCGTCTCACACGCGCTCCCTTCTCAACTCCGTGGCTCCCGCGGGGGAAGCCGCATCTCAACTCCGGGGCTCCCGCGAAGGAAGCCGCATCTCAACTCCGGGGCTCCGCAAGGGAAGCCGGATGGGGTATAGACCACTCTCCCGCAGATCCGGTGAAACAATCACCCCATGGCGGAAATCATCCAGAAGGACGGTACGTGGACGTTCGACGGGGAGACCCTGCGGCTGACTCCCGGCCGGGACAAGAACGTCGGCCTGCTGCGCAGGACCTTGGGTGAACTGGTGCTGCCCCTCCAGGCGTTGGCGGGAATATCGTTCGAGCAGGGGAAGAAGGCGGGGCGGCTGAGGCTGAGGCTGCGCGACGGCGCCGACCCCCTGCTGCACGCGACCGGCGGCCGGCTCGCCGAGCCGCACGACCCCTACCAGCTGATCGTCGACTCCGACCGCTACGGCGTCGCAGAGTACTTCACGGAGGAGGTCCGCACCGCACTGCTGCTGGACCAGATCCCCTCCGACCCGGTGACCGGGTATCTGATGCCCGGCCCGTCCGTGCCGCTGTCCGTCTCGGCCGGGGACGGCACGGTGAGTTTCGACGGCGAGCGCGTCCGGCTGGAGTGGAACTGGAAGACGGAGGACGCCAAGGCCGCCGCCGGCACCCGCACCCTCGCGGTGACGGACCTGACCGGCGTGGAGTGGCAGCCGGCGGCCGGGCTGGAGAACGGCCACCTCCGCTTCACCGTGCGCAACGCCGCCACCAGGGCCCCGGCCAAGTACGACCCCAACTCGGTGGAGCTGTGGGGCTTCAAGAAGGATCCGCTGATGGCGCTCGTGGCCGCCGCCGTCCAGGCCCGCCTGCCCCACCCGGCCGCACCCGCCGACGACGCCGGCCCGGGGGAACCGGAGGCCTCCCCGCGGCCGCCTTCCTCCCCCTCCGAGGACGACCACGACGCCTTGCTCCGCCGGCTGCGGGAGCTGGGTGAGCTGCACCGCTCCGGCGTGCTCACCGACGAGGAGTTCACCCTCGCCAAACAGGCGATCCTGAAGCGGATGTGACCGCACCACCACGGGACCTGCCCGATATCGGGCACGATTCTTGCGAAACCGCTGCCGGTACCTCAGGATCATCGGGTGCACGACGAACTTGTTGATCATCTGACGCGGTCCACGCCCCTCAGCCGGGGCGAGGCGCTGCGGGTGATCCAGGACGTGCTCGCCTACTTCGACGAGACGACCGAGGAGTACGTCCGTCGCCGCCACCGCGAACTCCAGGCCCAGGGCCTGGTGAACGCGACGATCTTCGAACGGATCGAGGCGGACCTCAGATACCGAGCGGTGGCGCCGCCCGAGCTCTCGCTCCGGCAGCTGCGCCGCATCGTCTACGGCTAGGAACATACGCATATGTGCGGAATCGTCGGATACATCGGCAGGCGTGAGGTCGCCCCGCTGCTGCTCGAGGGCCTGCAGCGCCTGGAGTACCGCGGCTACGACTCGGCGGGCATCGCGGTCACGTCCCCGAAGACGGCCGGTCTGAAGATGGTCAAGGCCAAGGGCCGGGTGCGCGACCTGGAGGCGAAGGTCCCGGCGCGCTTCAAGGGCACCACCGGCATCGCCCACACCCGCTGGGCCACCCATGGCGCCCCCTCCGACGTGAACGCCCACCCCCACCTGGACGCCGGGGGCAAGGTCGCCGTCGTCCACAACGGCATCATCGACAACGCCTCCGACCTGCGCCGCAAGCTGGAGGCGGACGGCGTCGAGTTCCTCTCCGAGACCGACACCGAGGTCCTCACCCACCTCATCGCCCGTTCGCAGGCGGAGAAGCTGGAGGACAAGGTCCGCGAGACCGTGCGCCTCATCGAGGGCACCTACGGCATCGCCGTCCTGCACGCCGACTTCCCGGACCGCATCGTCGTCGCCCGCAACGGCTCCCCGGTCGTCCTCGGCATCGGCGAGAAGGAGATGTTCGTCGCCTCCGACATCGCCGCGCTGGTCGCCCACACCCGGCAGATAGTCACGCTGGACGACGGCGAGATGGCCACCCTCAAGGCCGACGACTTCCGCACGTACACCACCGAGGGCACCCGTACGACCGCCGAGCCGACCACCGTGGAGTGGGAGGCGGCCTCGTACGACATGGGCGGCCACGACACCTACATGCACAAGGAGATCCACGAGCAGGCCGAGGCCGTGGACCGCGTGCTGCGCGGCCGGATCGACGACCGCTTCTCCACCGTGCACCTCGGCGGCCTCAACCTGGACGCCCGTGAGGCGCGCCGGATCCGCCGCGTGAAGATCCTCGGCTGCGGCACCTCGTACCACGCCGGCATGATCGGCGCGCAGATGATCGAGGAGCTGGCGCGCATCCCCGCCGACGCCGAGCCGGCCTCCGAGTTCCGCTACCGCAACGCGGTCGTGGACCCCGACACCCTGTACGTCGCCGTCTCCCAGTCCGGTGAGACGTACGACGTGCTGGCGGCCGTGCAGGAGCTGAAGCGCAAGGGCGCGCGGGTGCTGGGCGTGGTCAACGTCGTCGGCTCCGCGATCGCCCGCGAGGCGGACGGCGGCGTCTATGTGCACGCCGGTCCTGAGGTGTGCGTGGTGTCCACCAAGTGCTTCACCAACACCACCGTCGCCTTCGCTCTGCTCGCCCTGCACCTGGGACGCACGCGTGACCTGTCGGTGCGCGACGGCAAGCGGATCATCGAGGGCCTGCGCCGGCTCCCGGGGCAGATCGCCGAGGTCATGGAGCAGGAGGAGGAGATCAAGAAGCTGGCCCTGGAGTACGCCGAGGCCCGCTCGATGCTCTTCATCGGCCGTGTCCGGGGCTACCCGGTGGCCCGTGAGGCCTCGCTGAAGCTCAAGGAGGTCTCCTACATCCACGCCGAGGCCTACCCCGCCTCCGAGCTCAAGCACGGCCCGCTGGCCCTGATCGAGCCGGCCCTCCCCACGGTCGCGATCGTCCCGGACGACGACCTGCTGGAGAAGAACCGCGCGGCTCTTGAGGAGATCAAGGCCCGCAGCGGCCGGATCGTCGCCGTCGCGCACCAGGAGCAGGAGAAGGCCGACCACACACTCCTGGTCCCCAAGAACGAGGACGAGCTGGACCCCATCCTGATGGGCATCCCCCTCCAACTCTTCGCCTACCACACCGCCTTGGCCCTCGGCAGGGACATCGACAAGCCGCGGAACCTCGCCAAGTCGGTAACGGTCGAGTAGGACACCGGGGGAACGCGGGACACCGCGCGTCCCTCAGGTGCGCAGCCGCGGGCGCGGAGAACCGCGCGAGGGACCGCGACGCACCCGCACAGGCCGACGAAGCAGAACGGGCCCCGCGTGTTGCCGGCCGGCACACGGGGGCCCGTGACACTCACGGGATCACGACGACCGGCCGCCGCGCCCGCTTGGCCAGCCGGCCGGCGACGGAGCCGAAGAGCCGCCCCACGAGCCCGTGGGTGGAACCCACGACAATCGCATCGGCGGAGTACTCCCGCCCCACCTCTTCGAGTTCGTGGCAGATGTCCCCACCCCGCTCGACCAGGATCCACGGCACCTCGGCCAGATAGTCCGCACAGGCGAGCTCGAGCCCGAGCACCTCCGTGCGGTGGTCCGGGACATCCACGAAGACCGGGGGCTCACAGCCCGCCCAGACCGTCGTGGGCAGCCGGTTGGCGACATGGACGATGATCAGGCCCGAGCCGAAGCGCCGCGCCATGCCGATGGCGTACGCGAGGGCCCGTTCGCTGGAGGTGGAGCCGTCGAAACCGACGACCACCCCGTGCCGGAACGCGGGGTCGCAGGGATGGCGTGAGTCCTCCGCCGCCAGGGGTTCGGCCGCCGTGGGATCGGCGACCGGCCGCTTGCGGTCCGCGGGTTCGAAGAATTCGTGACCGGCCATGGCTGTCTCGGGGTTGTGATCCTTCTATGGGGGACGACAGTGTGCGGCGGAGCTGTGTCCGGGAATGGTCTTCCCAACCCCATACCCCCAAGGGTACGGCGGCACGCCTCCTTAGCCCAGACCCGCGCATACCGGCAGGCGGGTTCCCCGGAGCATGCACGAGGGTCCGCCCGTCACGCAATGGTTGCTGCGCCGTACAGCTGGTTTGCACGGGGTTCACTCAGCCGGGGATCAGGGCCTTCCGGGTCGTCCGCTGCGGACCGCGGTGACCCACCGGCCGACCGTGCGGTGAACCCGGTGAGCCACAGCCCAGGGAGCACCCCACGCCGGGATCCGGTCCCGCCCCCGGGCGGGACCGTACCACCGCGCCCGGACGGGACCCGGCGGACGACGTGGTCCACCGGGCGGCGTTCAGCTGTCTGCTGGTGCCGGTGGTCCCGCTGTGGTGCGGCTCCTCGCTCGCGAGGGCGACCGGTGTGGCGTTCGGCCTCGCGGCCGTCACGGACGCCTGCCGCCTGCCGACGCGCCGCTCCCAGCGGGTCGCCGCACGGCCGGCGCCCGAGGAGCCGGAGCCCCGGCGGGTCGGGCGCCGGAGGGCCGGGGCCAGGGTGCGAGAGGGCCGGTCGCACCCTGGCGGGGACACACCGGTCGACTGACCGGTTTCCGCGCCCGCGACCGTATCTTTTCAGCCAACTTCCGGCTGGTGTGCATCTCCTGTCGTTCCCACCCCCCAACCACCGTTCGACCTGCACGGAAAGGGTCCCGCAAGCCCCGTGCACCCTATGGGGATTGGCCACTGCGACGAGGCGCACTTCCCTGCACGTCCCGCGAGTGCGACCCTTCGTGATCGAATGCTTCACGCCAAGTTGCCAAGTCGACAATGTGCCGGGTGACCAACTGGCCACCCGGACGCAACTGGACGCAGTAGATTCGATCTTGACTGTCGTACGGCGGGGGACTCGTGCAGGACCGAGGGGAAACGTGTTGGAGCGACAGACCCGAAGGGATCAGGGAGCCGCGACCACCGAGGGGGGCTTAGCAGTATGAGCCACGACTCCACTGCCGCGCCGGAAAACGCGGTCCGGAAACTCTCCGGGCGACGCCGCAAGGAGATCGTCGCGGTGCTGCTGTTCAGCGGCGGCCCCATCTTCGAGAGTTCCATACCGCTGTCGGTGTTCGGGATCGACCGCCAGGACGCCGGCGTACCGCGCTACCGCCTGTTGGTGTGCGGAGGCGAGGACGGCCCGCTGCGGACCACGGGGGGACTGGAACTCTCCGCGCCACATGGCCTGGAGGCGATATCCCGGGCGGGCACCGTCGTGGTGCCGGCCTGGCGTTCCATCACCTCGCCGCCACCCGAGGATTCGCTCGACGCACTGCGCCGGGCCCATGAGGAGGGCGCCCGCATCGTCGGGCTGTGCACCGGCGCCTTCGTCCTCGCGGCGGCGGGACTGCTGGACAGCCGGCCCGCGACCACACACTGGATGTACGCGCCGACGCTGGCGAAGCGCTATCCGTCGGTGCACGTCGACCCACGGGAGCTCTTCGTGGACGACGGCGACGTACTGACCTCGGCGGGCACCGCGGCCGGCATCGACCTGTGCCTGCACATCGTGCGCACGGACCACGGCAACGAGGCGGCCGGCGCGCTCGCCCGCCGTCTGGTGGTGCCGCCGCGCCGCAGTGGCGGTCAGGAGCGCTACCTCGACCGGTCTTTACCGGAGGAGATCGGCGCCGACCCGCTCGCGGAGGTCGTCGCCTGGGCGCTGGAGCACCTCCACGAGCAGTTCGACGTGGAGACGCTCGCGGCACGCGCGTACATGAGCCGTCGTACGTTCGACCGCCGCTTCCGCTCGCTGACCGGCAGCGCTCCGCTGCAGTGGCTGATCACCCAGCGGGTGCTCCAGGCGCAGCGGCTGCTGGAGACGTCGGACTACTCGGTGGACGAGGTGGCCGGCCGCTGCGGATTCCGCTCGCCGGTCGCCCTGCGCGGCCACTTCCGGCGCCAGCTGGGTTCGTCCCCGGCCGCCTACCGGGCCGCGTACCGCGCGCGGCGGCCCCAGACCGACCGGAACCAGAACAGCGAGGGCAGCCCCCACACCCAGGGGACCGTCCCGTCCGGGCAGCCGGGCCACACCGGGCACCAGCTGCCGTCCACCCTGCACCCGGACAGCCCGCTGCCGCACCAGTCCCGCCGCACCGCGGCGGCCAGCGCCCTGGGCCCGTCCCTGACGGCCTCGGCGCCCGGCGTTCCGGGGCAGCGCGGCGCGCCGTGAGATGACGGCAACGACCGACGGGCCGGAGGCACCAGTTTCCGGCCCGTTCGCCGTGTTCCTCCGCGTTTCCGGCCCGTCCGGCACCCCAGGGCTGTGACGTTCACACCGGCACCGTTGGTACGACCAGCGGGGTCGGCACGGCGAACCGGGCCTTAAGGTTAGACACATGAACGATCGCATGGTGTGGATCGACTGCGAGATGACCGGCCTCTCGCTGTCGGACGACGCACTCATCGAAGTGGCCGCCCTCGTCACCGACTCCGAGCTGAACGTGCTCGGCGAAGGCGTGGACATCGTCATCCGCCCGCCGGAGCGGGCCCTGGAGACGATGCCGGAGGTGGTGCGGGAGATGCACACCGCGTCCGGACTGCTCACCGAGCTGCCGGGCGGCACGACGCTCGAGGACGCCGAGCGACGGGTCCTGGACTACGTGAGGGAACACGTCAAGGAGCCCGGCAGGGCGCCCCTGTGCGGCAACTCCGTCGGCACCGACCGCGGCTTCCTGCTGCGGGACATGCCGACCCTGGAGGACTACCTGCACTACCGCATCGTGGACGTGTCCAGCATCAAGGAACTGGCCCGTCGCTGGTACCCGAGGGCGTACTTCAACAGCCCCGAGAAGAACGGCAACCACCGCGCCCTCGCCGACATCCGGGAGTCCATCGCGGAACTGCGTTACTACCGCGAGGCCGTCTTCGTCCCGCAGCCGGGACCCGACTCCGAGACCGCGAAGAAGATCGCCGCCAAGCACGTACTGCCTGCTCAGTAGGATGCCGAGGGGTCCTGGGAGGCCCTCGCGGAAAGCCGTGCGCGAGCACCCCTTCGGACCCTGTACACTTTTTCTCGGCCGGTCGGGGAAGTCACTGACCTCAACCGACAAGGCCATGGTGGGTGTAGCTCAGCTGGTAGAGCACCTGGTTGTGGTCCAGGATGTCGCGGGTTCAAGTCCCGTCACTCACCCTCACCAGTCAGCCGGTGACCTCGCGTCGAGGTCACCGGCTGAACGCGTATCCGGGCCGTGGGTGGCGCACAGGACCGTGCGCGGGGCGCCCGTCCGTGAGCGGGGCGCGGAACCAGGCCCGCGCGCGGCGTCATGACGAGGCGCGGGCCACCAGTTCCGTGGCCAGCACCATCTGGTGGCGCTCCAGGCCCCGGGAGGCGAACGGGCGGCGGTCGGCGACCTCGGCGAGGAGCAGGTCGATCATCGCGCGGCCCATGTCGTCGATCGGCTGCCGCACGCTGGTCAGCGGCGGGTCCATGTGGCGGGCGATGGCGGAGTCGTCGTAGCCGACCAGCGCCACGTCGTCGGGGATGCGGCGGCCCGCCTCGCGCAGGGCCTGACGGGCACCGGCCGCGGTGACGTCCGAGGCGGCGAAGACGGCGTCCAGGTCGGGGCGGCGCTCCAGCAGGGCCGCCATCGCGCGCCGGCCGCCGTCCTCGGAGAAGTCACCCGGTTCGATCAGCAGGTCGTCCGCCTCGTGGCCCGCCTCGAGCAGGGCCTCGCGGTAACCGTCGATGCGCCGCTGGGCACCGTACACGTCGAGGCGGCCGGTGATGTGGGCTATGGTGCGCCGGCCCCGGCCGATGAGGTGCTCGACGGCCTGACGGGCGCCACCGTAGTTGTCGGAGTCCACCGACGTCAGCGTCTCCGCGGCCGAGCGCGGGCCGCTGATCACCGCGGGGATCTCCAGCTGGGACAGCATGTCGGGCAGCGGGTCGTCGGCGTGCACCGAGACCAGCAGCACACCGTCCACACGGTGCGCGGCCAGGTACTCGGCGAGCCGCTGCCGCTTCCGATCGCTGCCCGCGAAGATCAGCAGCAGTTGCATCTCGGTGTCGGACAGCGCCGCGCCGACACCCCGGAGCATGTCGGAAAAGTACGGCTCGGCGAAGAACCGGGTCTCCGGCTCGGGCACGACCAGGGCGATGGCGTCCGTGCGGTTGGCGGCCAGTGCCCGGGCGGCCGTGTTCGGGACGTAACCGAGCTCGGCGACCGCCGCTTCCACGACGGCGCGCGTGGCGTCGCTCACCCGGGGAGAGCCGTTGATCACCCGGGACACCGTGCCCCGGCCCACCCCGGCACGCGCGGCCACCTCTTCGAGGGTGGGCCGGCCGCCGCTTCGGCCCCGCGCTCCGTGGCTTGCCATCGGCTCCGCCTTCCTTCGTATGTCACGCTGGCCAGGAATGTAACAGCCCCGGTGGTGGCGGTGACCGCCGCCGGAAGGCCGGCGTGCGGACTGCGAGGTTCCGAAGGGCGGTCTCCGGCGGCAAGTTAACAGGCAGATAACTGAACACACTTTGCCTCGTCTGTTCCCTTGACACCCCCGCCCGGACCCGCGACTCTTCAACACATCACCTGTGGGAGCGCTCCCACAGTACCTGGTACATACACAACCCGCACGTTCCCCGCCCGAGCCGCAACGCGCAGCATACGGTCCAACAACGCCGTTGGCCGGGGGGTCGGCACGTCAGGGCAACAGGAGGACGCAATGCGAGCACGTACCCTCCCCTTCTCCCGTCAGCGGTCGGGCGGGGGGAAGCCCATCGCCCGCAAGGCACTGGCCATCGCGGCCGTGGTGTCGCTGGGCACCGGGCTGCTGGCCGGCTGTGCCGACGACGGCGGAGACGACTCCGATTCCTCGTCGGGCGGCGAGGGCAAGACCACGATCACCCTGGGTCTCTTCGGCACCATGGGCTTCAAGGAAGCCGGACTCTACGACGAGTACGAGAAGCTCAACCCCGACATCAACATCGAAGAGAACGTCGTCGAGCGGAACGAGAACTACTACCCCGCTCTGCTGAACCACCTGACCACCAACAGTGGTCTGATGGACGTCCAGGCGGTCGAGGTCGGCAACATCGCCGAGGTCGTCACCACCCAGGCGGACAAGTTCGCGGACATGTCCAAGGCCGAGGGCGTGAAGAAGGAGAACTGGGTCGACTGGAAGTGGGAGCAGGCCACCGCCAAGGGCGGCGAGACGATCGCGCTCGGCACCGACATCGGCCCGATGGCCATCTGCTACCGCAAGGACCTCTTCGAGAAGGCCGGTCTGCCCACCGACCGCGAGGAGGTCGGCAAGCTGTGGGCCGGCGACTGGAACAAGTTCATCGAGACCGGTGAGAAGTACAAGAAGAAGGCCGCCAAGGGCACCGTCTTCATGGACTCCCCCGGCGGTCTGATCAACGCCGTCCTCTCCAGCGAGGAGGAGAAGTTCTACGACGCCTCCGGCGAGGTCATCTACAAGACCAACCCCGCCGTCAAGGCCGCCTTCGACCTGACCGCCGAGGCCGCCGAGAAGGGCCTGGTCCAGTCGCAGACCCAGTTCCAGCCGGCCTGGGACACGACCATCGCCAACAGCAAGTTCGCCACCATGGCCTGCCCGCCGTGGATGCTCGGCTACATCAAGGGCAAGTCGAAGGAGGACGCCGCGGGCAAGTGGGACGTGGCCGTGGCTCCCAAGTCCGGCAACTGGGGCGGCTCCTTCCTCGGCGTGCCGAAGAGCGGCAAGAACGTCGAGGAGGCGCAGAAGCTGGTGACCTGGCTGACCGCGCCCGAGCAGCAGGCGAAGCTGTTCAAGGTGCAGGGCAGCTTCCCGAGCGCCCCGGCCGCGTACAGCAGCCCCGAGGTGACCGGCGCGAAGAACGACATGACCGGTGACGCGCCGATCGGCACGATCTTCTCCGAGGCCGCCCAGCAGATCCCGACCCAGATCATCGGCGCGAAGGACCAGATCATCCAGCAGGGTCTGACGGACAACGGCGTCATCCTGGTGACGAAGGGCAAGTCCGCCAAGGAGGCCTGGGAGACGGCCACCAAGACCATCGACAACAACCTGGACAAGTGACCCGAATGGCCACCCGCTCCGACACCGCCGCGTCCCCCGTCAAGGGGGGCGCGGCCCCGGGCCGTCGGCCCGGCGGCTCCCCGACGGACAAGGAAGGCAGGCGCCGGGCGAAACTGTCCCGCCGCTGGCAGCGCGACGCGCGCTGGAGCCCGTACACGTTCGTCGCGCCGTTCTTCCTGCTGTTCGCCGCCTTCGGCCTGTTCCCGCTGATCTACACCGGCTGGGCCTCGCTGCACCAGGTGGAGCTGACCGCCCCGACCGACATGAACTGGGTCGGGCTGAAGAACTACACCCGGATCTTCGACGACGACTTCTTCTGGAACGCGGCGCAGAACACCCTGACCATCGGCCTCATCTCGACGGTCCCGCAGCTGATGATGGCGATGGGCATCGCCCACATCCTCAACTACAAGCTGCGCGCCTCGACCTTCTACCGGGTCGCGATGCTCGCCCCGTACGCCACCTCGATCGCCGCCGCCACCCTGGTGTTCGTGCTGCTCTACGGGCGTGACTACGGCATGATCAACTGGGCGCTGGACTTCGTCGGGATCGACCCGATCGGCTGGCAGGACGACAAGTGGCCCGGCCAGTTCGCCGTCTCGAGCATCGTCATCTGGCGCTGGACGGGCTACAACGCGCTCATCTACCTGGCCGCGATGCAGGCGATCCCGCAGGACCTGTACGAGTCGGCGGCGCTGGACGGCGCCAGCCGCTGGAAGCAGTTCCTCCACGTGACGCTGCCCTCGCTGCGCCCGACGATCCTGTTCACCGTGGTCGTCTCGACGATCGGTGCCAGCCAGCTCTTCGGCGAGCCGCTGCTGTTCGACCCCAACAAGGGGGCGTCCGGCGGCGCGGAGCACCAGTTCCAGACGCTCGGCCTGTACCTGTACGAGCAGGGCTGGGTGAACCAGCACCTGGGCCGTGCCTCGGCGATCGCCTGGACGATGTTCGCGATCCTGATCGTCATCGGCATCATCAACCACGTCATCTCGCGCCGGCTGCGCGCCAGCAGTTAAGGAGTTGTGGCCGTGACGACGACTGTGACGCCCCCCGAAACCACCCCCGCCAAGAAGCCGAAGCGCTCGCGTCTGCCGAAGTCCGCGCGGGCGGGTGGCACGCTGCACGGCGGTCCGATCGCGTACGTGATCCTGATCGTGTTCACGCTCGTGTCGCTGTTCCCGCTGTTCTGGACCGCGGTCGCCGCGTCCCGGGACAACCAGCGCCTGGCGGAGACACCGCCACCGTTCTGGTTCGGCTCCAACCTGTTCAAGAACCTGGAGATCGCCTGGACCGACGCCAACCTCGGTGAGGCGTTCCTCAACACCACGATCGTGGCCGGCATCTCGGCCGTGACCATCGTCGTGCTGTCGACGGTCGCCGGGTTCGCCTTCGCCAAGCTGCGCTTCAAGGGCCGCAACGCGCTGATGCTGATCGTCATCGGCACGATGATGATCCCGCCGCAGCTCAGCATCATCCCGCTCTACATGATGGTCGCCAAGCTCGACTGGACCGACCAGTTGCAGGCGGTCATCTTCCCGTCGCTGGTGAGCGCGTTCGGCGTGTTCTTCATGCGGCAGTACCTGCTCCAGGCGCTGCCCGACGAGGTGATCGAGGCGGCCCGGGTGGACGGTGCGGGCAGCTGGCGCGTGGTGTGGCACGTGGTGTTCCCGGCCGCGCGGCCGGCGATGGCCGTGCTCGGCATGCTGATGTTCGTGCAGGCCTGGAACGACTTCCTGTGGCCGTTCCTGGTACTGACCCAGACCGGTAATCCGACCGTGCAGGTCGCGGTCGCGGGCCTGGGCCGCGGTTACACCCCGGACCAGTCCCTGATCATGGCGGGTGCGCTGCTGGGCACGCTGCCGCTGCTGCTGGTCTTCGCGATCTTCGGCAAGCAGATCGTGGGCGGCATCATGCAGGGAGCCGTCAAGGGCTGACGCCCGCTCGTCCCCGTACGTGTCCCGGGGGCCGGGTCACCGCCGCCTCGGCCCCTTCCTCCTCCCCTGCTCTTTTCGTATTCGTCGGTCTTCCACGACCTCCTATGGGAGCGCTTCCATGTCTGACTCCGCAACGCCGGCGACCCCGGTGACCTTTCCTCCCGCCTTCCTCTGGGGCGCCGCGACCTCCGCGTACCAGATCGAGGGAGCGGTGCGTGAGGACGGGCGTACCCCTTCCATCTGGGACACCTTCAGCCACACACCGGGCAAGACCGCCGGCGGCGAAACCGGTGACATCGCTGTCGACCACTACCACCGCTACCGCGACGACGTGGCGATGATGGCGGACCTGAACCTGAGCGCCTACCGCTTCTCCGTCTCCTGGTCGCGGGTGCAGCCGACCGGCCGCGGCCCGGCCGTGCAGCGCGGTCTGGACTTCTACCGCAACCTGGTCGACGAGCTGCTGGCCAAGGGCATCAAGCCGGCCATCACCCTCTACCACTGGGACCTGCCGCAGGAGCTGGAGGACGCGGGCGGCTGGCCGGAGCGTGACACCGCGTACCGCTTCGCGGAGTACGCGCAGATCGTGGGCGAGGCGCTCGGCGACCGCGTGGAGCAGTGGATCACCCTCAACGAGCCGTGGTGCAGCGCCTTCCTGGGCTACGCCTCCGGCGTGCACGCGCCCGGCCGTACCGACCCGGCGGCCGCGCTGAGGGCCGCCCACCATCTGAACCTGGCGCACGGACTGGGCACCAAGGCGCTGCGCTCGGTGATGCCGGCCCGCAACCAGGTCGCACTCAGCCTCAACTCCTCCGCGGTGCGGCCCCTTTCGCCGAGCGACCCCGCGGACCGGGCGGCGGCGCGCAAGATCGACGACCTGTCCAGCGGCATCTTCCACGGCCCGATCCTGCACGGCGCCTACCCGGAGACCCTGCTGGAGGCGACCTCGTCGCTCACCGACTGGTCCTGCATCGAGGACGGCGACCTGGACCTGATCCACCAGCCACTGGACGCCCTCGGCCTCAACTACTACACGCCCACCCTGGTCTCGGCGGCGGACCCGGACGCCAAGGGCCCGCGGGCCGACGGGCACGGGGCGAGCACGCACTCGCCGTGGCCCGCCGCGGACGACGTCGCCTTCCACCAGTCGCCGGGCGAGCAGACCGAGATGGGCTGGTCCGTCGACCCGACCGGCCTGCACGAGCTGATCATGCGCTACACCCGTGAGGCGCCCGGACTGCCGCTGTACATCACCGAGAACGGCGCGGCCTACGACGACAAGCCGGACGCCGACGGCAGGGTGCACGACCCGGAGCGCGTCACCTATCTGCACGGGCACCTGTCGGCGGTGCGCCGGGCCATCGCCGACGGCGCGGACGTACGCGGCTACTACCTGTGGTCCCTGCTGGACAACTTCGAGTGGGCGTACGGCTACGACAAGCGCTTCGGCGCGGTGTACGTCGACTACGTCACCCAGCAGCGCACCCCGAAGTCCAGCGCCCTGTGGTACGCGCGGGCGGCGAAGGCGGGAGCACTTCCGGAGCCGGAGGGCATCTGACCAACTCCGGGTCCGGGGGACGGGGGAGCGAGATGCGGGGGGCGGGGCGCGGTGCCCTGGGGGAGCGCCGCGCCCCGTTCGCGTGTCCGGCTGCCACCGGACGCGCGGGTGCCCCGGCCGGGTGGGGGGTGGACCGGCCGGGGCACGCGCGTCCCCGTTATTCGTGAGGTCTCGTCATGCGTGAGGTCTTCTCCTGCGCGAGGTCTCGTCGCGGTGCCGGTGCTCGGCATTCAGTTGTGGGCCGCGAACGCCTTCGAGAAGGCGAACTTGTCCTGGAGGATCGAGCTGCAGGTGGCGTCGGCGGACGGCTTGGTGCCGCCGGGGCACTGCTGGTCACGGGTGCCGGACCACATCGACAGCCAGCCCAGGCCCTTGGACTCGGCGAACTTCACCAGCTGGGTGGCGTCGTCGACCGTGAAGATCTCGGTGACGACGTCGTTGACGCCGATCATGGGGGTGACGGCGACGGTCTTCCAGGCCTCGCCGTCGCTGAGCCCGAGCACGCCCTTGATCTGGGCCTGGGTGGCGGTGGCGGCCTGCTCGGCGTAGGTGCCCATGTCGTCGCTGTACGCGGGTCCGTAGTCCATCGCCATGATGTTGACGGCGTCGATCCGTACGCCGTTCTTCTTGGCGTCCGCGAGCAGGCTGACGCCGTCCTGGGTGAGGCCTTCCGGCATGACCGGGAGGGTGAAGGAGACGTCCAGGTCCGGGTTGGCCTTCTGCAGCTTGGCGATGGCCTGGGCGCGGCGGGTGTTGGCCGCCGCGTTGGGCAGGGCGCCGCCCTCGACGTCGAAGTCGACCTTGGTGAGGTTGTAGGTGTCGACGACCTTGGTGTAGGCGGCGGCGAGCGCCTCCACGGAGGTGCAGGTGGTGCCCAGTTCGGAGCCGGCCGCGCCGCCGAAGGAGACGCGGACGTCGCCGCCCTTGGCGCGCAGCGCGCCGATCTGCCCGGCGACCGCGTTGCTGCCGAGGTCGCTGACACCGCCCCACTTGGGGGTGCAGCCGCCGCCGTCGGTGACGAAGGCGAGGTTGTAGTTCTTCACGCCGGTCGCCTCGGCGCTCGCGAGCAGGTCGAAGGCGGGGAAGAGGGACGTGTCGACGTACGGCGCGAAGCCCGCGTCGGTGCCATTGCCGGTGCCGGTGCTCTCGGTGGGCTCGGCGGTCGGCTCCTCGGTCGGCGTCGGCTGCTCGGTGGGGGTCGGCTGCTCGGTGGGGGTGGGGGCGTCGGTGGGACGGCCGCTGGGCTCGGGCACGGGGGAGCTGTCCGTACCGCACTGGGCGCCGTCGACCAGGCAGCCGGTCGGGTCGCCGGTGCCCTTGGCGACGAAGCCGACGGTGACGGACTCGCCGGCGGCCAGACCGTCGGTGTCCCACGTGGCGGACCGTACGGTGACGTGCCGGCCGCTCACACTGGACTCGGCGTTCCACAGCGAGCCGAGTTGCGTGCCGGCGGGCAGATCGAACTCCAGCTGCCAGTCCTGGTTCCGCTCGCCGCTGTTGTTGGTCACCACGTACTGGGCGGTGTAGCCCGTCGACCACTCGCTGGTCCTGGTGTACGCCGCGCCGGCACCGGCCGCCTGGGCGGTGCTGGTGAACAGGAACGCACCGCCGCCGGCCACGACCGCGGCGACCACCGCGCCGATCGCCTTGTTCCTGCCGCTGACCCTGCGCCGGTGCGTGCTCATCGCGTGCCTGCCTTCGTTGCCGTTCGTGGGGGTGCGGCAGCACGCTAGCGATCCGGAATCGGACAAAGTTCCTGTTCCGGAAGGCGGTCGCTGGTCTTAGGGTGCGCTTAAGGAAGGGATCGGGACCGGTTAAAGGAGAGGGCCGGCCGGCCCGGTCTGCGCCGGCGCACGGTTCCCCGGTGCCCGCGTCTTCGGGGTGCCCGCTCGCGTGCGTCGAGCTGGATCCAGATGCGCACCTCGGTCCCGCCGAGCACCGACGAGCCGATCCGTACGTCCCCGCCGGTGGCCTCGGCGAGCCGGCGCACGATGTCCAGACCGAGCCCGGTCGAGCCGTCGCTGCCTGACCCCCGGCCGCGGGCCATCGCACCCTCGGGGTCGGGTATGCCGGGGCCCGCGTCGGAGACGAGCACGATCACCGCGTCCTCGCCGTTGTGCACGTCGACCGCGAACGCGGTGCCCTCGGCGGTGTGCCGGAAGACATTCCCGAGCAGCGCGTCGAGGGCGGCGGCCAGATCGGCCCGGGCCACGGGTATGCGCACCGGCCGGTCGGCGCCGGCCATCCGCCACTTGCGGCCCTCGTCCTCGGCGAGCGCCGACCAGAACGCCATCCGCTCGCGGACCACTTCGGCCGCGTCGCACCCGGCGCCGGGACCCGCGGCGGCCGTCTGCGGTTTGGCGTCGCGGGCGGTGCGGATGATGGTGTCCACCTCGCGCTCCAGCTGCTCGACCGCCGCCCGGGTCTGCTCGGCGGCCGGTCCGTCGCCGAGGGAGGCGGCGTTGAGCCGCAGCACGGTCAGCGGTGTACGCAGGCGGTGGGACAGGTCGGCGGCCAGCTCCCGCTCGTTGGCGAGGAGTTGGACGACCTGGTCGGCCATGGAGTTGAACGCCACCGCCGCCAGCCGCAGTTCGGTCGGCCCCTTCTCGGGCACCCGGGCGCCCAGCTTCCCCTCCCCCAGTTCGTGCGCCCCCTCGACCAGCCGCTGCGCCGGCCGCACCATCCGCACGCCCAGCCGGTCGGCGACCGCGACCGAGCCGACGATCAGCGCGACGCCGACCCCGGCGAGCACCGCCCAGGCCGTGCCGACGCCGTTGGTGACCTCGGACTCGGGGACGAACACCTCGACCACGGCGATCTCGCCGGAGCTGAGCGCGACCGGCTGGAGCAGCGCCGAACCGCCGGACACGGTGGAGGTGGAGGCGCGGCCCAGCTCCCGCACCGCCGCGATGTCCTCGGGGGCGGCCCGCCGTCGCCCCATCTCGATGGCCTCGCTCCCGTCCCCGGCCGGGAGGTGCACGGCCATGTCGGTGTCGGAGCCGGTGGACGCGACGACCCGTTCGAGCTGGTCGCGGTCGGTGGTGATGGACAGCGCGGGAGCGACGGCGGCCGCCTCCCGCTCGGCGTTGGAGAACGCGCGGTCGCGGGCCATCTCCCGGATGACCAGACCCAGCGGCACCGCGAAGGCGACCACGACCATCGCGGTCACCGCCAGCGACACCTTCACCAGGGCCCACCTCATCGCGGCGGCTCCGCTCCGGGTGTGTGCGGCGCCTGCGCGGCGGGCGGCTCCAGCTTCACGCCGACGCCCCGCAGGGTGTGCAGATAGCGGGGCCGGGCGGCGGTCTCCCCCAGTTTCCGGCGCAGCCAGGACAGATGGACATCGATGGTCTGGTCGTCACCGTAGGACTGCTGCCACACCTCGGCGAGCAGTTCCTTGCGGGCGACGACCACACCGGGCCGGCCGGCGAGGAAGGCGAGCAAGTCGAACTCGCGGCGGGTCAGGTCGAGTCGGGCACCGTCCAGTTCGGCCTGGCGGCGCAGCGGGTCGACGGTCAGCCCGCCGACCCGGATCACGGGCGAGGGCGCCGCCTCACCGCCGCCGGAGCGGGCACGGCGCAGGACGGCCGCCATCCGGGCCGAAAGGTGTTCCACCGAGAAGGGCTTGGTCAGGTAGTCGTCCGCGCCGGCGTTCAACAGCCGTACGACCTCCGTCTCGTCGTCCCGGGCGGTCGCGACGATCACCGGGACGTCGGTGATGCCGCGCAGCATCTTCAGGGCCTCGGAGCCGTCGAGATCGGGCAGTCCGAGGTCCAGGACGACCACGTCGAAGCGGAAATGGGCGACCTCGCGCAGCGCCTCCAGCGCCGTGCCCACACTGCGCACGGTGTGCGAGGCGTCGGTCAGCTGCCGGATCAGCGCCGAGCGTACGAACGGGTCGTCCTCGACCACGAGAACACTTGCCATGGGCGGCACCGTACGCCATGCCGGGCGAGGCCCGTCGGGGCCTGTGGACAACTCCGGATACCTCCGCGGGCGCGACACCCGCGGGGCTCGTGGGGCAGTATGGGCCGACGATGCGCAGAGGACTCGTACACGTGTTGGCCTGGCTGCTCGCCACGGGCGCGGCGGTCACGCTGTCGTGGTGGGGTGTCAGCACCGTGATGGAGGGCACCGCCTACGACCCTCCCCGCGCCCTGCCCATCGCGGCGGCCGAGGAGCAGTCGCAGGCGCTGTCGTCGTCGACGCGGCGGCCGTCCTCCGCGCCCTCGAAGGACGCCGCGGAATCGCGGAAGCCGTCGGACGAACCCGACCAGGCGACCCGGAAGCCGGATCCGAAGCCGTCCCGCAGCAGCCCGCCCGCGACGTCTCCCGCCGCGCCCCCTCCGGCCGCCTCCGGTGAGGTCAAGGGCTATGACACCAAGGGCGGCCGGGCGGTCTTCGACCTCGGTGACACCTCCGCGTCGCTGGTGTCGGCGACCCCGGGGGCCGGCTGGTCGATGCAGGTGTGGAAGACGGAGTCGTGGATCCGGGTGGAGTTCACCTCGGGCGCGGACCGGGTGTCGGTGTTCTGCACCTGGCACGACGGTCCGCCGCGGGTGGAGATCGGTACGTACTGAGCCGCGGTCACGCGGTCACGCGGTCACGCGGTCATGCCGTCACGCGGTCACGCCGTCACACGGTCACGCCGTCACGCCGTCACACGGTCACGCCGTCACACGGTCACGCCGTCACGCCGTCACGCCGTCACGCCGTCACGCCGTCACGCGGTCACGCGGTCACGCGGTCACGCCGTCACGCCGTCACGCGGTCACCGCGACGGTCAGCGGAAGACGGATGCGGGCGGCGCCGGTGACGCGACCGCCGCGCTGTCCGTGACGGGGGTGGCTCCGCCGGTGAAGTCGTGGAGGTCCCGGCCGTGCAGGATCCGGCCGGGGTGCGGGTCGGAGGCGGCCCGGCGGGTCAGTTCGGCGACCGGCAGGGGCGCGTCGGAGGCAACCAGGACGGCGTTCCCGAAGCGTTTGCCGCGCAGGACCGCGGGGTCGGCGATCAGCGCGAGTTCGGCGAACCGGGCGGCGGCGGTGGCGATCTGGCCGCGCAGATGCGCGAGCGGCGGCCCGTCGGCGAGGTTGGCGGCGTAGAGGCCGCCGGGGGCGAGGGCCCTGCGGACGTCGTCGAGGAACTCGGTGGAGGTCAGATGGGCCGGGGTGCGCGTCCCGCTGAAGACGTCGGCGACAACGAGTCCGGCCCAGCCGTCCGGCACCTTGGCGAGGCCGTCCCGGGCGTCCGCCGTACGCACCCGGATCCGGGCCCTGGCGTCCAACGGGATCTCACGCCGGACCAGTTGCACCAGCGCCGCGTCGCGCTCGACGACCTGCTGGGTGGAGCGGGGGCGGGTGGCCGCGACGTACCGGGCGAGGGTGAACGCGCCACCGCCGAGGTGCACGGCGCGCAGGGGCCTGCCGGGCGGGGCGACGAGGTCGACGACATGGCCGAACCGGCGCTGGTACTCGAAGGAGAGGTACGACGGGTCGTCCAGGTCGACGTGCGACTGCGGGGCGCCGTCGATCAGCAGGGTCCAGGCCCGCGACCGCTCCCGGTCGGGGACGATCTGGGCGAGTCCACCGTCGACGTTCTCGGTGACGGCCTCCGCACCGCCACCCTGCCCGCGTCCACCGCTCCTGGCCCGTCCCATACGGTCATTGTCCCAGGTGCCGTTGGCCAACCGCCGACCACCGACCACCGACCACCGACCTGCCCAGGATGCGGGTCAGGACCGCCTCTCAAGGCCGACGCGGGGCGCGAAGGGCTCACCCCGGGTGCCCCGTGCCGAAGCATCCGGCACCCGTCGGGGCCATCCGGGGCCCACACGGAGCTCACGAGCAGCCGTCGGCTGCCTCGATCATGCGCTGCGCCTCGCCCAGTGCCTCCCGCAGCACGGCGGGGTCCGTCGCCAGATCGGCCTCACCGGGCGGTAGCAGCCACTCCGAACCCTCCACCGGGGGCTCAGGGGTCAGCCGTAGTCCGCGGCCGTCGGTCTCCGTGCAGGTACTGCCGGGTACGTCCCAGGCGGCGGCCGTCCCCGGCGGCACGAGGAAGCCGAGTGTGGCACCGCCGCCGTCGTGCAGCACCGGGCCCACCGCCTCGACGGCTCCGCGCCGCAGAATGTCGACCGCCTCCAGACCCTGCCGGGCCGGCACCGTGACCACGTCACAGTCCGCATTCTCCGTACGCGGCGGATCTAATGGATCGTCGCTCCGGCTGGTCATCATCATCCCGGCCTCCACCACACGAATCCCTGCTTGGACGAGCGGGTCGGGAGTCGGGTGGGCTCCCGGTCCACAGAGCCCAACGAGCCGCGCCGTCAAGGGCTACGGAGGAAGACTGCCGCAAAGGATGGCAGTTCATGGCAGATCACGGATGACATATCCGTTTTGTGGCCAAACTTCGCGTGGTGACTCCGTCACAGCAGGTACGTTCATGCCCGCCGGAGACAGGGCAGCACACGGACAACTCGCCTGATTCCGGCTGGTTCGACGGTTCGCAGAGAGGACCCGGCCATGGCGTCGTCAACGGTGCCCTCGTCCACGCCCGATCGGCCACCGCGGCCGAACCTGGTCTTCCGGCACCTGCGCGGAGCGCGCTCGCCGGCCGAGTTCGCCGCGGCGGTACGGCGTGCCGCCCGCGAGATCGGTGAGCGGGTCAGCTGTGACGCGCGGTATGTGCACAGGGTGGAGTCGGGCGAGATCCGCTGCCCCAACTACGCCTATGAACGGGTGTTCCTGCACATGTTTCCCGGCCGCACGCTGACCGACCTGGGCTTCGCGCCCCGCTCGTCGGTCCGCGGACGGCGGGCACGGGCCGCCGGGGACACCCGGACGGCTCGCACCGAAGGACCGGCGAACGCCACGAGTGAGAACAGCGGGGCGTCCGAGCCGTATGAGACACAAGACCGGTACGACACGTACAACGCGCACGACCACGAGGAGAGCGACGTGCTGCGTCGCGCATTCATGACCAGCGGGGGCACCACGGTGGCCGCCGCCTCGCTGAGCCCTTACGGGTTCGTCTCCGACGCCTCGGCGGCGCAGCGCGCCGTGCGCCGCGCGGGGGCGAGCGACGCGGGCGCCCTGGAGGAGGCCGTCCGCCGGATCCGGCTGCTGGACGACCGGCACGGAGCGGACGGGCTCTACCGCCGCGCGGCGGCCCCGCTGCGTGCCGCGTACGCGCTGCTGGACGCCGGGGTGACCCGGCAGCGGACGGCGGACCGGCTCTACTCGGGCGCCGGTGAACTGGCCATCTCGGTGGGCTGGCTGGCACACGACTCGGGCCGTTTCGACGACGCCCGCTCGCACTACGCGGAGGCGCTGGCGACCTCGCGGGTGACCGGGGATCCGGGGCTGGAGGCGCACGCCTTCTGCAACACGGCGTTCCTCGCGCGGGACGCGGGCCGGCCCCGGGAGGCGGTGCGGGCGGCCCAGGCCGCGCAGCGGGCGGCACGACCGCTGGGTTCACCCCGGCTGATGTCGCTGCTGGCGCTGCGCGAGGCGGGCGGCTGGGCGGGGCTCGCCGATCGCACGGGGTGCGAGCAGGCGCTGGTCCGCGCGGGGGCGTACTTCGAGCGCGGGCCCTCGGATGCGGACCCCGAGTGGATGAGCTTCTACGGCGAGGCGGAGCTGGAGGGCCTGGAGGCGCAGTGCTGGTCGACGCTGGGCGACTGGCGCCGCGCGGCGCGGCACGCGCGCCGCGCGGCCGAACTCCAGGACCCGCACTTCACCCGCAACATCGCGTTGTACACGGCTGAGCTGGCGGACGACCTCGCCCGCGGCGGCCGCCCGGACGAGGCGGCGGCGGCGGGCATGCAGGTGCTTGACCTGCTGAACGACGTCCAGTCCTCCCGGGTCCGCTCGATGCTGGCAGGCACCTCCCGAGTCCTCCTCCCGCACCGCCGCGCCTCAGCCGTCTCAGCCTTCCTGGACCGCCACGCCTCGCTGCCGCGCGCGGTCTGACACGACCGCGGGCAACCGTGCCGCCCCACCGCCGACAAACCGCCCCGCCCCACCACGGGCAAACCACGCCGCCCCACCGCGGGCAAACCACGCCGCCCCACCGCGGGCAATCGTGCCTCCCCCAGTGCCTCAAAGGCCTGGGAGGTACCCCCAGGGCGGCACGGGTGGGCGGTGCGGGGACCTCCCGCTCGAGCGCAGCCGAGAGTGGGGGAGGCACCCCGTCATCGCCGGGCTGCGCAACACCCCCGCCCAGCCACAACCCCGGGCACCCCGTGAGCGGCGCCACACACCGGGGCCCGCGGTCAGCCCACCAGGTGCCCCTGCTCGTTCCAGGACTCGATCGCCGGCTCGCCGTACGCCCACCCCAGCACCGACAGCGACGTCGGGTTCAGCCGCACCCGCGCCGCGAAGTCCAGCGGCAGCCCCAGCCACCGTGCCCCGATCGACCGCAGAATGTGCCCGTGGGCAAACAGCAGAACATCCCGGTCGGCCGACCGCGCCCAGCCCACCACCTCGTCCGCACGGGCCGTGACCTCCGCCAGGCTCTCCCCGCCGGGGACACCGTCCCGCCAGATCAGCCACCCCGGCCGGGACGCCTGTATCTCCTCCGGCGTCATCCCCTCGTACGCCCCGTAGTCCCACTCCATGAGCGTGTCCCAGCTCACCGCACGCTTCCCGAACCCGGCCAGCTCACACGTCTCACGCGCCCGGACCAGCGGACTGGTCCGCACCTCCACACCCGCCAGCCCGTCGAACGGCGCCCGGTGCAGCCGCTCCCCCAGCAGCTGGGCGCCCCGCCGGCCCTCCTCGAGGAGCGGTACATCGGTCCTGCCGGTGTGCTTGCCGGACAGCGACCACTGGGTCTGTCCGTGCCGGGCCAGCAGGATGCGCGGTGCCATGGGAGACCTTCCTGACATTCACAAGTTCGCAGGTGAAGCCTCTCCATCATCGCGCACCCTGGTCATGGGCAACCCGACGGGAGATCTTTGCGTCTATGAGGGCCGAGGGCGTCTCACGGGGGACGCGCAGGACACCGTAGAGTGACTGGCCGCCGAACGAGCGGCGCGCGAGGACGAAGGGGGAGCGGTCGGATGCCGCACACCGAGACACCGGGCACCGAACCGGTCCCGGCGACCCGGCTGCGCTGGTGGACGGAGCTGCCGCTCATCCTCCTGGTGTACGCCTGCTACTCGGCGGGGCGGCTGGTCGTGCGGGGTGACGTCGCCGACGCCGTGGACCACGGTCTGGCGATCCTGCGCGTCGAGAAGGTGCTGTTCCTCAACGCCGAGCACCCGCTGAACCGACTCTTCACCCGTGAGCCGTGGATCGGCATACCGGCGGACTTCTGGTACGCGTCGCTGCACTACCTGGTGACCCCGCTGGTCCTGATCTGGCTGTTCCGGTCCCACGCGGTGCGCTACCGCGCGGCCCGCACCTGGCTGATGGCGTCGACGTTCATCGGCCTGATCGGCTTCACCCTGCTGCCCACCTGCCCGCCCCGCCTGCTCGGCGCGAGCCACGGCTTCGTCGACACGATGGCCCACTACAGCGCATACGGCTGGTGGGGCGACGAGGCGAGCGCCCCGCGCGGGCTCGGCGGAATGACCAACCAGTACGCGGCGATGCCGAGCCTGCACGTGGGCTGGGCACTGTGGTGCGGTGTGGTCCTCTGGAAATACGGCCGCACCCGCCTGACGAGGACAGCCGCCATCGTCTACCCGCTGGTGACCACGATCGTCGTGATGGGCACCGCGAACCACTACTTCCTCGACGCGGCGGCGGGCGCCGCCGTCATGGGCGCCGGACTCCTGCTCGCCCCCGTCGTGATGCGGTACGCCGACCTGGCGAAGGCCCGCTTCCTGCCTCGTACCCCAACCGTCCCGATCGCCTCGTCCGCCACCCGTTCCCCGATTGTCAGTGCCGGATGCCAGACTTCCGCGGGTGAGCGAATTCCACGGCAGCGGCAGCCCGAGTCGCGGTACGGATCAGACGCCGGACCGGGTGCCTCCCCCTCGGACGCGGACGAAGACGCTCCGGCACCGGCTCGCTGAGCTGCGCGGCCCGGAGGTCCCGGCCAAGGCGCTGGACGCGCGCGCCCTGGCCGCCCTCGCCTCCAACCCGGGCTGCAGACGGCGTGCGATCCTCGACGGCGCCGGGGTGGACAAGGGGGCGCTGGCGAGCGCCCTGGGCTCCCCGTCGGTCTTCGGCCAGTCCCAGTTCGCGTTCGTCCGGGGCAACGCGTTCGAAGCGAAGGTCAAGGCGGACGGCGGTACGGAGCTGCTGCGCCTCGCCCACGAGAAACTGGACCGCGCGGCCGAACCGCCCACCGACGCGCGCGTGCCCGACCTGACCGCACAGGGCCCCCAGGGCCGCACGGCCCGTACGGAACTGGCCCTCCTCGAGGCCACCGAGGCACCCGGCACCTGGACCCTGCTCGACCACCCCATGCTCACGCTCGACGTCGCGGGCTCCCTCGCGTTCCTGGAGCCGGACGCGGTGGTGGTGCACCCGGACGGCAGCTGGACGGTCGTGGAGATCAAGTCCTTCCCCATGCTGGACGGCGCCGCGGACCCGTCGAAGGTCGGCGCGGCGGCCCGTCAGGCGGCGGTGTACGTGCTGGCCCTGGAACAGGTCGCCGCCCGCCTGGACCCCGCCCCGCGCGTACGGCACCGGATCCTGCTGGTCTGCCCCAAGGACTTCTCCAACCTCCCCACCGCCTCCGCCGTGGACGTACGCAAGCAGCGCGCGGTGACCGCCCGCCAGCTGGACCGGCTCACCCGTATCGAGGAGATCGCCGACACCCTCCCCGAGGGCACCTGCTTCTCCCCGGAACTGCCCACGGAGCAGCTGACCCGGTCCGTGGAGTCGGTCCCGGCGACCTACGCCCCGGAGTGCCTCTCCGCGTGCGAGCTGGCCTTCCACTGCCGTGACCGCTCCCGCGCGGACGGCGCGGTGACCTCGCTCGGCCGTCCGGTCCGGGCGGAGCTGGGCGGCCTGACGAGGGTCGAGGACGTACTGGCGGCGGCCCGCGGTGAGGCCGGCGACCCCGACGACCCGGCCGTGGCGGCACTCCGCAGGGCGGCCGCCCTGCGCGCGGAGGCACTCCGCCCCACCGCCGCCCCGGAGGTGGCCCCTTGTCCCTGATCACCACCCTCGCCCGCCTCGAGGCCGTCAGCACCGGCCGCGCCCAGCCCACCGCCACCGTCCGGCACCGGCACGTCTCCGAGCGCCCCCTGGTGTTCGTCCCACTGATCACCGCCGGTGAGGCGGGCGCCCCGCTCGGCGCCCTGGTGGGCACGGACCGCGACGCACCCCGCCTCCTTGCTGTCCCCCAGCCCCGTGACCGTGACCTGCGCTTCACGTTCCTCGCCGAGCTGGCCGACGTCGTGCTGCCCTACGTCGACGGTTTCGCCGACGCGGTGGAGCCCGCCGAGCGCTCCGAGACCGACCCGGAGACCGGCAAGCGCGTCAAGGTCGAGGTCGAGCTGTGCGCGGACGCACCCCAGCTGATCGTGCCGAGCCGGGCGGGCATCGACCTCGTACGCCTGCTCGGCCGCTCGATGCGTTTCCGGCGCACGGCGGAACAGGACCCGGAGACCCCGTTCCCGGCGCCGCCCCGCGTACCCCTGCTCGGCCGCTGGCTGACGCACTTCGGGGAGCGCGCCCGCGTCCCCGGCTCCTCCCTCCTCCTGGCCATGACGGACGTCCTGGGCCGGCACTGGGCGACGGGCCAGTCCACGCTGGAGGACCAGCATCTGGGCGCACTGCTCGCGTGGATCGCCCCACCCGAGGGCCGCTCGGGCGCGGAGGCCGCGCAGGAGGCCGAACTGGCCCGGGACGCCGCCGGACAGCTCCTCCACCCGCCCGCCGGCCCGGCGACCGACCCGGCCTTCGACAACAAACTCCTCGCCCCCGCGATCGAACGCTACGACCGCGCCCGTACGGCGCTGGCGGCGGCGGAGGACGGCCTGGAGGCCGACGACCGCCTGGCCACCCTGACCAGAGCGGAACAAGAAATCCGCGCGCTGGTGGAAAGCCGCACCCTGCCCACCTGGAACGCGGTGTGGCAAGGCCTCGACCTCCTCCGGCAGCTCCCGGAGGGCACCCGCGTCGAGGAACGCTGGACCCGTGACCGCTGGTCCTTCACCGGCCACCGCGACCGTGTCCTGTCCGGCGAGCCGCCCCAGCCCCGCCGCGACGACGCGGTGACCGCCGCGAACAAGCTGGCCACGCGCGAGCGCGAACAGTCCCGCCTGGAAGCCCAGGAAGCCCTCGACGACCCACTGGTGATGGCGTCCCGACGCCTGTCCGGAGAAGCCTTCGCCGGCGAGGTGGTGGACGTGGTGATGACGTACAGCGAGAGCAAGCGCCCGAGCCCTCGCCCCCTCCTCACCCTCCGCACGGACGACACCCCGCACCTCGGCGAGCGCGTGAAGGCCTACCGCTCCCTGAACGGAAAGCCACAGACCACGGAATTCGTGGGCTACGAGGACGGCCCCGAACCCGGCCTCCTGATCCTCCGCGTCCTGGACAAGATGGGCCGGGGCAAGGAACCGGAGGAGGGATCGGTCCCGGAGAAGGGCGACCACCTCTGCTTCACCCTCTTCGAACACGAACCGCGCGGCGGAGCGAAGCTCCCCGACCCGGAGGAGACCCCGTGGACCCACGGCGGCCCGCCCGGCGAGGAGCCCGTACCCGAGCCCGCCGACAAGGTGACCGAGGAGGACATCCTGTGACCGCCCCCGTCTCCCCCCTCGCGTTCGACCCGGGCACGGCAGCCACCCGCGCCACCGACGCGATCCTCCACGACACCCTGCACGGCACCGCCCGCGGCGTGGTCGTCGACTCCCCGCCCGGCGCCGGCAAGTCCACGCTCGTGGTGCGCGCGGCACTGGAACTGGCCGAGGCGGGCCGCCCGTTGATGGTGGTGGCCCAGACCAACGCCCAGGTCGACGACCTGGTGCTCCGCCTGGCCGAGAAGAACCCCGACCTCCCGGTGGGCCGCCTGCACAGCAGCGACACCGACCCCTACGACAAGGCCCTCGACGCCCTTGACCACGTCCGCAAGTCGGCAAAGGCCGCCGATCTCGCCGGACTGCCCGTCGTCATCTCCACGGCCGCGAAGTGGGCACACGTCAAGGGCGTGGAACCCTGGCAGCACGCGATCGTCGACGAGGCCTACCAAATGCGCTCGGACGCCCTTCTCGCCGTGGCCGGCCTCTTCGACCGAGCCCTGTTCGTGGGCGACCCGGGCCAGTTGGACCCCTTCTCCATCGTCGGCGCCGAACAGTGGGCAGGTCTGTCCTACGACCCCTCAGGCTCGGCCGTAACCACCCTCCTGGCCCACAACCCCGCCCTCCCCCAACACCGCCTCCCGGTCTCCTGGCGCCTCCCCGCCTCCGCGGCCCCTCTGGTCTCGGACGCCTTCTACCCGTACACCCCGTTCCGCAGCGGCACGGACCACGACGACCGCGCCCTCTCCTTCGGCGTCCCCTCCGACGGCTCGGCTCCCGACCAGGTGATCGACGAGGCAGCGCAATCCGGCTGGGGCCTCCTCCAACTCCCCGCCCGCCACACCCCCCGCACGGACCCGGAGGCGATCCGCGCGGTGGCCCTGACCGTCCGCCGCCTCCTGGACCGCGAGGGAGCCTCCTTCTCCGAGCGCTCCCCCTCCCCCACCCCCCTCACCGCGGACCGCATCGCCGTAGGCACCGCCCACCGCGACCAGGCGGCAGCGATCCGCGCGGCGCTCACGGAACTCGGCGTACCAGACGTCACCGTGGACACGGCCAACCGCCTCCAGGGCCGCGAGTACGACGTCACCGTCATCCTCCACCCCCTCTCCGGCCGCCCCGACGCCACCGCCTTCCACCTGGAAACCGGCCGCCTCTGCGTCCTGACCTCCCGCCATCGCCACGCCTGCATCGTCGTCTGCCGCGAGGGAGTGACCGACCTCCTGGACGACTACCCGTCCACGGAACCGGTCCAGCTGGGAACCCTGGTCAAATTCCCGGACGGCTGGGAAGCCAACCACGCGGTCCTGGCACACCTGACGAAACACCGGGTGACCTGGCGCGCCTGACCCTAAAACCCGCAACGTCAGTTGTCAGCACTCCATACTCGGCCATGTCAGCCTTTTGATCTGAAACGGTTCAGGTTCTGGGTCGTTGGTGGGGTGTGAGTGATTTGATGGAGACGCGCGACATCTATCGCCGTCGGTGTAGGAGACCCTGCGACTCCGGGCAGTGGTCGCGTTGATGAGGGGCCGGGACGACGTGGCGGCGGTGTTCGGGGGGTGTCGTTGAAGGCCGTCGCCAAGTGGCAGGCCGACGGCCGGGAGTCGCTGGCCATGCAACCGCGGGGCAGGCCGGTCAGGGAGCACCAGTTTTCCAAGACCAGCCGTTGCACACCAGGAGCTTGCGCACGCCCTGGATGGTGTAGGTGAAGTGGAAGCGCCTGCCGATCCCCGTCTTTACGCGGCTCAGGGGTCCAACGCTGGTCCTCCCAGCCATGCGCGGCCGGCCCATTGGCCAGCTCCGCCTCGAGCTGGGCGAACTGCTTTCCGCTCAGCTTCGGCAGCGACGCTGGACCCTGTGACCACAGAGCCCGCGGACCGCCCTCGTCCCACATCCGCCGCCATCGCTGCACCGAGCGGACGCTGACCCGCAAGTCCCTGGCGATCACCGAGCTCGCGACACCCTGAGCGAACCTCTCGGCTGTCTTGAGCCGTAACTCCTCGCGAAACTGCTGCCGTTCGACGGTCAGCCCACCCCCTTATGGATACCGCATGCCCCGGTGATACCGCAGGGATGACGAGGTGACAGCCCGTACGACTCCGCGAGTTCAACCTCAGCAATAGACCCGATCAGAATGCGCGCGGTGAATCCAGGCTCAGACGCTGCCGTTCAGTTAGCCATGCAGGCGCATTGACATCACCCGGAAAATTTCCATCTTTATCTGGCCAGCATAGCTGCAGGGCCTCGAAATTCTGGCATCTGTAGAACTGGAGCGCTTGCGCGAGAATATCGGGTAGCAAATCCACTGGCACGGCCCTGAAGCGCACAGAGAACGCCTCAAGGATAGCGTCAGAAACATCCCCGTCGCTAAACATTGCCCCGCTCTCGAGTTCAGAATAGACGGAACTCAGCACGCCTTCGGACGTTCCTTCAGGAAGTCCCGCAACCACCAGCTCCGAATGACCGAAGGTAGCCTTGAGGCCGATGGTGTACGCAAAGGGTGGCTCTCCTCCATCCGGATCAAACACCCAAATCCAGCTCCAACCCTGGACCGAGATGTCCTCACGAATCTTCACTTGGATGGAATCGTCACTCATACTTGAATAGTCACCCATTCGATCTTCCCATCAATTATTCGACTTGGCCCTGTTGCATATTCCACACAGAAGTTGTCCATTGGAAGGATCTCCAGATCCTCCACGCGACTTGGGTATGATGTGATCGACCTGCCATTCTTCCTCGGGAGGAGTCACCCCTCTCTGGGATTTCGCTGGAGGAGTTACCTCCTTACCGCATATTTCGCATGTAGGCACCCCATGCTTCTCCTTGTTGGCGTCAACAACTTTCCCTTTACCTGCCGGCGTAAATGGCTTCGACGGTCGACCACCGGGAGCACCCCCAACTACTCGGCAACCATCTGCGTTATGTACGAGAATTGCACTGTGTCCCGCAAGCACATACTGACTTTGAATGCGTGATGTCGTCATGGTGGTTGGCGCCGGAGGCCGGTGCCGGTGAGGCAGCCGTCGAGGACGTCGGGGCGGTACTGGAGC
>NZ_JBVIIM010000008.1:176849-256601 GCF_055569765.1 Streptomyces sp. NPDC031365 | reverse complement strand
CCCCCCCCCCCCCCCCCCCCCCCCCCCCCCCCCCCCCCCCCCCCCCCCCCCCCCCCCCCCCCCCCCCCCCCCCCCCCCCCCCCCCCCCCCCCTCCGCCGCGTTCCCGTCCGGTCAGCCCCTCAGCGCGTCCGTCGCCTGCCCGGCCACCGCGACACTGTCGACCGAGGGCGCCTGGGCGACCGGGCCGGTGACCGAGCGTGAGTCCACCGCCCGGAAGTCGGCGACCTGGGTGCCGACGCCGTTGTCGAGCGGGTCGACGCCCGTACCGGCGAGCGGGTTGGGCTTGAGGTCGGCGATCGCGCCCACGGCATGGCCCGCGTCGTCGAGGACGGGTACGGATTCCGCGGCTGCCGCCGTCGTCGCACCGGCGCCGAGCGCCACGCCCGCGGTCGCGAGGACCGCCAGGGCGCGCCGGGCGGTCGGCGTCCTGAATACCTTGTGTCGGGGCATCGCTGTGCCACCCATCACCTTCGCTGAGTGATCGGTCCATCGCGAAGAGTGGTTCATGCGTGACGGGCGCTTCAAAGCCATCCCCCGGGGTCGTACGCCGCCCGGCTGATGCCCCAGACTGGTGTCCCGTGAGTTCCCAGTCGCCCATATCCGCGCGAGTCGTGCTGCTCTGCGGCCCTTCCGGCTCCGGCAAGTCCCTTCTCGCGGCCCGCTCCGGCCTTCCGGTGCTGCGTCTCGACGACTTCTACAAGGAGGGCGACGACCCGGCCCTCCCGATGGTCGCGGGGAGCTCCGACATCGACTGGGACCATCCCGGCTCCTGGGACGCGGACGCCGCCGTCACCGCGATCGGCCGGCTGTGCCGCACCCGTCGGACACAGGTTCCCGTCTACGACATCTCGCTGAGCGCCCGTACGGGTGAGACGACCCTCGACATCGGCGGGACCCCGCTGTTCATCGCGGAGGGCATCTTCGCCGCGGAGATCGTCACCCGCTGCCGTGAACTGGGCCTGCTGGCCGACGCACTGTGTCTGAGCCGGGGGCCGGTGCGGACGTTCCGGCGGCGCTTCCTGCGGGACCTCAGGGAGGGCCGCAAGTCGGTGCCGTTCCTGCTGCGCCGCGGCTGGCGGCTGATGCGGCTGGAGCGGTCGATCATCACCCGGCAGACGGCGCTGGGCGCGTACGCCTGCGACCGGGACGAGGCGCTGGACCGGCTGGCGAAGGCCGCGGTCGCCGGGCGTTCGGTGACACCGGGACCAGGCGCGGCGGACCAGGTTCGGATCGAGCCGATGAGGCGGTCGAGGATCAACAATTCGGCGAGGTAGAAGGCGAAAGCGAAGGCGAACACGGGGCGAGTACGGGGCACAGCCAGTATCGACGCCCCCCGGCGCGCCAGGGGGCGGACACACGAAAGAGCGGGACCGCGCTACAGGCCCCCCGGCCCTGCGCGGTCCCGCTGTTTCGCACTCCCCTGTGCTTCCCCCGTACCCCCGTGCTCCCCCGAGTTCCCCCGTGTCCCCCTCGGACCCTTGGTGCATCCCCCCACGGGCCGTGGTCCACCGGAACTCCCCCGAATCCCGGATCCCCGATCCCCCGTGCGCCTGGAGGGTTTCCCCCATCCTCCAGGCTCCCCCAGCCTTCAGGCGACAAGCTCCCCGAAGGCGCTCTCCTCGTCACGGCCGAAGCTGAGGACCTCGTCCTCACGCAGCCGGCGCAGCGACCGCCAGATGCTGGACTTCACCGTGCCGACACTGATGCCGAGGATGTCCGCGATCTCCGGGTCCGTGCGGCCCTCGTAGTAGCGCAGGACCAGCATGGTGCGCTGGAGCTCGGGCAGCCGGGCCAGCGCCTGCCACAGGACCGCGCGCAGCTCCGTGCCGCGCATCGCGTCCGTGTCACCGGCCGTCTCCGGCAGTTCCTCGGTCGGGTACTCGTTCAGCTTGCGGCGGCGCCACGCGCTGATGTGCAGGTTGGTCATGGTGCGGCGGAGGTACCCGCCGACCGCCGCCTTGTCGCTGATGCGGTCCCACGCCCGGTAGGTCGAGAACAGCGCGCTCTGCAGCAGGTCCTCGGCCTCGAAGCGGTCGCCGGTCAGGTGGTAGGCGGTGGCGTACAGGGAGGCGCGGCGCTCCTGGACGTAGGCGGTGAACTCCACCTCGCTCAGTGAGCGGCGCTCCCCCGAGCCCTCCCCGTACGTGTCCCCCGTGGATGCGTCAACCACCGTCATGATCGTGGTGTGCTGACGCCCGGTGCCGCGGGCGCACCCCCGCATGCCCGCCGCACCGGACTTCTCGGAACCCCGGTTCACGTCGTGCAGACGCGTGATCACTGCGCTGGTGCTGGTGCCGTGCAGCGTATTCATCTCGCGCCCCCCGTCGTGGACTTCCGGTGTTCTGCCCTGCTGTTGTGCTCGTGCCGAGAAGCTTGCCCGGGGACCTTCATGGCCGTGTCAGCCGACTGTCACAGGCGTGTCACAGGGGTTGGTCACGGTGGGTGCACAGGTCCTTCACAAGCGTCCGTGCACGTAGCGGCACGTATGGGGGCCCAATGGGCATCTGTCGCCCACGGGTCGAACAGGAAGCCCTCCATGGGCCAGAATGAGCCCGTGCCTTCCCTGTTGCTGATCGAGGACGACGACGCCATCCGCACGGCCCTGGAGCTCTCACTGACGCGCCAGGGTCACCGGGTGGCGACCGCTGCCAGTGGTGAGGACGGTCTGAAGCTGCTGCGCGAGCAGCGGCCCGACCTGATCGTGCTGGACGTGATGCTGCCCGGCATCGACGGTTTCGAGGTGTGCCGTCGTATCCGGCGCACCGACCAGCTGCCGATCATCCTGCTGACCGCGCGCAACGACGACATCGACGTGGTGGTCGGGCTGGAGTCCGGCGCCGACGACTACGTCGTCAAACCGGTGCAGGGCCGGGTGCTGGACGCCCGGATCCGGGCGGTGCTGCGGCGCGGGGAGCGGGAGTCCAATGACTCGGCCAGCTTCGGCAGCCTGGTCATCGACCGTTCGGCGATGACGGTGACGAAGAACGGCGAGGACCTCCAGCTGACGCCGACGGAGCTGCGGCTGCTGCTCGAGCTGAGCCGGCGGCCGGGGCAGGCGCTGTCCCGGCAGCAGTTGCTGCGGCTGGTGTGGGAGCACGACTACCTGGGCGACTCGCGTCTGGTGGACGCGTGTGTCCAGCGGCTGCGCGCCAAGGTCGAGGACGTGCCGTCGTCCCCGACGCTGATCCGCACCGTGCGCGGTGTCGGCTACCGGCTGGACCCCCCTCAGTGACACACGAGCACCAAGGGAGGGTCCGCGGCTGGTTCGCGGCGCGCAAGGGAGTCTGGTCCCGGCTGCGGTTCACGAGTCTGCGGCTGCGGCTGGTCGTGGTGTTCGGGCTGGTCGCGCTCACCGCCGCCGTGTCGGCGTCCGGAATCGCGTACTGGCTGAACCGCGAGTCGGTGCTGACCCGCACCCAGGACGCGGTGCTGCGCGACTTCGAGCGGGAGATGCAGAACCGGGCGGGTGCGCTGCCCGAGCATCCGACGCAGGACGAACTGCAGCGCACCGCCGGCCAGATGGCGACCAGCAGTCAGCGGTTCACCGTGCTGCTGGTCGCGCAGACCCCCGACGGGCGGACGGTGTACGGCAGTTCGGGCGGGCTGAACGGCTTCTCGCTGAAGGACGTGCCGGCGTCGCTGCGGGACGCGGTCACCGAGCGGCAGAAGATCACGTCGACCAACACGTACCCGCACCATCTGTACTGGCAGCGGACGGTGGACGACGACACCCCGTACCTGGTGGCGGGGACGCGGGTGATCGGCGGCGGGCCGACCGGCTACATGCTGAAGTCGCTGGAGCCGGAGGCCAAGGACCTCAGCTCGCTGGCCTGGTCGCTGGGGATCGCGACGGCGCTCGCGCTGATAGGTTCCGCGCTGCTCGCGCATGCCGCCGCGACGACCGTGCTGAAGCCGGTGCAGCGGCTGGGGGTGGCCGCGCGGCGGCTCGGCGAGGGGAGGCTGGACACCCGGCTCAGGGTGTCGGGCACGGATGAACTCGCCGATCTGTCCCGTACGTTCAACAAGGCGGCCGAGGCGCTGGAGAAGCGGGTGGCCGACATGGCCGCCCGGGACGAGGCGTCGCGCCGGTTCGTGGCGGACATGAGCCATGAGCTGCGTACACCGCTGACCGCGATCACGGCGGTGACGGAGGTCCTGGAGGATGAGCTCGAGTTCGAGGGCGGCGGCATCGATCCGATGATCGAGCCCGCCGTACGGCTGGTGGTCAGCGAGACCCGGCGGCTGAACGACCTGGTGGAGAACCTGATGGAGGTCACCCGGTTCGACGCGGGCACCGCCCGTCTGGTGCTCGACGACGTCGATGTCGTCGACCAGATCACCGCCTGTATCGACGCGCGTGCCTGGCTGGACGCGGTGGACCTGGACGCCGAGCGCGGCATCCACGCGCGGATCGACCCGCGCCGGCTGGACGTGATCCTGGCCAACCTCATCGGCAACGCGCTCAAGCACGGCGGCTCGCCGGTGCGGGTGGCGGTACGGGAGCACACCGCGGAGCGTGTGGACGGTGCGCGGAGCGCCGGGGACGGGGGCACCGTGGTCATCGAGGTGCGGGACCACGGGCCGGGCATCCCGGAGGAGGTCCTGCCGCACGTGTTCGACCGCTTCTACAAGGCGAGTGCCTCCCGGCCGCGCTCCGAGGGCAGCGGTCTCGGGCTGTCCATCGCACTGGAGAACGCGCACATCCACGGCGGTGAGATCACCGCCGCGAACTCCCCCGACGGCGGTGCCGTCTTCACGCTGCGGCTGCCGCGGGACGTGTCCGCGCAGAGTTCCCCGGAGCAGGCCGGCGACGAAGGCGCCGAGGGGGACGCGCGATGAGCGCGCGGTGGAGGACCGTCCGCCGCGCACGGGCGCTGCTGGCCGTCGGGGCGTTCGGGACGCTGCTGGCCGGGTGCGGGATCCGGGCCACGGAGGTGCCGACCGATTTCGGTCCGGCGCCGTCGCGGGTACGCTGCTCGCTGGCCGAGCCGGAGGTGTCCACGCAGGCCGGGCGAGGGCTGCCGGCGCAGGTGTTCCTGCTGTGCGGATCATCGCTGGTGGCCGTGGACCGGACGGTACGGGTGCCGGACGGCGCCGCGGACGGGCGGCGGCTGCTGGTGGCGCAGGGGCTGCTGGACGAGTTGTCGCAGCAGCCGTCGGAGGCCGAGCGGGAGGCCGGGTACACCACGCGGGTGCGGCGCGGGACGACGGTGAGCGGTCCGCGCCCCGGCGATCCGGAGGACACGCTGCGGCTGAGCACCGCGCCGGAGAACCTGTCCTCCTCCGGGCTGGCGCAGGTCGTGTGCACCTTCTCCGACTCGGCGGCCGCCGAGGGTGACGGGTCGGTGATCCTGGGAGGTCCGGACGACGGCCGGCCGCGCCGCTACGAGTGCACGGACGAGGTCCGTTCCCGTCCGGGTGACGAGGAGCCGCCGTCCACGGAGGCGACCGGCGGCTGAGCCGGGTCCGGGAGCGGTGCCCGGGCCCGTGGCGCATGCCTCACGCGGTGAACGGGTGACATCCCGGAACCGATCGTGCCGGACGTCGCGTCTTCGGGTTCGTGCAGCGTCAAGGCTTCATCGGCGGCACCGCCGCGTCCCGTATCCGTGTGACAGGAGGGCTCCTCCTGGCCGCGCATCTCGCGTTCGTCGCCTGGTACACGCTGCGCCCGCTGGACGTCCCCTGGGTGATGCCCGCGAATCTGCGGCCGCTCGACGGCATCCGGGGAGAGTTCGCTCAGGGCTGGGTGACGGGGGCGCGGCGGATCGGTGAAGGGCTGGCGCTGCTCGCGCCGCTGGGGGTGCTGCTGCCGATGGCCGGAGGCCGGCTGGCGGTGTCCCGGCTGGGTTCGCTGATCCGTGCCATGACCGCGGCCGCCCTGGTGTCGCTGGCCGTCGAGATGCTGCAGACGGCGGTGCCCGGCCAGGTCGTGGACGTGGACTCGCTGCTGCTGAACACGGCCGGCGCGGCGCTCGCGCATGCGGCGGTGGTGCCCGCGGGCCGCGCCTGGCTGCGTCGCAGGGCCGAGCTGCGGCCCGTCACGGCCCTCCTCACGGAGGAGCCGGTTCAGGGGAGGACCCCGACGATTCCCAGGGTCGGGATCGCTCCGTGGGGCGACGCGTTTCCCCCCTCGTCTCCGTAACGTGGAGTACAGAGAGGCAGCCGACCGGCAGGCCTCGCACCACTGACGAAGGAGCCGTGATGAGCCGCCTCGCCCGCCCCACCAACGACCGGATGATCGGCGGAGTGTGCGCCGCGCTGGCCCGGCGCTTCGGCACCTCCACGACCACGATGCGGGTGATCTTCCTGGCGTCGTGTCTGCTTCCGGGACCGCAGTTCCTGCTGTACATCGCGCTGTGGATCCTGTTGCCCTCGGAGGACAAGGCACGGACGGCCTGGTAATCCGCGACCGCGGTCGCGACTGCCGACCGCGGAGGACCACCGTCTCCCCGCGAGTACGCCGACGGGGCGCACCCGGATTCCGGGTGCGCCCCGTCGGTGGTTTCCGCCTGGGCGGTTCAGCTGCCGAGCGGGACACCGTTGACGCTGAGGCCCTGGGTGGGCAGCTGGCTCACCGGCAGACCGCCGAGGAGGCCGGCACCCGGAAGCTCCGGACCCGCCGCCCCGGTCACCGGCCGCACGGTCGCCATGCCCGTGTCGGCCAGCTCCTGGCCTGTCGTCAGCGACTCGGACGAGCCCGGCGCGACGCCGGACAGCCGCTCCACCGGAGCGGCCTGGGTGACGGTGTCCAGCGCCTGGGCGGCGTCCGGGGCGGCCGGGGCCGCGTTGGCGGCACCCGCGCCGGCGGCGGCGAAGGCGGCACCGAGAGCGGCGACACCGAGGGTCTTGGCAGCAGACTGCTTCATGAAAATGCGTCCTCGAAATGGGATACGGGGATGTGAGCGGTGCTGTGACGGTAAACACGCGACACCGTCCGCCGCAAACACCGAAATGCGGAAGAATGGTGAACGCCGCTCGTGTTCACGTTTCCCGAGAACGCGCCTTTCAGCTCTCCGCTGTCGTAGAACCGCTGGTGGACGCGGTCTGCTGGAACAGCCATTCGGACTTCAGCTCGGCATATCCGGGCTTGATGACGTCATTGATCATGGCCAGTCGTTCATCGAAAGGAATGAACGCTGATTTCATCGCATTGACGGAGAACCACTGCATGTCGTCGAGCGTGTAACCGAATGCCTCGACCAGGTGCTCGAATTCCCGGCTCATGCTGGTGTGTGACATGAGGCGGTTGTCGGTGTTCACGGTGGTCCGGAAGTGCAGCCGGCGCAGCAGACCGATCGGGTGCTCGGCGTACGAGGCGGCCGCACCGGTCTGGAGGTTGGAGCTCGGGCACAGCTCCAGCGGGATGCGCTTGTCGCGGACGTAGGAGGCGAGCCTGCCGAGTTCGACCGTGCCGTCGTCGCGGACCTGGATGTCGTCGATGATGCGCACCCCGTGCCCGAGCCGGTCGGCGCCGCACCACTGCAGGGCCTGCCAGATGGACGGCAGCCCGAACGCCTCCCCGGCGTGAATGGTGAAGTGGTTGTTCTCCCGCTTCAGGTACTCGAAGGCGTCGAGGTGCCGGGTGGGCGGGTAGCCGGCCTCGGCGCCCGCGATGTCGAAGCCGACGACACCCAGGTCCCGGTAGCGGTTGGCGAGTTCGGCGATCTCCAGCGCGCGGGCGGCGTGCCGCATCGCCGTGAGCAGGGCGCCGACCCGGATGCGGTGGCCGTTCTCCCTCGCGCGCCGCTCCCCTTGCCGGAAGCCCTCGTTGACCGCCTCGACGACCTCTTCGAGGGTCAGCCCGCCGTCGAGGTGCTGCTCGGGTGCGTAGCGCACCTCGGCGTAGACGACACCGTCCTCGGCCAGGTCCTCGGCACACTCGGCGGCGACCCGGACGAGGGCGTCACGGGTCTGCATGACGCCGACGGTGTGCGAGAAGGTCTCCAGGTACCGCTCCAGCGAGCCGGAGTCGGCGGCCTCCCTGAACCACTGGGCGAGCTTGTCCGGATCGGTCTCGGGGAGCTGGAGGTACCCGCTGTCGCGGGCCAGGTCGACGACGGTGCCGGGACGCAGCCCGCCGTCGAGGTGGTCGTGCAGCAGAACCTTGGGCGCCCGGCGGATCCGGTCCGTTGTCGGGGTGGTCGCGATGGTCTGGCTCGTCATTTCCCAACTCTAACTCCTACGCGCGTAGATCACCGGGCGCGCGAATGCGTCGATACGTAACGGTGACCGCACGGACGGGTCGGGTACACCACCGCTTCTGAGAATGTTCTGTCATGGCACAGCAAGCGACACCGGTTCGCACCGCCCGGCTGGGGAGGGCGCTCGGCACGGAGCCGACGGTGGTGAGCGGTGTGGTGCTGCTGCTCCCCGACGGCGAGGAGGTCTCCACCCGCAGACCGTCGCCCATGGTGGCGGCCGCATCCGTACGGGGCCTCGGCCGCCGTCTCGCGCGCGCGGGACGGGAGCAGGGCCTCGCCACTCATGTCGTCCACTACCGCTACAGGGGCTGGAACGGCAGCGAAGCACATCTCGCGCACGACGCCGCCTGGGCCGCCGACGAGGCCGTACGGCGCTACGGGGACGTCCCCGTCTGCCTGGCCGGTCTCGGCATGGGGGGCAGGGCCGCGCTCCGCGCGGGGGGCCACGAGGCCGTCAGCTCCGTACTGGCGCTGGCTCCCTGGCTGCCCGAGGAGGATGTGGCGGCACCACCCGAACCGGTGAAACAGCTCGCCGGACGGCGCGTGCTGATCGTGCACGGCACGAATGACGCGCGGACCGATCCCGAGTTGTCGTTCCGGCTGGCGGCGCGGGTGAAGAAGGCGAACCGGGACGTGTGCCGGTTCGAGGTCCATGCGGACGGACACGGGCTGAGCCAGTACCGGGACGAAGTGCTGGCACTGGCCGAGGACTTCGTGATGGGGGAGTTGTTCGGGCGGGTGCTGTCCCGGCCCGTGCAGGATGCCCTGGCGGCACCTCCGCCGTTGGGGCTGCGGATGCCGCTCGCGGCGGGGTTCGGAAAGTCCTTGCGGCGGCGGTAGCGTCGCGGGGGTTCTGCCTGACGGCGGGTGCGGGGGCGTTGGGGGGCGCGCGGTTCCCCGCGCCCCTGGGACGTCTGCCCCGCGTCGGCAGCCCGGCACCCTTCTCACGTCTGCAGCAACGTGCCCCTCTTGCTGAGCAGGAACTTCTTGAAGGCTGCTACCGGGGGTGTGTCCGGGTGGCCGGCCAGCCAGGCCACGCCGATTTCTCTTGCCGCTCTGGGGGCCGTGACGGTCAGTTCCACGACTCCGGGGCGGGGGAACGGGGGCGGGGGGAGGAGGGCCACGCCCAGGCCTGCGGCGACCAGGCCGCGCAGGGTTTCCGCCTCCTCGCCCTCGAAGGCGATACGGGGTGCGAAACCGGCCTGGGCACAGAGGTCGTCGGTGATCCGGCGCATACCGTAACCGGGCTCCAGGGTCACGAAGTTCTCGTCCGCCGCCTCGGCCAGACGAACGCGGCGGCGGCCGGCGAGACGGTGGTCGGCGGGGACGACAAGGCGCAGCTTCTGCTCGTCGAGGCGGCGGGCGACGAGATCGGGGGCGTCGGGCACCGGAGAGGTCAGGCACAGGTCGAGCTCGCCCGCGCGGAGGCCTTCCAGCATGGCTTCACCGTAGTTCTGGACGAGGCTGAAGCGGATGCGCGGATGGTCGGCGCGGAAGGCGTGCAAGAGGCCGGGCACGGTCTCGGCGCCCATGGTGTGCAGGAAGCCGAAGGCGACCTTGCCGGTGGCGGGGTCGGCGTCGGCGCGCACGGCGTCGGCGGCGCGCTCGATCTCGGCGAGGGCGCGTTCGACGGAGGTGAGGAAGGCGCGGCCGGCGGGGGTGAGGGAGACGGTGCGACCGTGGCGGGCGAACAGGTCGACGCCCAGGTCCTCTTCGAGCCGGGCCATGGCCCGGGAGAGGGTGGACTGCGGTACCTGCATCTCCTGGGCGGCACGCGTGACGTGCTCGGTGCGGGCGACGCCGGCGAAGTGGGCGAGGCGGGGTGCGAGCAGCCTCGCCATGTCTTCCGTGTCTCGTGTGTCACCGGTCTGTGACAGCCGTCCTCGTGACCTCTGCTGATGCGTCATGGGAACGATTATGGCGATTCCATGCATTGGACGGATGAGCGGGCGGGTACGTAGCTTCGAGGCATGTCTCCCGCCAGTACCGGGGCGTCCACCAGTGTGGGCGCCGTCGCATCCGTTCCCTCCGCCCCGCCGCCCTTCTCCGAGTCCCGGATGTCCCCGGGCGGGCCCGGTTACCGCCGGATGAGTCTCGCCCTGTTCCTCGCGGGTGTCGCGACGTTCGCGCTGCTCTACTCCACCCAGGCCCTGCTGCCGCTGGTCTCCGGCGACTTCGCGGTGAGCGCGAGCGACGCGAGCTGGACGGTGTCGGCGGCGACCGGCGGTCTGGCGCTGTTCGTGCTGCCGATGAGCGCGTTGTCGGAGCGCTTCGGACGCCGTACGGTCATGACGGCCTCCCTGGCCGTCGCGGTGACCGTCGGGCTTCTGGTGCCGTTCGCCCCGTCGCTGGGCACGCTGGTGGCGCTGCGTGCGCTCCAGGGCGCGGCCCTGGCCGGGCTGCCCGCGTCGGCGACGGCGTATCTCGCGGAGGAGGTCACGCCCAAGGCGCTGGTGACGGCGATCGGGCTGTTCGTGGCCGGCAACAGCGTCGGCGGGATGAGCGGCCGGGTGATCACCGGCTGGGTGGCACAGGAGTGGGGCTGGCGGGTCGCCGTCGGGACGGTCGGGGTGATCGCGGTGGCGTGCGCGGTGGCGTTCCGGCTGCTGCTGCCCGCGCCGAAGCACTTCCGTCCGGGGTCGCTGCGGCCGCGGGTACTGGCCGGTGCGGTGCGCGACCACCTGGCCAATCCGTTGCTGCGGCGGCTGTTCGCGATCGGCGCGCTGTTCATGACGGTCTTCGGGGGCGTGTACACGGTCATCGGGTACCGGCTGACCGAGGCCCCGTTCTCGCTGCCGCAGGGCATCGCCGGTTCCGTCTTCCTGGTCTATCTGGTGGGCACCGTCTCCGCCTCGGCTGCCGGTCGGCTGGTGGGGCGGCTGGGCCGCCGGGGCACGCTGTACGCGGGGGGCGGGACCACGGCGGTGGGTCTGGTGCTGTCGCTGGCGGATTCACTGACGATGGTGCTGCTGGGGCTGGTGCTGATCACGGCGGGGTTCTTCGCGGGGCACGCGGTGGCGTCCTCGGCAGTGGGGAAGACGGCGACGCAGGGGCGTGCGCAGGCATCCGCGCTGTATCAGTCCGCTTATTACGTCGGGTCCAGTGCGGGGAGCACGGTGGGTGCGCTGGCGTTCCACGCGGGGGGCTGGGGCGGGACGGTGGCCGTCGGGCTGGTGGCGGTGGCGGGCGTCGCGGCGATCACCCTGGCGGGTACGCGGGCGGCGGCGCGGTCGGCGGCGCGGGCTGCGGCGCGGGCGGTCGTGCGACCGGCCTGAGCGTCTTCACCCCCGCCGCCCCTTCCCGTCCCTGCCCTGGGGCCCGGCCCCCAACCCCGCTGTGTTTGAGGAGCGAGGGCGCCAGCAAGTCCTGACCTGCGCGTTCGCCCGCTCGAAGGGCCGTTGTCAGTGGGCTGCGGTAGCTTCCGAAGTGGTCGATGACGACAACACCACATGGGGTGGGTGGACGATGACGAACGGCACGGCGACGACGACCGACCTGGACGCCACGCTGGAGAAGTACCGGGTCGAACTGACCGGGTACTGCTACCGGATGCTCGGCTCGTCCTTCGAGGCGGAGGACGCGGTGCAGGACACCATGATCCGCGCCTGGCGCAGTCACGCCACGTTCGAGGGGCGCTCCAGCCTGCGCTCCTGGCTGTACCGCATCGCGACCAACGTGTGCCTGGACATGCTGACGGCGGGCAACAAGCGGGCCCGCCCCATGGACCTGACGGAGTCCACGCCCCTGGCGCGGGCCGCGCTGTCCCCCCGCCCCGACAGCACCTGGCTGGAGCCGATGCCCGACGGCCGGGTGCTGCCCACGCCCGCCGACCCGGCGGAGGCCGCGGTCGCCAAGGAGTCGGTGCGGCTGGCGTTCATGGCCGCGCTCCAGCAGCTGCCCGCCAAGCAGCGCGCGGTGCTGATCCTGCGCGAGGTGCTGGCCTGGAAGGCGAGCGAGGTCGCCGAGCTGCTGGGCACATCGGTGGCGTCGGTCAACAGCGCGCTCCAGCGGGCCCGGGCGACGCTCGCGGAGCGGCAGCAGCCGGGGGCCGGGGCGTCGGTGTCCGACCCGCTGGACGAGGAGCAGCAGAAGCTGCTCGAGCGCTATGTGGCGGCGTTCGAGGGGTACGACATGGCGGCGCTGACCGCGCTGCTGCACGAGGACGCCATCATGACGATGCCGCCGTTCGACCTGTGGCTGACCGGCGCCGACGACATCACAGGCTTCATGACGACGCTCGGTGCCCCCTGCGCGAACTCGCGGCTGGTGCCGGTCGAGGTCAACGGGCTGCCGGGGTTCGCGCAGTACAAGCCCGACCCGGAGGCCGGCGGCTTCACACCGTGGGCGGTCCAGGTGCTGGAGATCTCAGACGGCAGGATCACCGGGTTCCACTGCTTCCTGGACACCAAGCGGTGGTTCCCGCTGTTCGGGCTGCCCCTCCATCTCGAAGCGGAGGCCGACGAGGTCGAGCAGGGCGCATAGCGCCGGGGAGGGGTCGCGCAGCCGTATACGGCCCCCGCGGCGGCGGGCGGTGAGCTGGAGCCGCGCGAGGAGGTTCACGGCGGCGAGACCGGGCGGGCCCAGTCCGCCGACGTCGCACACGACCACATCGCCGCCCGAGCCGCCGCCCCCGCTGTCCAGCAGCGCCCGCAGCGCGTCGCACGGCCCGCTCACCTCGTCCCGGGTGAGGGGGCCGCTGAGCACGAGCACGGGCGGTGTCATGGCATCCACAACCGGTAGACCGGCCGAGGGCCCGCAACTCATCGCGAGGGGCACCGAAAAGATCACGTTGACCCGGGTGCGGGCTCCCCCGGGAGGGTTGGCTGTATGCGCCGCAGCCCCTCCTGCCCTCCCCCGGTGTCCGGTGCCCCCAGCCGCCGCGAGGAGCGGGATGCCAGCGGTGGCGTAGGCGGCGGGGATGTGGGGGTCCCCTTCCGTGTGCTCCCGTCCTCTCCTTCGGTGCGTCACCGGGTCCAGCATGGCGAACGGGACCGGCAGGGGTCCACCGGTCCCGTTCACCCGATCGGGGAAATCGCTGGTCAGGCGATACGTTCCAGCACGACCGGGGTGGCCGTGAAGTCCGTGCCCAAGGCCTCGATGTCGTACGAGCCGTCCACCGACTGGAGCGCGTAGTCGAAGCGCTCGGGGGTGTCCGTGTGGAGGGTCAGGAGGGGCTGGCCCTCGGTGACGCGGTCGCCGGGCCTGGCGTGCAGCTCCACGCCCGCGCCCGCCTGCACCGGGTCCTCCTTGCGGGCGCGGCCCGCGCCGAGGCGCCAGGCGGCGACGCCGACACCGTAGGCGTCGAGGCGGGTCAGGACGCCGGTGGACGGGGCCTTGATCACGTGCTGTTCGCGGGCCACCGGCAGCGGTGCGTCCGGGTCACCGCCCTGCGCCGCGATCATGCGGCGCCAGACGTCCATCGCGGAGCCGTCGGCGAGGGCCTTCGCCGGGTCGGCGTCCTTCAGGCCGGCCGCGTCGAGCATCTCGCGGGCGAGGGCGAGGGTGAGCTCGACGACGTCCGCGGGGCCGCCGCCGGCCAGGACCTCCACCGACTCGCGGACCTCGAGCGCGTTGCCGGCGGTCAGGCCGAGCGGGGTGGACATGTCGGTGAGGAGGGCGACCGTCCTCACGCCCGAGTCGGTACCCAGGCCGACCATCGTGCGGGCCAGTTCGCGGGCGTCCTCGATGGTCTTCATGAAGGCGCCGGTGCCGACCTTCACATCCAGGACCAGGGAGCCGGTGCCCTCGGCGATCTTCTTCGACATGATCGAGGAGGCGATGAGCGGGATCGCCTCGACCGTGCCGGTCACGTCGCGCAGCGCGTAGAGCTTCTTGTCCGCCGGGGCCAGTCCGTCGCCGGCCGCGCAGATCACCGCGCCGGTGCCGTCCAGCACGGACAGCATCTCCTCGTTGGAGAGCAGGGCACGCCAGCCGGGGATGGACTCCAGCTTGTCGAGCGTGCCGCCGGTGTGGCCGAGGCCGCGGCCGGACAGCTGCGGTACGGCTGCCCCGCAGGCCGCGACGAGGGGGGCCAGCGGGAGGGTGATCTTGTCGCCGACGCCGCCGGTGGAGTGTTTGTCGGCAGTGGGGCGGGAGAGGGACGAGAAGTCCATGCGCTCGCCGGAGGCGATCATCGCGGCCGTCCAGCGGGCGATCTCACCGCGGTTCATGCCGTTCAGGAGGATCGCCATGGCGAGGGCGGACATCTGCTCGTCGGCCACCTCCCCGCGGGTGTACGCGTCGATCACCCAGTCGATCTGCTCGTCGCTGAGTTCGCCGCGGTCCCGCTTGGTGCGGATGACGGAGATGGCGTCCATGGCCATGGCTGGGGTTCCTTCCGAAGGTGCGAAGGGCGCGGCCCCTCCGGCCGGCGTGTCGACGCTGTCGACAGCCGCCCGCAGGGGCCGCACGGGAGTTACTTGGTGAGGTGCTGCGGGCCGAAGGCCTGCGGCAGCATCTCCGACAGCGGCACGATCCCCGCCGGGGTCTCCAGGAGCAGACCGGGGCCGCCGAACTCGTACAGCAGCTGGCGGCAGCGGCCGCACGGGACGAGGATGTCGCCGTTGCCGTCCACGCAGGTGAAGTGCGTGAGCCGGCCGCCCCCGCTGCGGTGCAGCTCGGAGACCATTCCGCACTCGGCGCACAGGCCGAGCCCGTAGCTGGCGTTCTCGACGTTGCAGCCGGAGATCGTACGTCCGTCGTCGACCAGGGCGGCGACGCCGACCCGGTATCCCGAGTAGGGGACGTACGCGTGGGTCATGGCCTCCCGCGCCACCGTGCGCAGCGCCTCCCAGTCGGCGTCGGCGGCCGTCATTTGCCTTGTCCCTTCCGGTACGGCATGCCGTTGGCCCGGGGCATGCGCAGCCGCTGGGCGGAGAGGGCGAGGACGACGAGGGTGATGACGTACGGGGTGGCGGCGACGACCTGGTTGGGGACCTCGTTGGTGCCTGCGTACCAGGCGAAGACGAGCGCGCCGATGACCAGGGTGATCACCGCGTGGACGTACTTCTTGCGGATCACGAGCCAGATGGCGCCGATGAGCAGCAGCAGCGCGCCGAGCAGCAGCAGGGCGTGCACGTTGGCGGAGCCGCCGCGCAGGTTGAGGCTGTCGGTGTAGCCGAAGAGGCCGGCGCCGATGGCGAGGCCGCCGGGCATCCAGTTGCCGAAGATCATCGCGGCGAGGCCGATGAAGCCGCGGCCGCTGACCTGGCCCTCGAGGTAGAAGGGGTTGGCCACGATGGAGAGGAAGACACCGCCGAGGCCGGCCAGGGCTCCGGAGATGACCACGGCGAGGTACTTGTACTTGTAGACGTTGACGCCGAGGGACTCGGCGGCGACCGGGTTCTCGCCGCAGGAGCGCAGGCGCAGGCCGAACGCGGTGCGCCACAGGATGTACCAGGAGGCGGGGACGAGGGCGACGGCGATCAGGGTCAGCCAGGAGACGTCGGTGACCAGTCCGCCGAGCAGGCCCGCGACGTCGGAGACGAAGAACCAGCCCTTGTCGTTGAGCTCCCTCAGCCCGTCGGAGAGTCCGGGCACGGTGAAGTGGCCGAGGGAGTCGACCGCCGGGGACTGCTTGGCGGAGCCGCCCTGATGGCCCTCGAAGGCCAGCGGGGCGAGGTAGCGGGTGGCGCCGAGGGCGAGGATGTTGATGGCCACACCGGAGACGATGTGGTTGACGTTGAAGGTGACGGTGACGAGCGCGTGCACCAGGCCGCCGAGCGCGCCGCCCATGAGGCCGACGAGGATGCCGGTCCACGGGCCCCACTGGAATCCGGCCCAGGCACCGAACCAGGTGCCCATGATCATCATGCCTTCGAGGCCGATGTTGACGACACCCGCGCGCTCGGCCCACAGACCGCCGAGGCCGGCGAGTCCGATCGGGACGGCGAGTTGGAGGGCGGTGGACATCTGGCTGACGTTGGTGATGCCGTCGGCGCCGGTGATGAGGCGCACGACCGAGACCAGTGCCAGGGCTCCGGCGATGACCAGGAGCAGGACGGGCCACGACATACGGCGGCCGGTCGGCGGTGCGTGCTCGAGCGACGGCTGGTTGACGTCGGTCGCTGTGGTCGGAGCGGTCATCGGCCGGCCACCTCCTTCGTGGTGTTGTTGTCGGCGCCCATGACGTGGCCCGCGGCGAGCTCGGCGCCGACCCGGTGCTGCTGGCGGCGCAGGCCCCACTCGCGGACGGCCTCGTAGGAGACGACGACGGAGAGGACGATCAGGCCCTGCATGATGACCGCGATCTCCTTGTCGTAGCCGTGGAAGTCCAGCTCGGGCGAGGCCTTGTCGAGCCAGGCCCACAGCAGGGCCGCGAAGGCGATGCCGACCGGGCTGTTGCGGCCGAGCAGGGCGATGCCGATGCCGAGGAAGCCGATGCCGGTGGGGAAGTTGAGGTTGTAGGTGTGGGAGTCACCGAGAAGGATCGGCAGCCCCGCGAGGCCGGCGATGGCGCCGGAGAGCAGCATGGCGGTGAGGACCATGCGCTTGGGGTCGACGCCGCTGGCGGAGGCGGCGGACTCCGAGGCGCCGGAGGCGCGCAGGTCGAAGCCGAAGCGGGTGCGGTTGAGGACGACCCAGTAGGCGGTGCCGAGCAGGACGGCGAGGATCACCAGACCGTAGATCTCGCCGGCCGCGCCCATGTCGATGCCGGGGATCCAGCCGGACTCGTGCATCTCACCGGTGGTGCTGTTGTTGCCGATCTTGACGCCGAAGACGTCCGGCTTCCACATGTAGACGATCAGCGAGGTGGCGATGGCGTTGAGCATGATCGTGGCGACGACCTCGCTGACGCCGCGGGTGACCTTGAGGACACCCGCGATGCCGGCCCAGAAGGCGCCGGTGAGCACGGCGGTCAGGAGCAGCAGCGGGACCTGGAGGAACGCCGGGAGGGCGGCGTGGGCGCCGACGACGGCGGCCATCATGGCGCCGAGCTGGTACTGGCCGTCCACGCCGATGTTGAACAGGTTCATCCGGAAGCCGACGGCGACCGCGAGGGCCGCGATGTAGTACATCGACGCCTGGTTGATGATCAGGACCTGGACGTCCGAGAAACCGGCCTGCTCGAACATCAGGGCGAACGGTTCGACCGGGCTCTTGCCGGAGGCGACCAGGACGATCGCGCTGAGCACGAAGGCCACGGCGAGCGCGATGACCGGCCCGGCCACCGCGAGGAGCGCGCGCTCCTTGTCGAACTTCTTCATCAGCGGGCCTCGTCTTCCGGAGACTCGGCGGACTTGGACAGGCCGGCCGGGGTCTCGGGGGTCTCGTCGTGTTCGAGGTGGCCCTCGGCGGCGCCGGTCATGGCGGTGCCGAGTTCCTCCGGGGTGATGGTGGCGGGGTCGGCGTCCGCGACCAGCTTGCCGTCGTAGATCACCCGGAGGGTGTCGGACAGGCCGATGAGCTCGTCCAGGTCGGCGGAGATCAGCAGCACCGCGAGGCCCTCGCGGCGGGCCTCGCGGATGTGGTCCCAGATGGCGGCCTGCGCGCCGACGTCCACACCGCGGGTGGGGTGGGCGGCGATCAGGAAGCGCGGCTTGTGGGTCATCTCGCGGCCGACGATCAGCTTCTGCTGGTTGCCGCCGGACAGGGAGGCCGCGGTGACGTCGATGCCGGGGGTACGGACGTCGTACGTCTCGACGATGCGGCGGGTGTCCTCCTGGGCGGCCTTCGGGTCCAGCCAGATGCCCTTGGCGTTGGGCTTCTCGGTGACGTGGCCGAGGATGCGGTTCTCCCAGAGGGGGGCCTCCAGGAGCAGACCGTGGCGCTGGCGGTCCTCGGGGATGTAGCCGATGCCCTGCTCGCGGCGCCTGCGGGTGGGCCAGGCGGTGATCTCCTCGTCGGCCAGCCGGATCACACCGGAGTCGGCGGGCCTGAGGCCGATGAGGGCGCCGACCAGTTCGGTCTGGCCGTTGCCCTCCACACCGGCGATTCCGAGGATCTCGCCCTCGTGGATGGTGAAGCTGATGTCGTCGAGCAGGGCCTTGCCGCCGGGGGCGGCCAGGCGCAGCGCCTCGACGGTGATGACGGGGCGGTCGGTGACCGTGGACTCGGCGGTCTCGGGGGTGGGCAGTTCGCTGCCGACCATCATCTCGGCGAGCTGGCGCGGGGTCGTCTCGGCGGGGACGGCGGTGCCGACCGTCGTGCCGCGGCGGATGACGGTGATGTCGTCGGCGACGGAGAGGACCTCGCCCAGCTTGTGGGAGATGAAGATGACCGCCAGGCCCTCGGCCTTGAGCTCACGCAGGTTGTCGAAGAGCGCGTCGACCTCGTGCGGGACGAGGACGGCGGTGGGCTCGTCGAGGATCAGGGTGGTGGCGCCGCGGTAGAGCACCTTGAGGATTTCCACGCGCTGGCGGGCGGCGACACCGAGTTCCTCGACCAGGAGGTCGGGGCGGACGTCGAGGCCGTAGCGCTCGGAGAGCTCCTTGATCCTGCGGCGGGCCTTGGCGCCGATGCCGTAGAGCTTCTCGCTGCCGAGGACGACGTTCTCGAGGACGGTGAGGTTGTCGGCGAGCATGAAGTGCTGGTGCACCATGCCGATGCCGCGGGCGATGGCGTCGGCGGGCGAGGAGAAGCTCACCTGCTCGCCGTGGACCGTGATGGTGCCCTCGTCCGGCTTCTGCATGCCGTAGAGGATCTTCATCAGGGTCGACTTGCCGGCGCCGTTCTCACCGACGAGGGCGTGGACGGTGCCCTTGCGGACGGTCAGGTGGATGTCGTGGTTGGCGACGACACCGGGGAAGCGCTTGGTGATCCCGGCGAGCTCCACGGCGGTCACCGAATCGTTGACCGCCGCTCCGGCCGGAGGGCTGCTGGACGCGTTGATGACGCACTCTCCTGGGGACGGGGGCCGTCTACGCGCGTAGTGCCCCTACGGCATACAAAGGGGTGGCGCCCTTGACCGACGGGGTACGAGGAGCCCGGCTCCTCGTACCCCGTCGAGCGGTCGCGACCCCGCGGTGTTTCAGGGTTGCTCAGCTCGACTCGACCTTGATCTCGCCGCTGATGATCTTCTCCTTGGCCGTCTTGATGGCTTCCTGGAGCTCGGCGTCGTCCGCGAACTTCGGGTTGGAGTTCGACAGGCTCACCTCACCCGTCTTCAGATCGCCCTTGACGATACCGGTCGCGGGCTTGCCGTCCTCGACCGACTTCGCAAGGTTGTACACCGCCTTGGCGACGTCCTTCATCGCCGAGGTGAGGATCGAGTCCTTGTACTTGGCGAGGGCCTCGTGCTTGTACTGGTCGGAGTCGACACCGATCGCCCACACCTTGTTGGCGGCGGCGGCCTCGATGACGCCCTGGCCGGACAGGCCGGCGGCCGCGTAGACGACGTCGGCCTTCTTCTCGATCTGGCCCTCGGCGGCGGACTTGCCCTTGTCCGGGCTGGAGAAGCCGCCCTCCTCCGCGGTCTGCGTCAGGAACTGCGAGATGACCTTGACCTTGGGGTCGGTGTCCTTGACGCCCTGCTCGAAACCGGCGCGGAACTTGTGGATCAGCGGAATGTCCACACCGCCCACGAAGCCGACGGTCTTCGTCTTGGTGCTCTCGGCGGCGGCGACACCGGCCAGGTAGGAGGCCTGCTCCTCGGAGAAGACCAGGTCGGCCACGTTGTCGGCCTCGACCGTGGCGTCGTCGACGATGCCGAAGGTGGTGTCGGGGTACTTCTCCGCGGCGCCCTTCACCGCGGCGGCGTACGCGTAGCCGACGCCGATGACCGGGTTGTAGCCCTGCTTCGCCAGCGAGGACAGTCGCTGCTCCTTGTCCGCGTCCGTCTCGCCGTCGGTGGGCTCGACGTCGGCGGTCTCGTAGCCGAACTGCTTCTTCGCCTGCTCCAGGCCGGCGAAGGCGGCGTCGTTGAAGGACTGGTCACCCTTGCCGCCGACGTCGTAGGCGATGGCGAGGCCCTTGTTCCCCTTGGGCTCCGAGGAGCTCGAGGAGGTGGAGGTGCCGCCACAGGCGGAGAGGGCGAGGGCCAGGGAGGCGGTCGCTGCGCCTGCGACCGTGATCCGGGAAATCCGGCGCATGTGGTGCTCCTAGTGGTACAAGCGCCGGGACGGGTTCAGCTGCGGCGCTGCCTTTTCCGCAGATTAACGCGCGTAGACCTGCCTGAAAACCCCTTCTGTCCACCTTGTTATCCGCCCGTGGCCAAGCCGGCTCCGAGCCGTGGTCACGGCCTTGCCGATCACGAACGGGAGGTGGCGGTGGGTGAGCGGAAGCGGACACGGCGAAGCGGGCGGGCCCTCTGGTGGGCGCCCGCCCGCTTCGTACGGATATGCCGTGCTCCGACTACTCCGTCTTGACCTTGATGGAGCCGTCGATGATGCCTTCCTTGGCCTTGGCCACCGCGTCCGTCAGGCCCGCGACCTCGGCCATCTTCGGGTTGCTGTCGGAGAGGCCGACGCCGTCCACCTTCAGGTCGAAGACCTGGGTGCCGCTCAGCGGCTTGTCGTCCTGGACCGACTTGGCCAGGGCGTACACCGCGCCGCCGACGTCCTTGAGGGCGGAGGTGAGGATGTAGTCCTTGTACGGGGCGAGGGCTTCCTGCTGGTACTGGTCGGAGTCGACACCGATCGCCCAGACCTTCGCCTTGGCGGCGGCCTCGATGACACCCTGACCGGACAGACCGGCCGCCTGGTAGACGACGTCGGCCTTCTTCTCGATCTGGCCCTCGGCGGCGGCCTTGCCCTTGTCCGGGCTGGAGAAGCCGCCCTCCTCCGCGGTCTGCGTCAGGTACTGCGAGATCACCTTGACGTCCGGGTCGGTCGCCTTCACGCCCTGCTCGTAGCCGGCCTGGAACTTGTGGATCAGCGGAATGTCCACACCGCCCACGAAGCCGACGGTCTTCGTCTTGGTGGCCTTGGCGGCGGCGACACCGGCCAGGTAGGAGGCCTGCTCCTCGGCGAAGACGAGGGAGGCGACGTTGTCGCCCTCGACCACGGAGTCGACGATGCCGAAGGTGGTGTCCGGGTACTTGGCGGCCACCGCCTCCATGGCGGGCCCGTAGGCGAAGCCGACGCCGATGACCGGGTTGTAGCCCTGCTTGGCCAGCGAGGACAGTCGCTGCTCCTTGTCCGCGTCGGTCTCGCCCTCGGTGGGCTCCACGTCCGCGGTCTTGTAGCCGAACTCGTCCTTGGCCTTGGTCAGGCCGGCGAAGGCGGCGTCGTTGAAGGACTGGTCGCCCTTGCCGCCGATGTCGTAGGCGATGGCGAGGCCGAGATCTTCCTTGGAGCCACCGCTGTCGTTGCTGTCACCGCTGGTGCCCCCGCAGGCGGTGGCGGCGAGTGCGAGCGAGGCGACCCCCACCGCGACGCGGGTCAGTTTGGAAATCCGACGCATCTGAAGTCCCCATTCTCCAAAGCCCCGCAGTGGGTGCTCGGTTCGGCGCACATTAACGCGCGTAGACACTCCTGGGAACGGGGTTCCGCGGGGCTGTTATCCATTCGTGCCGATGGCTGTTACGCCCCTGTGAACCGGGGGGGGTCGTAGGGACCGGAGCGAGCGATCGGCGTGACGCGCGTGGCCTGCACGGGCCCCACGCTGCCTCTCTCCCGCGCAGTGCGCAAGCGGAGTGCGCGAGGGGAGGGGTCGGGTGGGTGGCGGTGGGGTGGCGGCGAGTGGGGTGGGGTGGGGACTGCCGGGAGACTCTCCCTCGCCGCCCCTTCCCGTCCCGAACCCGGGTCTCTCCGCCCCGGACCCCGCTCCTCGGACTCCGGAGGGGCTGGAATCAGCCCCTCCGGAGTCTGCTAGCGCAGGGCGTCCAGGAGGGCCGCGGCGGTGAAGAGCTCCACGCCGACGGTGATCGCGTGCTCGTCCACGTCGAAGTCGCCCTGGTGCAGGTCGCGCACGGTGCGCTCGCCGGGGGTGCGCACGCCGAGGCGCGCCATGGCGCCGGGGACGCGCTCCAGGTACCAGGAGAAGTCCTCGCCGCCCAGGCTCTGCTCGGTGCCCTCGACGGAGTCCACCCCGCGCCGGGCGATCATGGCGTCGCGCAGCAGCTCGGTGGCCCCGGCCTCGTTGACGACCGGCGGAACACCGCGCACGTAGTTGATCTCCGACTTGGCGCGGTGCAGGTTGGCCACCTCGTCGATGGCGGCGACCACGACGTCGGCGGCCTGCCGCCAGGTCTCCAGGTCCAGGCAGCGCACGGTGCCGGACAGTTCGGCGTGCTGCGGGATGACGTTGGGCGCGTGACCGGACTCGATCCTGCCCCAGGTCAAGGCGAGTCCGCTGCGGCTGTCGACGCGCCGGCCGACCAGGGCGGGCACGTCGGTGATGACACGGGCGGCGGCGGTGACCAGGTCGGTGGTCAGATGCGGGCGGGCGGTGTGTCCGCCGGGGCCTTCGAGGGCGATCTCCAGCCGGTCGCAGGCGGAGGTGATGGCGCCCTCGCGCAGCCCGATCCTCCCGGCGTCGACGCGGGGGTCGCAGTGCACGGCGATGATCCGGCCGACGCCCTCGAGCGCGCCGTCCGCGATGGCGTCGGCGGCGCCTCCGGGCAGCACTTCCTCGGCGGGCTGGAAGATCAGCCGTACGGGGCGGGGCAGCAGGCCCTGGCGGTGCAGTTCGGCGAGGACGAGACCGGTGCCGAGCACCACGGTGGTGTGCACGTCGTGACCGCAGGCGTGGGCGCGGTCGGGCACGGTGGACCGGTAGGAACACTCGGTCTTCATGTCGGGGATGGGCAGGCCGTCGATGTCGGCGCGCATGGCCAGGATCGCCGAGTCGGTGCCGGCCTCGTCGTCCGTTCCGATGTCACAGATCACGCCGGTTCCGCTGGACAGCACGCGCGGCCGGAGGCCGGCCCGCTCCAGACGCTCCTTGATCGCGGCGGTGGTGCGGAACTCCTGGTTGCCGAGCTCCGGGTGCATGTGCAGGTCGCGGCGGAACGCGACGAGCTCGGCACGCAGGGCCTCGGGCAACGCGCCGGGGAGCACCGCTCCGCCGGGGAGGTCGACCTCGGACTCCAGTGACATCAGTGGTTTCACCCTTTGAAGAGTAGGGCGCCGAAGCCGACTACCGACCCTCGATCAAGAAAAATCAGCCCGTCAGGGGAAGAAAAATCGGCCGCCCTACGCATAGCTGTCAATCGGGATGGGTAAAATTGCCGCTCTTTCGCGGGGTGAGAGGTCCCATGACCTGCCGGATCGTGACGTCCGTCACTGCCGTACGAGTGGCTCCGGCACCCATCCACTCCTTGACGGATACCACGCTCGGCGCAACCCACGCGGACCGGTTCATCTGGCGGACACCGGGCAGGCCGGGATGAGGGGGCGGAGACCGCCCGGCAGGGTGGTGCGGATCACCGCTCACGTCGGACGGCAGGCCGTGACGACGCCCGGACAGCCCTCGCCGGGCACCCTCCCTCCCCGGATCGGGGACACGATCGAGCGTATTTCGCGCTCCTCCGGGGGCGGGCGGCCAGGCGCGGCCCGGTGAGAGGGGGCGTTGAGGGCCGGGAGGGCCCGCCCGGCGGCGGGTTCGGCACCAGGCCTACGGCCGGACGGGTGACGCCACCGCCGGCAGCCGGTGGACGCCCCGCGCGGAGTCCGTCACCCCGGACAGGAAGCCCTGGGCACGGGGGGAGGCCGTTCCGGTCAGCCAGGCGGGATCTATGTCGCAGACCGTCACGCGGACGTCCGTGCCGGTCAGGGCGAGGGGGAGGGTGTGGACGACCGTGGACGGGAAGCTGAGGACGGTGCGGCCGATGGGCCCGCGGCGGGCGACCAACTCGAGGGGGAGTTCGGGGCGGACGATCTCCAGACCCGTCTCGACCGTCAGCCGGTGGAGTTTCTCCGTGCTCTCACGGCGGTGCGCGAAGTAGCGCCGGGCGCCATGGGTCTTCGCCAGGGAGCGGACCGCCCGCAGGTAGGCGTCGGCGTCCACCACGCCGGTCTCCACCAGCGAGGTGCCCACCAGGTCGGCACCCTGGGTGACACGGGGCGGGCCGAAGCGGCCCCGGGTCCAGGCGAAGGTGTGGGCGCGGACGGTGACTCCGGGCGGGGTGTCCTCCATGGGCATGGAGGTGAAGACCTCCACCGTACGGTTCCTGCCCGGGGTGAGCCGGCGCCTGGCGGCGGCGGAAACGGGGGCGAGGACGAGGTCTCGGGGGCCGGGGCGGCCGCCCTTGCGGTGCCAGCGCACCAGGCGTTCGCCACGGGCCAGCTGGCCGACGAACTCCATGGTCGCGGTGCCGTCGTCGACCACGACGACCTCGCGGGCCCGGGTGATCGTCAGCAGCAGCTGGACATACCGCGAGAAGGGGTCGCCGAGGACGACGCGGGGGGCCCGGCGCAGCGGCCCGGCCAGTCCGCCGACCGTCCGCAGCGGGGCGCCCGTTCCCCCGCGGGCCTCCTCCCAGCGGACCTCGTGGCCCTCCTCGCGGGCCAGCTCCGCCATCCGGCGCAGCTGGCCGCGGGTCATCGGGTCGACCGGGGACAGCACCACCAGGGTGAGCCCCACGCCGGGCGCATGCGCGTGCGCCCACTCCAGCACGTTGAGCAGCTGTACCGGGCTCTCGACGAAGGCGAGAGTGTGGGTGCCGGGCCGGCCGGCGCGGGGGCTCATCGGCGTACGACCGTTCCCGTCGTCGTAGGGGTGGGGGGTGTGGGTCAGACGGACAGCGGTTCGCCCGCGGCCGTGGCGATCTCGGCCTCGGCGACCGCGCCGGCGACGCGGCGCAGCTTCTTCATCGGGCCCAGCTCCGACTCGTAGACCTTCTTCACGCCGTCGCCGAGCGACGCCTCGATGGTGCGGATGTCGCGAACCAGACGGGTCAGGCCCTGCGGCTCGACGGAGGCGGCCTGGTCGGAGCCCCACATGGCGCGGTCGAGGGTGATGTGACGCTCGACGAACGCGGCACCGAGGGCGACGGCGGCGAGGGTGGTCTGCAGACCGGTCTCGTGCCCGGAGTAGCCGATCGGGACGTTCGGGTACTCCTGCTGGAGGGAGTTGATGACCCGCAGGTTGAGCTCCTCGGCCTTCGCCGGGTAGGTGGAGGTGGCGTGGCAGAGCAGGATGTTGTCGCTGCCCAGGACCTCGACCGCGTGCCGGATCTGCTTCGGCGTCGACATGCCGGTGGAGAGGATGACGGTGCGGCCGGTGGCACGCAGGGCGCGCAGCAGTTCGTCGTCGGTGAGGGAGGCGGAGGCCACCTTGTGGGCGGGGACGTCGAACTTCTCCAGGAAGGCGACGGCCTCGGTGTCCCACGGGGAGGCGAACCAGGCGATGCCCTTCTTCTTGCAGTAGGCGTCGATCTGGCGGTACTCGTCCTCGCCGAACTCCACGCGGTGGCGGTAGTCGATGTACGTCATCCGGCCCCAGGGGGTGTCCCGCTCGATGTCCCACTGGTCGCGCGGGGTGCAGATCTCGGGCGTGCGCTTCTGGAACTTGACGGCGTCGCAGCCGGCCTCGGCGGCGGCGTCGATCAGCTTGAACGCGTTCTCGATGTCACCGTTGTGGTTGATGCCGATCTCGCCGGTGACGTACACGGGGCGGCCGGGTCCGGCCTCGCGGGAACCGAGGGTGCGGATACGGGAGTTGGTGCTCATGTCCGGGGTTTCCTTACGTGGGGAGGGAATCGAGGGAGGGGCCGAGGATCCAGCCGGCGATCTCCCGGATCGCGCCGTCGCCGCCGGGCAGGGCGGTGACGGCACGGGCGGCGCCGCGTACGACGTCGTGGGCGCTCGCGACCGCCACGGGCCAGCCGACGAGGGCGAAGCACGGGAGGTCGTTGACGTCGTTTCCGACGTAGAGCACGCGCTCCGGCGCGATGCCCTGCTCCTCGCACCACTGCTTGAGTGCGAGGTCCTTGCGGTCGATGCCGTGCAGCGCGGGGAGCCGGAGCTTGCGTGCGCGGGCGGCGACGACCGGGTTCTGTTCGGTGGACAGGACGAGCAGCTTCAGGCCGCTCCTGCGCAGGGCGGCGATGCCGAGCCCGTCGCCGCGGTGCACGGCGACGAACTCCTGTCCACTGGAGTCGATCAGCACCCGGTCGTCGGTCTGGGTGCCGTCGAAGTCGAGGACGACCGCGTCGATGTCGTCGGCGGTCGGAAGCGCGCCGACGGGGGTCCCTCCGCTCGAACCAAGCTTGGAGTCGGGGAGGTCGGCGTCGAAGAGCGGCGCGAGGGCGCGGGCCCGGGCGAGGTCGTGCGGGTCGTCGATCTCCAGGACACGGGCGGGGTCGGTGCGTACGGGTTCGGTGCGGCCGAAGAAGCGGTGCCGGTGCTCGCGGAAACCGGCCGCGTCCATGGCGTAGGCGGCACCGGTCTCCAGGAGGTCCTGGGGGCGGTCCTGGCGGCGGGGGCGGAACGACTTGTCGTGGTTGACCCCGTAACCGCCCTCGGTCGTCCGGTCGTCGGCGTCCCGCCAGAGGAAGCCGTGGAACGGGGCGACGGTCACCGCCGTGTCGGCGCCCCCGTCGACGACCGCGGCGGCCACCCCGTCGACGTCCTCGCGGAGCAGGAACGGGCTGGTGCACTGCACGAGCAGGACCACGTCCACCGGGGGGCCGTGCAGGGCTTCGTGGGACTCCATGGCGTGCAGGACGGCCGCCTCCGAGGTGGCGGTGTCGCCGGCGATGGCGGCGGGCCGCAGGACGACCTCGGCGCCGGCCTGTCGCGCGGCGGCGGCGATGGACTGGTCGTCGGTGGAGACGACGACGTCCGTCACGTACCGTGCGGCCCGGCACGCGCGCACGGCGCGGGCCACCAGGGGGACGCCCCCGACGGGGGCGAGGTTCTTCGCGGGCACGCCCTTGGAGCCGCCGCGCGCGGGGATCACGGCGAGTACCCGGCGTACCGCCGGCGGGTTGGACATGGGATCAGCTCCTCGAGCGGGGTTCGGGGCGGGGCTCCGGGTGGTCACAGCTCGCCCATCCGGCGGATCACGGGAGCCACCCGCTGCACTCCGTGCCGGTAGGCGCCGCGCGCCGCCCGGCGCACGACCTGCCGGACCGGTCCGGGCTGCTTGTCGGCGGCGGGCGCGCCGGGCAGCGGAGTGCCGTCAGGGCCGAGGTGGTGGCGGGCGAGAATGCCGGGCAGATAACCGGGCGCGGTGACGGGTGTGTAGTACGGCGTCAGCGGCGGAAGCCCACCGGGACGGCCGAGGAGTCCGGCGATGCGGCCACGGGCGGCGTCGAAGGCCGTCTCGTACGCGCCTGCCCCGGAGGCGGTGTCCCCGGTGGCGACCCCCTGCCGGGCCACCCACTCCTCGTCCGGCTCCGGGCGGTGGCCGGCGTCGAGCTGGTCCCAGGAGGCGAGGCAGCCGGATCCGACGAAGTGGTGGTTGCCGAGCGCCTCCCGGATGCCGAGGTCGGTGAGGACCACGGTGGGGATGCGGCGGTGCAGGGACTCCAGGGCGGCCGTGGAGCTGACGGTGACGAGGAGGTCGGTGCGGTCGAGCACCTCGCCCATGTGCCCGTAGACGAGGCGGAAGTTGGCGGGGAGGTCGAGACGCTGGGCCAGCCTCTGGTAGGGCAGTTCCTCGATGTGTGTGGTGTGTTCGCCGGGCTTGGAGCGCAGCTTCAGCAGCACCTCGCGTTCGGGGTGCCGACGGGCGTGCTCCACCAGACGGTTCAGCAGGTACGTACGGTCCTTGCGGCTGTCCGGTACGGAGGGCTGGGCGGCGAACGTGACGGTGTAAGGGGTGTGTTCGCCGGTGTAGGAGGCCCCTCCGAGGAACGGCAGCGCGACCTCGGTCACCGAACCGGCGTCGGCGCCCACACCCTCGTACACGGCGCGGAAACGGTCCGCGTCCTGACGGGAGTTGGCGAGCACCAGGTCGGCGCCGTGACGCAGCAGCAGGCCGTCGGCGAGCTTCTCGTAGACGACGCCGACATATCCGGTGACGACGACGGGCCGGTCGGCCCGGTCCTCCCAGGCACGCTTCAGCCCGTGCAGCATCGCCTGCACACCGCCGCCGACCAGGGAGAGCACGAGGACGTCGCACGGCTCCTCGCGCATCGCGCGCAGGAACTCGACCGCGGTGACCTCCCGGAGGGAGTCCGCGCCGACGCCTACCTCGCCGAGCTGGCGGGCGGTGGGCGTGGCACGGCCCCGCAGGAGATATCCGTGCAGGCGGATTTCCCGCGGAGCGATGCGGTTCGCGGTGAGCGCGCCCCATTTCCATCGGGTGTCGGAATCCGCGAGGACCGCCACGCTCAGGGGCTTCTTTGCACTTGCTGGCACACCGAAGACGCTAGGAAGCGAATTCTAGGTACGGCCCAACCGTGAATCAACGAGAAGTTAACAACACCCCACCGAGAGCCGAACCGGCCTGCGAAAACACGGTACGTAGGCGGGGGACACCGTACCGACACACGGAGTTCATGCCTTGTACGGTCACCGGAAAGTTGCCGATCCGGGCAGGCTCCTAACGTGGTGCGGGTGCCGAAGCTTTCCGTGATCGTCCCTTTCCACAACATCCGGCAATACGCGCCGGACACCCTCAGAAGTCTTCACCTGAACGCCCGGCCGGACTTCGAGTTCGTTCTGGTCGACGACCATTCCCAGGACGGAACTCAGGAACTGGTCGAGCGGGCCGCCGAGGAACTCGCGGCCGTGGCCCGGGTCCGCCACATCCGCCATGACGGCAATCGTGGGGTGGCCACCGCGCGCAACACCGGACTGGACGCGGCGGGGGGCGAGTACCTGGCCTTCCTGGACGGCGGCGACTGGCTGGCCCCGGGACATCTGTCCGGCCTGGTGGCGGCCGCCGAAGGGCTGGGCTGCGACTTCGTCCGCACCGACCAGGTGCAGGTCACCGACCGCGCCCGGTCCGTACGCCGGGTGCCGGTCGGTCTCCGGGGCGAGGTGCTGAACCCGCGGGACGCGATCCTGCCCGCGGACCGGACGACCTCGGTGGACTACGCGTTCGTCTGGGCCGGCGTCTACCACCGGCGGCTGCTGGAAAGGGGGTTGCTGCACTTCACGGAGGGCCTGCGCACGGCGGAGGACCGGCCGTGGATCTGGAAGCTGCACCGCGAGGCGGAGTCGTTCGCCGTGACCGACCTGCTGGGCGTGTTCTACCGGCGCGGGGTCGCCTCCTCCCTCACCCGGATCGGCGACGCCCGGCAGCTCGACTTCATCCGCGCCTTCGACCAGGTCGTGGAGGAGACGTCGGCGGACCGGGACGCCGCCCTGCTGCTGCCGAAGGCGGTGCGGACGTACTGCGCGGTCATCGCCCACCACCTGGCCGAGCCGGACAAGTTCGAACCGGCCGTGGCCCGGCGGCTGCGGACGATGAGCGCGGCGGCCCTGCGGCGGCTGCCACAGGATGTGCTCGACGACGTACTGGAGAGCATGGACCCGCACCGCTCCACCCGGCTGCGGCGGCTGCGGCGCCGTGCCGGCACGGGGAAGGAGGCCGCCTGATGTCCCGTACCACTCAGATCTTCTGCGCCTCGACGCTGCACGGCGTGGTCATGCTGGCGGCGGCGATCGAGTCCGACTGCTTCCCGGAGGCCGAGCGGCGGGTGCTGCTGGTCTGCGACGATTCCGCCGTCCCGGAGGCCACACCGGCACCGGACGCGATACCGGGCTTCGCGCCGCTGCGCGCCCACTTCGACGAGGTGCTGTCCTGGAACGAGGCCGTCCGGCCCTTCCACCCGGCGGCCTGGACACCCCGCTCCGAGGACGTTCCGCTCCTGGAGCGTCATCTCCGGCTGCTGTGGGGGCTCGGCGACGACCGTGTGGAGCTGGTGCTGGAGTCGCCGGACGGCCCCCCGGCCCTGGCGGTGGCCCAGGTGTTCACCGGGGCTCCGGTCCACGTCCACGCGGGCGGCCCGGCGGGCTACGGGCCCACGCGGGGCAAGCTCGACCCGCTGATCGGCACACGGGTGAGGCAGGTGCTGCATCTGGACCTGGTGCCGGGCCTGACGCCGATGCTGCTGACCGAGTTCGGTGTGCCCGCGCGGGCGGTGCCCACGGACACCTTCCTGAAAGTGGTCCGTGAACTGTCGGCGGCGATCCTGGAGTTGCCCTCGTTGCCGGACAACGCGGCGCTGCTGGTGGGCCAGTGCCTGTCCACGCTCGGCATCCACTCCCCCGGGGAAGAGGACGGCCTGCATGTGCGGATGCTGCGCGGAGCGAGCGAACGCGGCCATCGCACGGTCGTCTTCATGCCTCACCCCGCCGCTCCGGTCCGGCACGGCAGCGCGCTGCGGACCGAGGCGGAGCGGCTCGGGGTGGACCTCACCGTCCTGGACACCCCCGTGCCCGCCGAGGTGCTGTTCGAGACGACCCGGCCCGCGCTGGTCGTCGGCTGCTCGTCGACCGCGCTGTTCACGGCGTCGGCGTTCTACGGCCTGCCGGTCGCCCGCGTCGGCACCGAGCGGCTGCTGGAGCGGCTGACGCCCTACCAGAACGCCCACCGGATCCCGGCCGTCCTGGCCGACGCGCTGCTTTTGGACCTGGAAGGCGGCAAGGCCACGGCACCGGTCCCGGCGGACGAGCTGAACGACCTGGTGACCGCGCTGGGCTTCACCATGCGGCCGCAGGTCCACCCGTCCCTGCGCCCGGCCGCCGAGCGTTACCTCGCCCGGCACTTCGGCCCGCGTGCCCAACACTGGTTCCGGCGCAAGCGGCTCACCTCGCTGGGGCTGCCCGGCGGCATCCCGAAGCGGCTGGCGTTCCTGCCCCGCAACGCCACCGCGCGCCGGGTGGTGCGGCGGGCACGGGCGCTGAGGAAGGCCGTGCGGGGATAGACCGTCGTGTGGATCAGTACGCGGTCGGTCGACGGCGCCCGTCGGCGCGCGCAGCGGGGTCCGGTGCGCGCGGCCGCACGGCGAAGGAGGGCACCGTCGACGCGATGGGGCCCCGCCAGCGCGGTCGGGCACGGGGAGCGGAACCGGACGACAACGCCGCTGGGGGCGTGCCCTCGCGCTCTTCGGACCGTGGGAGGAGTGTGTGCCCGGCCTTTCGCCCGCGGTGGGGTCCGAAGCGAACGTCAGGCCTTGGGCGTGCTGTGCGGCCAGGTCGGGTGCGCGGGGTCGGGTGCGCGGGGTCGGGTACGCGGGGTCGGGTACGCGGGGTCGGGTACGCGGGGTCGGGTACGCCAGGCCGGCGACGCGGTGCCCGGCGCACAAGGCCCGGCGCGCAAGGCCCGGCGCGCAAGGCCCGGCGCACGGGCCGGCGCCACGGGCCGGCGCCACGGGATCCGGTACACGCAACCCAGTGCACGAGGCCCGGTGCACGGGCCGGCGCCACGGGATCCGGTACACGCACCGCGGTACGCGGGTCCGCGCACCGGGAAACCGCCGGTTCACGCCGGCTGGGTCAGCCGGTCCGGATGCTGGGCGGTGGCGTCCCGGAAGGGCTCGTTGCCGGTGGCGTCGGCGGACGGGGCCTGCTCGAGGACCACGTGCCGGCCGGACAGGTCCAGGGCGGGGCCGGGCAGCGGTATCCGCACCGGCCGGGCGGCACCGTTCCCGGTCCGGCCGCCGAGTCCCAGGCCCGACCCCCAGCCCCACAGCCGCCCCCGGGTGTCGATGGCGAGTCCGGCGAATCCGGACGCGGCGATCCGGCGGATCTCGGGGAGGCCCTCCACGCGGACCGGCTCGGCGGAGGTGTGCTCCGACGTGTCGCCGTCGCCCAGCGCGCCGCCCACGCCCCGGCCCCAGGCCCGCACCACGCCGTCGCGGTCCAGGGCGTAGGCCACGTTCTCGCCGCCCGCCACCTGAACCACGTCCGTGAGACCGGGCACGAGTACCGGGTCGCCGGTCTGGCCGCCGCGCGGCTCGACCCCCAGCAGACCGTGGGCGTTGTTCCCCCACGCGCAGACCCTGCCGTCCCCCTTGACGGCGACCACCGCCCCGCCCGCCGAGGCCACGTCGACGACACCGCTCACGCCGTCGATCGTGGTGAGCCGGGTGTGGTCGACGTCGCCGAGGACGTCGGTGAGGTTGATGCCCCATCCCCGTACCCGGCCGTCGGACCGCAGGGCGAAGGCGTTGAGGGAGCCGGGCCCCATCGAGACCACGTCCTTCAGACCGGGGACGCGCTGCGGGGTCGTCACGCCGTCGTGCCCCTCCCGCTTCCCGGCCTTGACCAGGAACCGGTCCGCACCCCAGGCCATCACGGTGCCGTCCCGCCGGACGACGTAGAACGTCGGCCCGCTGCTGTGGACCGAGCGGGCGTCCTCGATGCCGGGCACCTGGCGCGGCTCGGCCTGGTAATAGCGTGCGCGGGAGCCCTGCCCGAGGGAGCCGCCGATGTTGGTGCCGTAGGACCACACGGTGCCGTCGGCGCGTACCGCCACCGTGGTCCAGCGGCCGTCCGCGACCGAGACGACGTCGGTCCAGCCCGGCACCGGGCCCTCCTCGCGGATACCGGCCGGTGCGCCGTCCATCGGGGCCCAGAGCCAGGCGACGCCCACCGGCGCCTGCCGCGGTGCGGGATGCGCGGCGGGCCCGTCCGGACACCGGGGCGCGTCGAGGACCGCACGGTCCGCCTTGCTGCATCCGGCCAGACCGAGCACGGCGGCGCCCGCGACCAGGACCCGCAGCCACGATTTCAGGGCCATACGACACTCCACTCGCGCCGGGGCACGGCCCGGCCCGTCCGAAGGGCGGAGAGGGACTTCCTCACCGGTCCCCACGGTGCCGGGCGCGGATCACGGGCGGCAGGGCGGACCTGCTCATCCGGGCTCCCCACGGGTAGGTACCGGCACCCAGCGGGGCCTGAGTACGAGCCCCCGGACGCCGAGCCGACTGTTCGAAGGGGACTGTTCACCCCTGGTCCACCCGGACGCCACCGGCGGACCGTTGAACTGGGGCACATTCGTCCTCCGATCCAAGGACGGTGGAACGGATGACGAACCCCCTGGCGGGACTGCTCAAGGCACGGCAGAAGGAGGCCGCCAGGCCCGCGCTGTACGCCCGGGGCATGCGCCTGTGCGGTGAGTATCTCGCGGCCCGTGACGACCGGTCCGCTCCCTCCGACCCGCGCCTCATCCGGGCGGTCGGTGTCCTCGCCGCCTCGCTCGGCACCCCGTCGGCGGATCCTTTCGACGCCCTGCTCCAGGTCGGCGAGCGCGCGCTGGAGGCCGGCGCGGAGGACGGGCCGGCCCTGGCGCTGGGCATCGCCGAGACCTCGACCGAGCTCCGGCAGCGGTCCAAGGCGGCGTGGCGGCTGCGCGGCCTGGCGCTGGACCGGCTCGGGCGCGACGACGAGGCACTGGAGTGCTACGGCCGCCACCTCGCGCTCCAGCAGGGCGGTGACGCGGCGGAGGCGGTCGCCCGCCGGGTCGTCACGCTGCGGCGCCGGCGGGAGTGCCTGGAGGAGGCCGCCGCGCTGTTCCCCGCCTCCGGCGGCCCGCCGCGCGACCTCACCGGCCGCCCCACCGGGATCGCGGCGCGGGAGTTCGCCGCCCAGGTGCGGGCGCGGGTGGCCGAGCACGGCATGGGCGATCCCGCCGTACGGCGTCTGCTGGAGCTGTACGGCACGTACCGGCGACTCGTCGAGCGGTCCGCGCTGGAGGACCCGTTGCTGGGCGGAAGCACACCGGTCGGTGTCGGCGGGCTGCGGGCTCTGGTCGCGGGGCGGACGGTGTGCCTGGTCTCGAACGCCGGGGAGGTCGCCGGGAGCACGCTGGGCGCGGAGATCGACGGCTATGACCTGGTCGTGCGCTGTGACGCGTTCCGTATCCGCGCGGAGGGCACCGGCGAGCGCACCGGGCTGCACGCCGTCTCGCTGCGGGGCGACACACCGTGGGACGGGCCCTCGTGGTCGCGGCGGGCAGGCATCCGGCTGGTGTTCGGGGACCCGGCCGGGACCTGGCGCCGCGCGACGCGGGAGCGGCTGGCCGCCGGGGCGCAGGACCATGTCGGTGACGCCTCGCTGCGGCGGCCCCTGAGCGATCCGGCGCTGCTGGGCGAGGACAGCTGGGGCACGGGGACCGGCACCGCGTTCACCGTGCTGCGGCTGCTGGACTTCCTGGATGTCAGCCCCCGCCTGGACCTCATCGGCTTCGACAGGCCCGGCCGGTTGCGGCCGGCGGAGGCCGAGTGGGTCATGGACCGCGCGACGCACGTCGACGCCCGCACGATGAGGATCGCCCTGCGATGACCCACTCCGCCGCACAGGCCACCGGCGCTTCCTCCGCCTCCGGCGCCTCCGACGGCGCCGCCGCTTCCTCCTCCGCTTCCTCGTCCGCTTCCTCCTCCGCCGACGACCGGCGCGCCGTCACCGGCAAACGCCGGATCGCGTTCGCCGTGCACACCGACGCCGACCGCCTGCCCGCTCTGGCCACGCTGCTGCGCAGCCTGGCGCTGACCAATCCGGGTGTGTGCGAGGACTTCGTGGTGCTGCACCCGGGGCTGCCGGACACCTCGTTCGACGCCCTGCGCGGGCTGCACCCGCGCCTGGTCCCGCGCCGCGCGGACAGCCGCCGGGACGTGTTCCGGCTGGAGGACTACGACACCGTCGTCGCCCTCTCCCCCACCATGGTCGTGCTGGGGGACATCGGGGAACTGCTGCGTCTGCGGCATGGGGTGGGCGCCGTGCGTCAGGCGGTGTGGGACGGGCAGGGCGGTGAGCGGCGTACCGTCCTGCCGGACGGTCTGCTGGTGGTGCAGCGCGCCGATGTGAGCGACGCCGTGGTCGCCCGGCTCGACGGCGACGACTGGGGCTCGGCGCTCGAGGGGGTCCTGACGCCGGTCGACGCGCGGTACGACGTCCTCGTCCGCCGGCTCTACGACGACACACCCGTACCCGCCCAGGCCGCCGTGCTGCGTTTCCCCGGCCCGTCCGACGAGCCCGGGTACGCCCCGGCCACCGAGGCGCGGCGCCGCTTCGAGTGGGGCGACGAGGAGTTCCGCGCCGCGTACTGCGCCCTGCCCGGCCACCGGCACCCCGAGCTGCTGGCCCACCTCGCGCCGCCGTTGCTCCGGGCGCGTCCCTCGCTCGGCCTCGCCCGTACGGTCGCCGACGTGTACCGCGGGCAGGGCCGCTACGACGAGGCCGTGGACGTACTCGCCCCGGTGGTCGGCGACCGGCTGGACGCGCCGCGCTGCCAGGAGACGCTGGGCGTCTGTCTGATGGCGCTGTCGCGCTACGAGGAGGCGGAGGCGCGGCTGCTGCTGGCGGCGGCATCCCCCGACGTGGCGCCGCGTGCCTTCGCCCAGCTCGCGCGGCTGGCGTGGCTGTGCGGACGGGACACGGACGCACACGGTTACGCCCGTGCGGGGCTGGAGGCCGATCCGACCGACGCCGGGTGCCGCGGCTGGTACGTCCGCACGCGGGCGGAGGACCGGCCGGATCCGGCGCCGGTCGCGGCCGGGGACCAGCTGGCGCATGTGGCGCTGTTCGCCGAGGGGCAGGAGAACGCGGGCGACAAGGTGCTGCCCGAGGCCGTGCGCCTGTGCTTCGGCCCCGACACCGGGCCCCGCGGCTGGTACCGGCAGCCGGTGCACCGGCTGGTAGACGAAGCGGCGCTGGAGGAACTCAACGCGCGGCGCGGGGTGGTCGTCGGCGGCGGCGGACTGTTCCTCCCCGACACCTCCCCCAACGGCAACAGCCACTGGCAGTGGAACGTCCCGGACGACGTGCTGGCCCGGCTGACGGCACCGCTGGCGGTGTTCGCGGTGGGCTACAACGTGTTCGACGGGCAGCTGTACCGCAGGAGCCGGTTCGCCGAGAGCCTGCGGGTCCTCGTCGAGCGGTCGGCGTTCTTCGGACTGCGCAACCACGGCTCGGTCGAACGCGTCCGCGAGTTGCTCCCCGCAGGGCTGCGCGACCGGGTGCGTTACCAGCCCTGCCCCACCACCGTGGCCCGGTACCTGGTCCCGGGCTGGGCCGACCCGGCGGAGCGGGACGACACCGTCCTGGTCAACTGCGCCTACGACCGTGCCGGTCTGCGCTTCGGCCACGACTACGGCGACTTCCTCGCCCGGATGGCCACCGCGCTGCGCGGCCTGCGGGACCGGGCCGACGTACGGTACGCGGCCCATATGCCCGCCGATGAGAGGTTCGTGCACGACCTGCGCCGGGAACACGGGCTGAGCCTGCCCGTGGAGCGGCTCTACGACATGACCAACGACGGGATCCGTGACCTGTACCGCCGGGCGCGGCTGGTGATCGGGATGCGCGGGCACGCGGGGATGATCCCGTTCGGCTGCGGCACCCCGATCCTCAGCCTTGTCTCCCATCCGAAGCTCGCCTACTTCCTGTCCGACATCGGCCGCGAGGACTGGGGGCTGTCGGTGCACGACCGGGACCTCGGCTCCCGGCTCATGGAACGGGCGGCGGCGGTGCTCGACGACCATCCGGCCGCGGTGGCGGACGTGCACGACGCGCAGAAGTTCCTGTGGGACACCACGCGGTCGAACCTCGACGAACTCCGGGAGACCTTCGGACCGACCTGAGCCACCGAGAGATCCACCGCCGTTCCGAGTGACCCCAAGGAGAGCCCCACGTGCCGAAACTGTCCGTCGTCGTCCCCCAGCACAATGTGGAACCGTTCGCCGAGAGCACGCTGCGCAGTCTCGCCGCCAACGCCGGGCCGGACGTCGAGTTCCTGCTCGTCGACGACTGCTCCACGGACGCCACGCCCTCGATCGTCGACCGCTGGGCGGAGAAGCTTCCGGGCGCGCGGGTGATCCGGCACGAGCGGAACATGGGCATCGCCCAGGCGCGCAACACCGGTATCGACGCGGCCGGGGGCGAGTTCCTCACGTTCCTCGACGGGGACGACTGGTACGCGCCGGGCCACCTCGCCGGTCTGGTGGCCGCCATGGAGGAGCTGGGCTGCGACTTCGCCCGCACCGACCATGTCCAGGCCACCGGCACCGAGCGGGTGATCAAGCGGCCGCCGGCCCCGGTGCGGGGCGCGGTGATGGATCCGCGCGACGGGATCACACCCGCCGACACCGAGACGATGGTCGACTACCCCTTCGTCTGGGCGGGCATCTACCACCGGCGCCTCTTCGACGACGGCGGCATGCGCTTCGTCACCGAACTCCGTACGGCGGAGGACCGGTTGTGGATCTGGCGGCTGCATCTGAAGGCCCGGACGTACGCCTCCCTCGGTCTGCACGGGGTGTTCTACCGGCGCGGTGTCGCGACCTCCCTCACCCAGATCAAGGACTCCCGCCAGCTGGACTTCATCCCGGCCTACGACGCGCTGCTGCGGGACCTGCGGGACGACCCGGAGAGCGACCGCTTCCTCCTCAAGGCCGTTCGCACGTACTGCGCCATGATCGCGTTCCACATCGGCAGGGCGAACGAGTACGAGCCCTCGGCGGCCCGGCGGCTGCGGCGCGAGGCGCGGGACGCGCTGCACCGCATGCCCGGGCAGGCGCTGGAGGAGACCCTCGCCACCATCGACAGCAACCGGAGCAGGCTGCTCGGCCGCCTGCGTGACGGTCGGAAGGCTGCCTGACCCATGCCCCGGACAACGACCCAGATCTTCCAGGTCTCCACCCTCTACGGAGCGGCCACGCTGGCCGCGGCCCTGGACGCGGGCCTCTTCGGGCCGCGCGGGAGGGCCCGCCGCATCCTGCTGGTCTCCCACAACGCCGCCGTGCCGGAGACGGCCCTGCGGCTGGACGAGATGCACGGCTACGGGCAGATCGCCGGCCGGTTCGACTCGGTGGTGAGCTGGAACGAGGCGATCAGTCCCTACCACCCCAGCGCCTGGGGTCCGCGCGCCAACGACACGGTGCTGTGGCAGCGGGCCTTCCGGCTCCTCTGGGACATCGACGAACGGGACATGATCGAGGTCGCCGTCGAGTCGATCCAGGTCAACCCGGCCCGCGCGCTCGCGGCGATCTTCTCCGAGGCCGCCGTCGACGTCTACGCGGACGGTCTGATGAGCTACGGCCCGACCCGGGAGAAGCTCCCGCTGACCCTCGCGCGCCGCATCCGGCGGCTGCTCCACCTCGACCTGGTCCCCGGTCTGCGGCCGCTGCTGCTGTCCGAGTACGGCGTGGAACCGGTGGTCGTCCCGGACGGGGCGTTCCACGGGGTGCTGGACGAGATCTCCCGGGACGCGGCCGACGACCCGCGGCTCGCGCCGGTGCTCGACGAGGCGCCGACGGCCGTGCTCCTCGGCCAGTACCTGGCGGCGATCAACATCCTGAGCGCACGGGAGGAGGAGGACCTCCACGTCCGTATGCTCACCGGGGCCGTGCGTGCCGGGCACAGGTCCGTGGTGTTCAAGCCCCACCCGACCGCCCCCGCGGGCTATTCGGCGGCGCTCGCCAAGGCGGCGGCGGACGCGGGCGTACGGCTCACCGTGCTGGACGCACCGCTGCTGGCCGAGACGCTGTACCACCACTGCCGTCCCGAGCTCGTGGTCGGCTGCTTCTCCACGGCGATGGTGACCGCGTCGGCCTACTACGACGTGCCCGTCGCCCGGGTGGGGACGGGGCGGGTGATGGGCCGCCTCAAGCCCTACCCGAACAGCAACCGGGTGCCGCTGGCCTTGATCGACCACCTGGTACCGGACCTGGAGCGGGAGGAGACCCCGGCGGTGGTCGGTTCGGCCCCGGACACGTTGTCCCCCCTGGTCCGTGCGATCGGCTTCTGCATGCAGCCGAAGGCCTACGGCGGTCTGCGTGACACGACAGCCGACTGGCTCCGCACGCACCTCGCTGACACGCCCGACTACTACTTCCCCGAACTCCGCCTGGCCGAGCTCGCGTTGCCGGGAAGCACCCCGCGCACCCGCGCACGGATCCAGGCAGCCCGGGCCAAACGCGTCGTCCGCAGGGCGGTCCGCCGGGGCTGATGCCCGCGAGCAGGCATGCCCACCCAGCTGCGGGCAGCCGCGCCTCCCCAGCGGGGGTACCCCCAGGGCGATGGGGGTGCCCCCGCTCGAGCGATGCCGGGAGTGGGAAGGCACCCCGCAGCCGTCGGGCCGCGCGACACCCCGGCCCCGCCGCCCGACGGCAACCGAGACGCACCGGCCACAGCAGTGCCACCCCCGCTTCAACTCCCGTACACCGCACCACCCCAGAGTGACGCGGTGCCCAACGACATCGCCGTACGCCTGCCGCAGCAACAGGTCATCGCCCTTCCCGGACAGCCCGGCACCCCGCCGTCCCGGGAGCACCGTTTCGACATCGACCTCCTGCGCCTGATCTGCTCCGCCACCATCATGTTGGGCCACACGGGCGCCCAGTTCATCCGCTCCACGGACAACGACCCCGCGAACGGCTCGGGCGCCTACTGGGCGGGCCACGTGGCCGAGGCGATCAACCCCTACGCCGTCCCCGTGTACTTCGCCATCGCCGGCTGGGCCGTCCTCGTCGGCGCACCCCCACGCGACAGCGCACGCATGTGGCAGCGGATCGTCCGCAACACCGTCCCGCTCTTCGCGTGGACGGCGGTCTACCTGCTCTGGGCCTGGCTGCGCGACCGCAACGACAGGCCCATGACCGAGCTGGCGACGGACTCCCTCGTCGGCTCCGTGCGGCCCGCCTACCACCTGTGGTTCATGTACACCTACATCCCGATCATCGCGCTGCTCGCCTGCGCGACGCTGATCAAGTCGGGGAAACGGCCCTGGGGCCTCGGCGCGGCGCTGCTCACCCTCGCGGTCCTGCCGAGCGTACTGACCACCGTCGCCGAACTGACGGACGCCGAAATGCCCCCGGTCGCCTGGGGGTTCAACACCTACTCAGTCGTGTACGCGGTCGGCGGCGCCCTGCTGCTGGCCCTCCCGGCCGGAGCCCTGCGGTGGCGGTGGCCGCTGTACGTGGCGCTGCCGCTCACCGTGGCCGGTGCGCTCTGGTACAACACGCAGATCCACTACGTGATGCCCAACGCGCACCTGTTCGTCGCCGCGATGAGCATCTGCGTGCTGCTCCTGATCAGCAGGATCAGGGTCCCCGAGAAGCTGCGGCCCCCGCTGAAGAGGCTGGCCGGTGCGGCGCTCGGCGCGTACATGGTCCATGTGCTGTTCGTGGAGGAGATCGTCGCTCCGCTGGTGTCGCCGGATCTGAGCGGACCGGTGGCGGGACTGCTCCTGATCGCTCTGCTGGGCACGGTGCTGGTGCTGTCGTTCGCCACCAGCCTGCTGTGGGGGAAGCTGAACCTGCGGCGCCTGCTCGGCTGATCCGGCGGACCCGGCGGACCCGGCGGACGGCAGGCCCGGCGCCACGCGGAGTTCGCCGGCTGTTTGCGTTCCGCTCGGCTCCCCATCCCTCCCCCACCGGCGGTGCGCGCCTAGCCTGTCCTCAACCCGCGAGCCACACCGCCCCACCGTGTTCCGACGGATTGAGGTCTCCGGATCCATGAACACCCGCTCCCTGCTCACCACGTCGGCGTCCCGACGGCTTCTGCGGCCCGTCGCCGATCTCATCGACCGGCGCATCGACCGGCGGCTGCGTGCGGCGGCGGCCGCGGACATGGCAGGCAGAGAGCGGCTCCGGGACGCCGCGGAGGCGGTGAGGCGCCAGCAGCTCACCCTCGATCTGCTGCTCGGCTCCTCCGGCCGCGGTCTCTCCCGGATCGTCAGCCCCGGCCCGCTGAGCCGGCTGCGGTCCGAGGTCGCGGAGCTGGCCGGTGACCAGGACGCCGCCGACCGCAATGTCGCCGCCGCGTACCGGCTGCTGGTCGGCCTCGAGTCGCTCGGCGTCGGCCGGATCGCCGGCGGCACCATGAACATCTGCGGCAAGCTCGGCACCATCCCCCTCCTGGACCCGCCGAACGACGAGATCCTGGAGATCGGCACGCTCTACGGCATGTTCTCCGCGGGGCTGATCCGGATGATGGAGCGCGACGGCCGGAGTCCGAGCGTGACGATCGTCGACCCGTTCGCCGGTGTGCAGCTCCAGCCCGGTACCCCGCGCCGCTCCGACCCCTCCGGCACGCCGGTCGACGAGCACGCCGTGCGGACCAATCTCGCCCTGGCCGGTCCGGCGGGCGTGGCCGGCCGCATCCAGCGGGGCTTCTCCGAGGACCCCGGCACCCGTGCGGCCGTCTCGGACCGGCGCTACGGCGTGATCGTCATCGACGGCGACCATTCCGCCGAGGGCGTGGCCAGGGACCTGGAGTGGGCGGAGGAGATCGCCGCCCCGGGCGCGATCGTCGTCCTGGACGACTTCGGCGACCCCAAGTGGCCCGGCATCAAGGAGGCGCTGGACAAGCACCTCTCGGGCGACACCCGGTTCACGTACCTCGGCAAGGCGGCGCTGTCGGCGTTCCTGCGGGCTTCCTGACCTCTCGGCGCGCCCCGTACCGGGCCTCGATCCCCGCGACCAGCAGGGCGAGGCCCTCTTCGAAGTGCTGGTCGTAGTGGTCGAAGATCTCCGCGCCGGCTTGGGCCGCGAGCGGGAAGTCGGCCATTCTGCGGGCGCGTTCCTCCAGGTCGAAGCCCTCCCTGTGTTCCCCGGGCCGTGGCTGGACGCCCTGTTCCTCGGTGACGAAGCCGAGGGTGTACACATACGACGTGGTGAGCGCGCGGGCGGCCTCGGTGAGGGTCAGACCGGCGGCGGTGAACAGGCGCAGGCCCTCCTCCATCTGCTCGGCGTGCTCCATGCCGGTGAAGCGTGAGCCGCTGAACACCTTCGCCCCGTCGCGGTAGGCGAGCAGTTCCGTGCGCAGACCGCGGTTTGCCGTGCGCAGCCACTCCTGCCAGGTGTCGTCCGGGGCGAGCGGGCCCTGGGCGGTCATCCGGCGGTACATCTCGGTCGCCATCTCGTCGAGCAGCGCCTGTTTGTCCTTGAAGTGCCAGTAGAGGGCGGGCGCCTTGACGTCCAGTTCCCGGGCGATGGCGCGCAGGGTCAGGCCGTCCAGGCCCACCTCGTTCAGCAGTCTCAGTGCCGTGTCGGCGACCCTCCGGCGGTCCAGGGGGATGCGTCGTTCCGTGCTCACGCTTGACAACTTAACACCGTTAGGGACACTCTCGGAGGGCAGGTCACTTAACAACGTTAAGGAGAGTGGCGTGAGCGACATCGACGTGCTGGTCGTGGGTGCCGGGCCGACCGGGCTCACCCTCGGCATCGACCTGGCCCGGCGCGGGATTCCGGCGCTGGTGGCGGAGCGGGCGGAGGAACTGTTCCCCGGCTCGCGCGGCAAGGGCATGCAGCCGCGCACCATGGAGGTCTTCGACGACCTGGGCGTACTGGACGCGATCCACGCGGCCGGCGGCGGCTACCCGGTCGGCATGATCTGGCGAAACGGCGAGCGCATGGGCGAGCACCACCTGTTCGACCCGGTCGAGCCGAGCGAGGACGCGCCGTACAACGCGCCCTGGATGGTGCCCCAGTGGCGCACCCAGCAGATCCTGCTGGAGCGGCTGGAGGAACTCGGCGGCAAGGTCGCCTTCGGCCGGGAGGTCACCGGCGTGACCCAGGACGCGGACGGGGTGACCGCGCACTTCAGTGCCGGTGAGCCGGTGCGCGCCCGGTATCTCGTCGCGGCGGACGGGGGCCGCTCCGTGGTGCGCCGGGCGGTCGGGATCGGCATGGCCGGGGAGGAGGTGGACCCCCTGCCGACCCTGGTGGCGGACGTACGGATCACGGGGCTGGACCGGGACAACTGGCACCTCTTCCCACCGGGGGAGGGCAGTCAGGACTTCCTCTCCCTCTGCCCGCTGTCCGCGACGGAGGACTTCCAGCTGGTGGCCCGGTTCGCGGAGGGGACGGACGTGGACCTCTCGCCGGAGGGCATCCGGCAGGTCGTGGCCGCCCGCTCGCATCTCGCCGCCGAGGACGTCACGGAGGTCCGCTGGGCCTCGGACTTCCGCCCGCGGGCCGCGCTCGCCGACCGTTTCCGGGCGGGCCGGGTCTTCCTCGCCGGTGACGCGGCGCACGTGCACTCCCCGGCCGGCGGCCAGGGCCTCAACACGAGCGTCCAGGACGCCTACAACCTGGGCTGGAAGCTGGGTGCGGTGCTGGGCGACGGTGCGGCGGCGGCGCTGCTGGACACGTACGGGGAGGAGCGGCGCCCGATCGCCCAGCAGATGCTGGACCTGTCCACCAGCGTCCACCGGGGTGAGACCCGGCGGGGCGGGGCCACCCGGCAACTGGACCTGGGCTACCCGGATTCCTCGCTCACCGCGGAGACCCGCACGGCACCCGGGCCGGTGCGCGCGGGCGACCGGGCACCCGACGGGAGGGTGAGCGGCGTACGCCTCTTCGACGCGTTCCGTGGCCCGCACTGGACCCTGCTGGCCCTGGGCACGGACGACGTCCCCGAACCGCCCGCGGCCGTGCGGCTGGTCCACGGACCGGCCCCCGAGACCTACGGCACGGGCCTGTTCCTCGTCCGCCCGGACGGCTATGTGGGCTGGGCCGGGGACACGCCGGCCGGGCTCGCGGAGTACCGGGCCCGGTTCACCGGGCGCTGACGGCTACGAGCCGGCCAGCGACAGCTTCGCCGCGAAGCCCAGGAACAGCGCGCCCGCCGCCGAGGTCGCCCCCGCCGACAGACCCCTGCGGCGGCGGAAGGCCGCGGCGAGCCGGGTGCCGCCGAATATCAGCGCACTGAGGTAGAGCATGCTGGCGAGCTGCGCGAAGACGCCGAGGACCACGAAGGACAGCGCGGGATAGGCGTAACCCGGGTCGACGAACTGTACGAAGAAGGCGATGAAGAACAGGATCGCCTTGGGGTTCAGCACGCTGACGACCAGCGCCCTGCGGTACGGGCGCTCACCGGGCGCGACGGCGGGCGGCGCCTCGGTCGCGTCCTTGTCCCGCCGCGTCCGCCACATCCCCCCGGCCGCCCGCAGCATGCCGACGGCGAGCCACGTCAGATAGCCGGCGCCCGCGTACTTCACGATCCCGAACAGCACGGCGTTCGCCTGGAGCAGCGAGGCGACCCCGGCGGCCGACAGCGTCATCAGCACGGCGTCGCCGCACCACACCCCGGCGGCGGCCCGATACCCGTCCCGCACCCCGCGCCGGGCGGCGACGGAGAGCACGTACAACGAGTTGGGCCCCGGCAGCAGGATGATGAGGGCCAGGCCCACCAGATAGGTGGGAAGGTCGATGACGCCGAACATGAGAAGGAGTGTCGCACGGCGGTACGCCACTCCTCCGCATGATCCCGGTCACCGGCAAGGGCACTCAGAACGCGTCGCTCGGCACATAGGTGCCCCAGACCTCGCGCAGGGCGTTGCAGACCTCGCCGACCGTGGCGCGGGCGCGCAGGGCGTCCTTCATGGGGTAGAGGACGTTGTCCTCGCCCTCGGCGGCCTTCTTCAGGGCGGCCAGTGCCGAGTCGACCGTTCCTTGGTCGCGCTCCGCGCGGAGTGTGGCGAGGCGTTCGGCCTGCTGGGCCTCGATGGCGGGGTCGACGCGGAGGGGTTCGTAGGGTTCTTCCGCGTCGAGTTGGTAGCGGTTGACGCCGACCACGACGCGTTCGCCGGAGTCGGTCTCCTGGGCGATGCGGTAGGCGGAGCGCTCGATCTCGTTCTTCTGGAAGCCGTGTTCGATGGCGGTGACCGCGCCACCGAGGTCCTCGACCTTCCGCATCAGTTCCAGCGCCGCCGCCTCCACGTCGTCGGTCATCTTCTCGACGACGTAGGAGCCCGCGAACGGGTCGACCGTCGCCGTCACGTCCGTTTCGTAGGCGAGGACCTGCTGGGTGCGCAGCGCGAGGCGTGCGCTCTTGTCCGTCGGCAGGGCGATGGCCTCGTCGAAGGAGTTGGTGTGCAGCGACTGCGTGCCCCCCAGCACCGCGCCCAGGCCCTGTACGGCGACGCGGACCAGGTTCACCTCCGGCTGCTGGGCGGTCAGCTGCACCCCGGCCGTCTGCGTGTGGAAGCGCAGCATCAGCGACTTGGGGTTCTTCGCGCCGAACTCCTCCCGCATCACCCGCGCCCAGATCCTGCGCGCCGCGCGGAACTTGGCGACCTCCTCCAGGATCGTCGTCCGCGCCACGAAGAAGAACGACAGACGTGGCGCGAAGTCGTCCACGTCCATTCCCGCAGCGACCGCCGTACGCACGTACTCGATACCGTCCGCGAGGGTGAACGCGATCTCCTGCGCGGGAGACGCCCCCGCCTCCGCCATGTGATAGCCGGAGATCGAGATCGTGTTCCACTTGGGGATCTCGGCCCGGCAGTACTTGAAGATGTCCGCGATCAGCCGCAGCGACGGCTTGGGCGGGAAAATGTACGTGCCCCGCGCGATGTACTCCTTCAGCACGTCGTTCTGGATCGTGCCCGTGAGCCTGTCCGCACTCACGCCCTGCTCCTCCGCCACCAGTTGGTAGAGAAGCAGCAGCAGCGCGGCGGGAGCGTTGATCGTCATCGACGTGGACACCCTGTCCAGCGGAATCCCGCCGAACAGCACCCGCATGTCGTCGATCGAGTCGATCGCCACACCCACCTTGCCGACCTCGCCCGAGGCGATCGGCGCATCGGAGTCGTGCCCCATCTGCGTGGGCAGATCGAACGCCACCGACAGACCCATCGTCCCGTTCGCGATCAGCTGCTTGTAACGGGCGTTGGACTCCGTCGCCGTACCGAAGCCCGCGTACTGACGCATCGTCCACGGCCGGCCCGTGTACATCGACGGATACACACCCCGGGTGAAGGGATACGCCCCCGGCGCCCCCAGCTTCTCCGCCGGATCCCAGCCCTCAAGAGCCCCCGGCCCATAGACCGGCTCGATGGGCAGTCCGGACTCCGACTCGCGCGCCATGGTGTGATGCCTCCCGCTGAGCAGCGTTGCTCGACCTGATCGCCCGCCGACCGTCAGTTACTCGCCAGTACAGGCTGATCCCTCGACGGACTGTAGCGGTGCGCGTACGGCCCGGTGGAGGGGTACACGCTGGGACCTTCCTCACAGCCGCGACGGGACTGCGCTCACAGCGTCCGCTTCGGCGCCTGTCTTCCGGTCACTCACCACCATGCCCCGTTGTTCGGCGACGGTCACCTCCGGGGTACACCTCAGGTGACGACCGGGCGCAGGGGCCGGTGAGACAACGGGGGGCAGGGGTGCGTAGTACGGGCATGAGCAGGAGAGGGATCGCCGGCCTCGCGGCGTTCACCGCCCTCACGGCGGGTGCGGCGGGCTGCACGGTGCACCCCGCCGGTACGGACGGGGAGCGCAGGCCGCCGGTGCGCCTGGAGGTGCCGAGCCGGACGCCGACCGCGCCGTCGTCACGGGCGCCGGACGGCGACGACCGGCCGTCCCCTGCCGGCCCTCCGTCGACGCGGGGCGCGCCGCGCGTGCTGTGGTCCCCTGGTGACTCCGGGCGGGACATACGTGAGCTCCAGGCGCGGCTGCGTCAGGTCGCCTGGATCTTCCACGGGCCCACGGGGACCTACGACGAGTTGACGGAGAAGGCCGTCCGGGGCTTCCAGGGCAAGCGGGGGCTGCCGAAAACCGGGGTGACCGACAGCGTCACCTGGCGGCGGCTGCTCGCGATGACGCGTGAGCCGGGCACGTGGGAGCTCTATCTGATGGGCGGCCAGCCGGCCGACGCACCCGACGCCCGCTGCCGGATCGGCCGGGTGCTGTGCATCAGCAAGTCGAGCCGCACCCTGCGCTGGATGATCGACGGACGGACGGTGTCGACGATGCCGGTCCGCTTCGGCTCCGAGTACACACCGACCCGCGAGGGTGTCTTCCGCATCTACTGGAAGTCCCGGCACCACGTGTCCACGCTCTATGACTCGCCCATGCCGTACGCCATGTTCTTCAGCGGCGGTCAGGCCGTGCACTTCTCGGCCGACTTCGCCGCGCGGGGATACGGCGGTGCCTCGCACGGTTGCGTCAACGTACGGGACGAGGAGGCGATCGCGCGGCTGTACGAGCAGGTGCGCGATGGCGACAAGGTCGTCGTGCACTGGTGAGATGGGGCGGGGGGGGGGGGGGGGGGGCGGGGGGACCCCCCCCCCCCCCCCGCCGTGTGCACGAGCCGTGGGTACGGGGGGAACCCCGGCTCTGTGCGAGGGCCGATGACCAGTCGGCTCACTCATTACTGCGCCACGAGGGCCGGAAGTGTCACACCCGTCGGCGAAGAAATCTCGGCGATCAACAACAGTGCAGGTCAGGGGCGGTTTCCCTGAGACCTCTCGGCCCCTTGCCCCTTCTCGCCGCCCTCGTCCTTCTCGCCGCTGTTGCCCGTGTCCTCCTCGCCGCCGCCGCTCTTGCCGGCGCCGGTGTTCTTGCCCTTGCCCTTCTCGTGGCCGCTGCCGTTGCCGCTGCCGTTGCCGCTGCCGTTTCCGTCGCCGTCACCCTCGTGGGCGCCCTCGTCGGAGTCCTTCCTGCCCGAGGACCCGGTGCCGGTGCCGCCTTCGCCGGACGACAGCGCGTCCTCGCAGTACGGGCCGACCCGGGCGGCGCCGCCCGCCGCGTCCTCGAGGAGGCGTTCGCGCTCGCCGTTCAGGTGTTCGCCGTCGCGCCAGGCGCGGCAGGCCGAAACGATCTGCTTCCCCCCTCTCCCGGAACGGGCCGCCGGGTCACCGGAGTCCGGGCCGGGCTTCCCCGGCGCGGACGCCCCGGCGTCCCCGCCGGGCCGGGCCTCCACACCGTGCCCACCCGTGCCGGCGGTGCTCGCCGGGTGCCGCCCCTCGGGCGTGGCTCCGCCGGTCTCCGGCGGGGATGACAGCAGCGGGCGTTCGGGATCCGTGGCGGTGGCGGAGACCGCGGGACCGGTCCCGGGTTCACCGGACGGTACGGGCAGGGCTCCGGCCAGGACCGCGGCGCCACCGACCATGCCGGCGACCAGCGCCGCGGCCAGCCCGAGCCGCAGCGGACGCGGATCACGCGGTCCGCCCGCGGTTCCGGAACGCCCACCGCGCGAGGCACCGATACGCACCAGGCCGACGTCGGAGTTCTCCGCCCCGGCGCGGTCACCGGCGCGCGTGACCGGGCCGGCCTGCCCCGCGCGCTCCTCCCGCAGCGTGCGGAAGGCGGCCAGCGCGGCGGCCTCCCCGGGAAGTTCACCGTCGGCCGAGGGAGGTGGGGCGGAGAGCGCGCGGAGGGTGGCGGCGAGCCGTTCGGCCTGGTCACGAGTGGTGGGGTCGGCAGCTTCGGGTGGCTCTCCGCTCAGCAAGCGCTCCGTGGTTTCGCGGTCCAGCCACCTGTACAGCTCGTCGGCCATCACATGTCCTTCTGCGTCCGCGCTCGCATCTGCGTCACACTCGCGGACGTCACCGTACGACGGCGTGGTCCTCTCTGGTGCGGAAGGGCGTCGAGCACCCCCGCGGATTCCGGATGGCCTTCCGTATCGTCACCGAGCAACTCGGCCAGCCGTTTCAGACCCCGGTGCGCGGCCGTCCGTACGGCACCGGGACGCTTGCCCAGCGTCTCGGCGGCGGTCTTGGCGTCCAGACCCACCACCACGCGCAGGACGACGGCCTCGGCCTGGTCCTGCGGCAGCCGGGAGATCAAGGAGAACGCGCCGTCGGTGGCCAGTGCCTCCATCGCCTCCGAGGCGGTGTCGGACTCGGCGGCCCGCCCGGTGAGCTCGGTCTCGTCACCGCCGATCGAGGGGCGACGTCCCCGCATGCGTATGTGATCCAGTGCCCGGTTGCGGGCGATACGGGCGGCCCAGCCGCGGAACCGGTCCGCGTCGCCCGTGAACCGCCCCAGGTCACGGGCGATCTGCAGCCACGCCTCGGACGTCACGTCCTCCGCGTCGGGCTCGCCGACCAGTGTCCTGACGTACCCCAGCAGCCGCGGGTGCACCGTGCGGTACACAGTCCGGAACGCGGTCTCGTCCCCGTCCTGTGCCGCACACACCGCGGCGGTCAGCTCCGCGTCGTCCCCCAGCACCGCGCGCGCCCTTCTGCGCCTCAGCCGGCGCCGCTCTCGCGGACCGGGTTCTCGCCGTCGTGATTGCTCAATTGGTCTGCGGTCTTGGGCCACGGGCGGTTGGTGGTCATGTGTCCGCCGCGGCCTGGCGCGAAAGGCACGTTACGGCCTGATTCCTCGCCCCGTCCATGTTCGTCCAACATGGAACTGACCCGTGACCCGGGATGGTGTGACAGAAAACGCACTCTTGGCGCTGTAGAGGGTACGGGTCGCCGCGCGGCCCGTGCCGCGCGACGGCCGGGGCCTCTCCTGTGGGGGGTGGCGGCCTCGGCCGTTGCCTCGGCGCCGACGGCCTGCCGCGGGTCCGCGGGTTGGGTTGGGCTCTGTCTTCCGGTAACTGCCGACGGGCAGCGGACGTTACGGGTTCCTGGCGCCCGGCTCGGCCGGCTTGCCCGCACTGCCGCCCGGTCCGTTGCCCGAGTCGCCCGGCTCACTGCCGGGGTCGGTGCCCGGGCTGCCCTCCGGTCCGTTTTCCGCCTCGCGTGCGGCGTGGTCGCCCGCGTCACCGCCGTTTTCGGCCCCGTCCGCCCCGCCGGTGTTCTTCCCTGGTGTCCCGGTGATCCCGGTGCTCCCGGTGCTCCCGGTGATCCCGGTGATCCCGGTGCTCCCGGGCGGCACCGTCTCCCGGTCGCCCTGTTCGGCGCAGTAGGCGTCGACGTGGGCCGCGCCGCCCGCGGCCTCCGTGAGCCGCTTCCAAGCCGTCGAGTCCAGCGCCTTGCCGCGCCCTCCGACCTGTTCGTAGGCGCGGCACTGGGCCTCGGTGTCCTGGGCGGTCCCCGGGCGGTCCGGCTCCGGGCGGCCGGACCCGGCGTCCGGGGCGGCGGACTCGGGGGCGGTGGTGGCGCGCGACGGCGCGTGGGTCTGTTCGATGTCGCGCGGGGGGTCGTCCGTGGACGAGCCCGCCGCGCCGATCGCGGCGACCGCGACACCGCTCAGGGTGAGGCCGGCGACCAGCACGGAGAGCGTGGCCTTCAGCGAGTGGCTGCCGAGCCGCCGCCCACGTGCCCGCCAGTTGTCCCGGCGGCGGGTGCGCGCGCCATGCGCTCCCGATTCCCGGGCTGCCCGGTACGCGGCGACGGCCCGCTGCTCGGCACCGGGATCCACACCCTCGTGGATCAGTGCGGCAGCGAGCAGCGCCTCCAGGCCGTCGGCGTCGACGACGGCGCGCCTGACGGGGGTGGGGCCCGGACCGCCGCTCCGCGCGGGTGGCGTGCCCTCCGGGTGCACACGCCGACGACCGGCCGGCCCGCCGTCGTTCTGCCGTTCACCCATGTCCGTTTCCGTCCCTGCTCGGTCCTGCCCGGTTCCTGCCCGGTCCTGCTCGCTCCACTCGGTTCACGCGGCCCGCGTGGACCTGACCCGTCCGGGCCGCCGTGCCCGTTCGCCACCGCGGGGGCGGCACCGCCCGGACCGACGCATACGTTCCCCGTGCGGGGCTTGTTCAGCACCCGGCCCGTGGCGGCCGTCGCGGGCCGCCGGGTTCAGCGCCCGGCCCGGGCCGGGCGTCGTCGCGCCGGCCACGGGGTCCGCCGTGCCGGTCGACGTTCATGTCGACTCACCCAGCGTCCGCGGCCCCTCATCCGTCACACTTTCGGCGCCGAGCTGCTGGGCCAGCCGTTTCAGGCCCCGGTACGCGGCCGTCCGTACCGCGCCCGGCCGCTTGCCGAGGACACGGGCGGCGGCGGGGCCGTCGAGGCCGACGACCACGCGCAGCAGCACGGCCTCGGCCTGGTCACGCGGCAGTCCGCCGACCAGTTGGAGGGCGTACTCGGTGGACATGGCCTCCAGGGCCTGGTCGTGGGTGCTCTGCGGTCCGGGCAGGTCCAGTACGTCCTTTTCCAGGGCCGACGGCCGGGGCCGTACCCGCTGCCTGCGCAGATGGTCCAGCGCCCGGTGCCGGGCGATGGTCGCCGTCCAGCCCCGGAAGCCGGCCCCGTCGCCCTTGAACCTGCCCAGGTCCCGGGCGATCTCCAGCCAGGCGTCCGACATCACGTCCTCGGCGTCGTCCCCGACCAGCCCGCGCACATAGGCGAGCAGTCCGGGCTGTATGAGCCGGTAGGCCACGGCGAAGGCGGCCTCGTCCCCTTTCTGGGCCCGCGCGACGGCCGCGCCCAGCTCCCCGTCGTACGCCTGTGCGCGGCGGGATTCCCCTCCGTGGCCCAAGAACCGTCCTCGTCCGTACCGAACGCGTAGCGCACCGCTATCGCCTGACGTGAGCACGTCTGACGGTGCCCACACCCCCACGGTCATCAGCGTCCGGCGCCACGAATGTGTCACAGCCGCCCGACACCACGGGCGTCACATCCGAGCCCGGGTGTGTTGCCGGCGGCCGGCCGTCAGGGCACGGCGGGCCCGCCCAGGTACGTGCCGTCGCGCCCGTAGGGCCAGGCGTTGGCGACACAGCCGCGCAGGCCCTTGATCTGCTGCATCATCGCGGGGGCCGGGCGGCCGGGGCCCGGGCAGGTCTCGTGGCCGTGTCCGATGCGGTGGCCGACCTCGTGGTTGACGATCAGCGCGCGGTATTCGCCGATCGGCCCGTCGAACTGCGGTGAGCCCAGTACCCACCGCTTGAGGTTGACCACCACGTCCGTGCCCACGCTGCAGTTGACCTCACCGCGGGTCAGCAGCCCGGCGGCACCGCAGATACGGTCCGTCGTGCCGGGTGTCGCGATCTTCACAACGAAGTCGTACGGCCCGGAGCCGACGAGCCGGAAGGAGTTCACACCGTCGCGGGTCCAGCCCCGGCGGTCGGCCAGGACCGCGGAGATCTCGGCGGCGGCCGCGCCGGCCGACACCTCGACGCCGTCCTCGACCAGCACCTTGTAGCGCCGGACGCGGCTGCCCGTACCGACGACCGTCCCGTCGGCCTGCGCGGTGGTGAAGGTACCGGGGCCGGTGGCCGGAATGGCGGTCCCCGGGGCCGACGACGAGGCGGAGGCGGACGCGGAGGCGCTCGGTGACGAGGAGGACGAAGAGGACGAGGGGGTCGAGGAGGCGGAGGGGGAGGACTCGGGGCCGGAGGTGCGCGCCCCCGGTTCCGGTCGGGTGTCGCCGGTGTTCCCCTCCAGCATGTCGCCGGTGACCACGGGCGGGTCGTCCACGGCGCGTCCGTGCCGGTCCTGGTAGTACGCGACGGCCGCGCCCGCGGTGACCATCACGGCGGCGAAGGCCAGCCCGGCCGGTACGGTCCGGGTCCAGCGCCGACGGCCCTCCCGCGACCGTCCTCGGGCGGGGCGTCTGGGAGCGCTCCCACGAGCGCGCCGCACCCCCCGTTCCCCGCGTCCGCGCCGTTCCCCGCCTCCGTCACGCTTCCCCACGACGGGAATCACCCCATACAACCCTGTTGACGACCGGACGGCGGCCCGGAACATGGGCCGCTCCCCCGGCTGAGAGAGCGTCAGACGGACCGTGATCGTCACGGATCATGAGCGTGTTGATCACCACACGGCGGACCCGTCGCTTCCGTACAACCTTTTGACCGCCCGTACGTCCGTGAGGACGAGTCGGCGGATGCGCGGGTCCGGTGACCACGACTGTGACGTTTGGCCAGTCCTTGACGCTGTGTGAATGCCACCTGTGGGACAGGTGGTGACCATGTTCCTTGTCTAGGGGTGGGGTAGTTGAGTCCTCGCAGGACCCATGCGTACAAGCCGCTCAGCCTGAAACGGCGGGTGTGGCTGACCGTCGGAGCCGTCGTGCTCAGCGGCGCGGGCGTCGTCACGTACGCGGTGGCCGATCAGTCGTCCGCACCGGCCGAGACCGCGGAGAAGCCTCGCGAACCGCGCGTGCAGACGCTGAAACTGGAGAACCGCGGTGCCGGCCGCCGGGGTCTCGAACGGCAGACCACCGACCGCTTCGCCGCGGTGCTGGTGACCTGGGACGACCCCGAGGCGGAGGCCAAGGGCACACCCGAGGTCCGCACCCGGGACCTGGAGACCGGCAAGTGGTCCGGCTGGCGGGAGCTCGAGGACGAGCCGAACCAGGCCGACGGCGCGGAGGGCGAGCGGGCGGCGACCCGCGGCGGTACGGCCTCGGTGTGGACCGGTGACGCCGACGGCGTCGAGGTCCGGGTGGTCAAGGACGACGGAACCCAGGCGGGGGGCCAGCCGTCCGGCATGGACGTCAAGCTGCTCGACCCGGGTACGGACCCCGAGGGCGCGCCGACGGTGGCCACCATGGACCCGGTCGCGTTCACGGCGGAGACCACGGCGCCGGTGACCCCGGCACCGACCGGGTCGCCGACCACCGAGCCGACGTCGGCGCCGCCCGTGACGGAGACGGCCACGGCCACGGACAGCGCGTCCGCGACCCCGGGCGGAACCCCGTCGGAGACCCCCACCGACACCGCCTCCCCCTCTCCGACGCCCACCGTCCCCGAACCCCGTCCCTCGACGGTCGTGAAGCCGCCCGTCATCACGCAGGCCGAGTGGGGCGCGTCCACCGACTACGACGGCACGCCGAGCTACGGCACCGAAATCAAGGCGGCCGTCGTCCACCACACCGGCGTCGACAGCGACAACAGCGTGTCCTGCGCCGACTCGCGCGCCCGGATGCGTTCCATCCAGCAGGAGCACTTCGCGCGCGGCTACTACGACATCGGCTACAACTTCGTCGTCGACCGCTGCGGCCAGATCTTCGAGGGCCGCAGCGGCGGCATGGACCTGCCGGTGGTCGGCGCGCACGACGTCGGCTTCAACACCGACACGCTCGGCATCTCGTACATCGGCAACTTCGAGAGCGCGCACCCGAGCCGGGCCGCGATGGACTCCATGGCGCGGGTCATCGCCTGGAAGTTCGGGATGTACGGCATCGACCCGACCGGCAAGGTCACGCTGACCTCCGGCACGGAGGCCGGTGTCAACGGCAACAAGATCGACAAGGGTGAGTCGGTCACCCTGCCGCGGGTCTTCGGCCACCGGGACACCAACTACACGGCCTGCCCCGGCAAGAACCTGTACCCGAAGCTGTCCCGGATCGCCACGTTCGCCAAGACCCCGGGCATCTCGCACGCCCTGGCCACCTCGGACTACAACCGGGACGGCCTCGCCGACCTGGTCGCGGGCACCCCGCGGGACCAGAACGGCGGCGGCAGCGTCACCGTGGTCCCGGGCGGTGTCGACGGCCCGGTCACCGGCGCCCGCACGACCCTCACACAGAACAGCGCCGGCGTCTGGGGCTCCCGCGAGTCCGGTGACGGCTTCGGCACCTCCACCGCCTGGGGCGACATCAACGGCGACGGTCACGCGGACCTCGCGATCGGCGTCCCCGGCGAGGACGACACCAGCGGCCACGCCGATCGCGGCGCGGTCGTGGTGATGTACGGACCGGCGCTGGACACCGGCTTCGGCTACGCCACGACGGGTGTCACCCAGACCGGCGCGAAGCTCGGCACCACGGTGGCCGTCGGCGACTTCAACGGTGACGGCACGGCGGACGTCTTCGCGGCCGGCTCCGGCAACGGCGGGAACTGGAACGCCCGCCACACCGGCGGCGCCACCACGTACGGCACGCTGACCGGCTCCACGGGGTCCCTCGCGTACATGGACTCCGCGAGCGGCGACTTCAACCGGGACGGCTACGCGGACGTCGCGCTCAACTACCGCGACACCGGCGGCACCAGCCGTGTCGTCCGCTTCGCGGGCTCCGCTGCCGGTCTGGCCAAGGCGGGCGTCATCTCGGTCAAGGGCGGGCGCTCCATCACCGCGGGCGACTTCAACGGCAACGGCTACGACGACATCGTCATCGGCCAGCCGGTGGCCGGCGAGTCCGGCGGTACGACGTCGGGCGGGCGGGTCACCATGGTGCTGGGTACGTCGTCCGGGTTCACCACCTCCTACATGAAGACCGTCCACCAGGACACCTCCGGCGTCCCCGGCGGCAACGAGGTCGGTGACGCGCTGGGCACCTCGGTCTCGGCCGGCGACTACAACGGCGACGGCTACGCGGACGTCCTGGTCGGCGCACCCGGCGAGGACCTCAGCCGCAGCGGCGCCAACCGCAAGGACGCGGGCAGCGCGATCCTGCTCCGGGGCAGTTCGTCCGGCATCACCGGCTCCGGCGCGGTGTTCGTGTCCCAGGACACCTCCGGCGTCCCCGGCGCCACGGAGTCCGGTGACCGGTTCGGATCCGCGGTGTCCCTGACGGACCTGTCCGGCTACGGCCGCGCGGACCTGACGTTCGGTGCCGAGGGCGAGGACACGTGGGACGGCGCTGTGCTGTACCTCCCGAGCAACGGTTCGGGACTCGGCTACGGTGACACGGTCTTCTACAGCAGCGGCACGTTCGGCCTGGCGGCGGACGTCCGCCTGGGCCAGACGCTCACCCCGTAGCACCACGACGACGGCCGGGGCCCCGCGGTACGCGGGACCCCGGCCGTCGTCGTGGGACGGCACGGCGGACGGCGCAGGGGATCCCAGCCACTCCCGCACGACGGCACGACGGGTGCGCTCTGCCTGCCGGCCGGTGGTCGTGGCAGGGACGGTCCCGATCACTCGGTCCATGAGCGGCGGTGCCGCCGGGCGCCGCGCCGTACGGGCTTCCCTCTCGCGTCCAGCGGCCCCTCGGCGGTCGTCCCCTCGGCCGACCAGCGGCCCGTACGCCGGAATCCCTCTGCCGGACGGCCCGCTGAGCGTCGCGCTGTCGTTGACGTGAGGGACGGCTCGGCCCGTCCCTCACCGCGCCACCGCGAAGGCCGGCCGGTACGAGGGCTAAGGGCGCGGTCCCCCGCCGGACGCGTCCCGGCACAGCAGACGCAGCGATCCCTCGCCCGTGTAGCAGCGGCGTGCCTCGTCGATGGGGTCCCAGAGGCGGCCGTCGGGAGTGCGGACCCAGTGGTCGCCGCCGGAGGCCCACCACTCGCCTCCGGCGTGACGGACGATCACCTCACCGGCGTAGGCACCGAATCCGCGCAGCACCAGCTCCACGGCGGCGTACGGGGCCGCCTCCTGGTGTATGTCCTCGATGATCCGGTCGACGCTCCACAGGCTGCGCGCCGAGTAGTCGAGGCGCAGCCGTGCCCCTTCCCGCATCGCCGCCACCGCATCGGCCGCCCAGCGGACCGGCTTCGTCGCGGCCGAGGGCCTGGTCTCCTGCTGTGTCGTCACAGTCGTCGCAGTCGTCACACCCTGAAGAGCGCTGCGGCGAACCGATTCGTCACCCGGATTCCGGGGGGGTCCCCCAACGTGCGCAGGACCGCCCCCGGATGGTTACAGGACCTGCCGTGCCGGGCGGCGGCAGGGCGCCTCAGCCGTCCCTGCGGCTGCGGCGGGACACCGCCGCACGCAGCACCCGCCGGCCCTCCGTCGACACCTCCAGCGCGCCGCGCAGCCCTGCCGGGCCATGGGCGGCCAGGAGTTCCAGGACCGTGATCTGGCGGCGCAGTTCGGCGGCGAGAAGCGGCGACATGCCCTCCGCGTGGCCCTCACGGCACCGGTCGGCCAGGCCGTCGTCATCGGCGGCGCCGTCCAGCAGCCGGTGGATCCGCAGCGCGGCGAGGGAGCAGGAGCCGGCCCACTCCCGCAGCCCGGCGGCCGACCACTGCGCGGGGGCGGTGGCGAGCATCCCGTGCGCGAGCACCACGGACGCCGCGGCACCGCCGGCCACGGTGTCCAGCTTGCCGCGCGTCTGCTCCAGCCGTTCGGCCCAGTCGTCGGCGGCCGCGTCCCCCGCGAGGGTCCCCCACAACGGCCGCAGCACCTCGTCGTCGCCGCCCAGCAAAGGCACGCACCGATCCAAACAAGCCAACCCGCTCACGGCCAGCCCGCGCCCGTCGGCCTGCGCGATCAGTTCCACCAGGCTCATCCACGCCTCCCCTTGCGGGTCGTCACAGGCCCTCCGATGAGTCCCTGCCCGGGCCTCATCGCCCACGGAGCCCGCATTTCCCCTTACTGCGTGCGACAAGCCCGGAGTGTCACTCGGGCACCACGCCGAGCCGGTCGAGAAGACGGAAGAAGAGGTTTTCGGCCATGGGATCGGGGTCGGCGGTCAGCACCTCGGTGAGGTCCTCGGCGGACACGGTGTGCCCCGCCTCCTCGGCCCAGAAGACGGCACGCTCGGCGGCGTCGGCGGGTTCCAGGAAGTAGTCGTCGACCGTGAGCCCCTCCTGCCCGTCGAGGTAGCCGGCCATCGCGGTCCGCGCCAGGCAGGTCGTCCACGCCCCGCTCTCCGGTGACGCCGCCTCCACCACGACGCAGTCGCTGTCCATGACGTATCCGAACAGCGCGGGCGCACCGGTCTCCCGGGCCAGGTCGTTCATGTTCCCGATGTCGCCCTCGCCGCCCGGGTACTCCCACACCTGCCAGCCGTCCGGCGCCGAGGTGCGCAGGGTCATGCCCCCGGCCGCACCGGCCAGCGCGTCCAGTCCGGCGAGCGGCTGCTCCCCACGGCCCACGACGAAATACCCCCAGTAGCCCATGTGCTGGTGTTCCCCCCGGTGCGTCGGTTCGGATCAGCAAAACACCACCACAGTCGCACGGGGGTTCGCAGGCATATCCGGCAATCCGCCACCCGGCCCGGACGGGCGCGGGTCAGCCCAGTTCGCCCGCCAGGTTCCGGAACTCCGTCCAGGACAGTTCGGGCGCGTCCGGGTCCCACAGCTTCTGCACGGTCGCCCGCAGCGGCATGCGGATGCCGGCCGCCACCTGGTCCTGGGTCTGGGAGCGGGGCAGGTCGCCCCAGATGGCGAAGGACCCGCCGAGGATCTGGTCGTCGTACCGCTCCGGAACGGCGGTGGTGCCGCGCAGCACCAGCGGCGTCCACTGCTCGTAGATCCGCTCCCCCGTCGGGTAGACGAAGGTCAGCGGCTCCCCCAGTACGTAGTAGAGGAACTCGTCGTTGTGGTTGACGACCTCGCGGCCCTCACTCAGGTACTCGGCCGGCTGCCGGGCGCCGATCTCCTTGCCGGTCCAGTAGGCGACCCTGATGTCCTTCGCGGCCCGCACCGAGCCGTCCCGGAAGAAGCCGTCGTTCCAGGCGCGGGGTGTGCGGTCGTGGGCACGGACGGTGGCGGCCCGGTCGTTGAGCCAGCCGGTGGTCAGGTCCTCGACCGTCGCGCCGGAGCCGTACTTCTTCCGCGCGGCGGCGGCCAGACCCGGGAACGAGGCCTCGGGGTCGGAGACCACCAGCGCCTGGTACTCGTCGCCGCCGAGGTGCCACTGCCCGCCGGGGAAGAGGCCGGCGTACTCGTTCAGCAGATCGTCGACGATCTTGGCGGCCCCGGGCTTCGAGATGTCGATCGCGCCGCGTACGGCACCGCCGCTCGCGTTGCGCAGCTGGAGGTCCGGGTGGGCGGCGAGGACCGCGCCGAGGTGTCCGGGCGAGTCGATCTCCGGTACGACGGTGATGTGCCGGCTCGACGCGAGGTCGACGATCTTCCTGACCTGCTCCTTGGTCAGGTGCTGTGCGGACACGATCTCCGGATGCGAGTCGGACTCGATGCGGAAGCCCTGGTCGTCGGAGAAGTGCAGGCCGATCTCGTTGAACTTCAGGTCGCCGAGCTCCCGGATCCGGTCCTCTATCCAGCCGGCGCTGTAGTGCTTGCGCGCGATGTCCAGCATCATCCCGCGCCGCTGCTTGGCGGGCTCGTCGCGCACCACGCCCTCGGGGGCGGTGCCGGCCCTCCTGATCTCCTGCTTGAGGGTGCGGGTGCCGTAGAACACGCCCGCCTCGGCGGGGGCGGTCACGGTCACCCGTCCGCCCCGCACGGTCATCGTGTAGGACTCGGGGTTCGCTCCGGCGTCGCGGTTCAGCTCGAGCCGCAGGTCCCCGGCCCGCTCGTCGTCCTTCTCGCCCGCGTACGTCAGCCCGAGCTCGCCGGCTATCAGCCGGCCCTCTGCGGCCAGTCCGGGACCGTCCACGACCACCCGGTTCGCACGCGCCGGACGCCAGCCGGGGCCGCGCTCCGCCGTGTGCTCACGGACGGCGGGTATGGTGCGCGGCGCCTTCGAGAGCGGATAGGAGCGGGTGGGGCTCGGACTCGGACTCGGGCTCTGCGTGGAGGACGCCGCCGTCGAGTCCGCGGACGAGCCGGCATCGTCCGAGGTCGCCCAGAGCCCGAGGCCCACGCCGGACACGGCCACCAGCGCCCCCGCGGCGACGGCCGCGACCAGCCCCCTGCGCTCCCTCACCGCCTCCGCCACCGAGCGACGCCCATGCCGATTCTGCCGCCTGCGCTGTCTGTGCTGACTCACCCGGCCAACGTACGACCCATTCGGGTGAGGGACGTCCACGAGCCGATCCCAAACTCTGCCGTCCGGGTGAATCCGGGGTACCGATCGGACATGTCTCGGGCGCACTCGGTAACGTGTCGTCACAACTCTCACAGCATCTTCCACCGACACACACGCGACGCCCACGAGGACCCACGCTGCCTACGCACCGTCTCCCCGACCTCCCCGGCCGAGTCGCCATACCCGCGCAGTCCCGCGGCGCGCCCGGCACCCCGTCCCCGCTGGAGCGGTTCAACACCGCCCCCGTCCAGGACGCCGAACGCGCCCTCCTGGCCTGTCTGCACAGCCTCCGCTGGGCCCTGCGCGTCGCCGGCCACCGCCCCTACCCCGACCTGGCGTCCCTCCTGGCGGCCGCGGACGAGGCGGCGTACGACCTGTCCGCCGGAGAACTGGCCCAGGCCCTGGCCGCGGAATCCCTCCCCGACCTCCCCGACGACACCTACACCGCCGCTCACACGGCCCTGAACGCGGCCCACGCGGCCTACGAGGCCAAGTTCGGCCACGTGTTCGTCATCTCCCTGAACGGCGTCCCCGAGGAAGAGGCCCTGGACCGGGTCCTGACGGACATCCGGTCACGATTGGCAAACGATCCCGAGGACGAGCGCGTGGTGGCCGCCGACCAACTCCGCCGCCTGGCCAGGGAGCGGCTGGCCGACACGGTGAGGGCGCGGGACCGTGACAGGTGCGGCTCAGCCGCGTGGGCGCGACCGGCCACAGACCGGCCCGCACCCGGCAATCACGACAAAGCCCCACCCCGGTAACCGTGAGAAACCGTCCTGCACCCCCTTTTCGGGTGCAACTTTGATCACACCGGCAGGCCCCCTGTAAGCGCCACAGGTACTCGTCGCTACCATGCTGGGGGCCGGTGGACCGTACCCGGCCGGGCCCGACCGACAAGGAAAGCCGGCGCGGCCCCGATCCCCGCTCCCGGAGGAAATTTCCGTGCCGGCTGGAACGCTGTACCGCGGCCGGGAAGGAATGTGGTCCTGGGTGGCTCATCGAGTCACCGGCGTCCTCATCTTCTTCTTCCTGTTCGTTCACGTGCTGGACACCGCTCTCGTGCGAGTGTCCCCCGAGGCCTACGACACCGTCGTGGCCACGTACAAGACACCGATCGTCGCGCTGCTGGAGTACGGCCTCGTCGCCGCCATCCTCTTCCACGCGCTCAACGGCCTGCGTGTCATCGCCGTCGACTTCTGGGCCAAGGGGGCCCGCTACCAGAAGCAGATGCTCTGGACCGTCGTCGCCCTGTGGGTCGTGCTGATGCTGGGGGCGATCTACCCCGTGCTCGGCCACGCCGCTCGTGAACTGTTCGGGAGCTGACGCCAATGTCCACGACTGAAACCAACGCCTCGGGCATCGGCCCCGTCGAGGGCTCCTCCCTCTACTCCGTCGACAACCCGGCACCGGTCATCGAGCCGCCGCGCAAGCGGACCAAGAAGACCCCGAAGAGCACCCGGGGCAACTTCGAGCTGGCCGCGTGGCTGTTCATGCGCCTGTCCGGCGTCGTCCTGGTCGTCCTCGTCATCGGCCACCTGCTGATCCAGCTGGTGCTGGACGGCGGCGTCTCCAAGATCGGCTTCGCCTTCGTGGCCGGCCGCTGGGCCTCGCCGTTCTGGCAGGTCTGGGACCTGCTGATGCTGTGGCTGGCCATGCTGCACGGCGCCAACGGCCTGCGCACGGTCATCAACGACTACGCGGAGCGGCCGAACACCCGGCTGTGGCTCAAGGGCCTGCTCTACACGGCCACGGTGTTCACCATCCTGCTGGGCACGCTGGTGATCTTCACCTTCGACCCGAACATCCGCTAGGCACGGGGCTGCGAGAACTATGAAGATCCACAAGTACGACACCGTCATCGTCGGCGCCGGTGGCGCGGGCATGCGCGCGGCCATCGAGTCGACGAAGCGCAGCCGCACCGCCGTCCTGACGAAGCTCTACCCCACCCGCTCCCACACGGGCGCCGCGCAGGGCGGCATGGCCGCCGCGCTGGCCAATGTGGAAGAGGACAACTGGGAGTGGCACACCTTCGACACGGTCAAGGGCGGTGACTACCTGGTCGACCAGGACGCCGCCGAGATCCTGGCGAAGGAGGCCATCGACTCGGTCCTCGACCTGGAGAAGATGGGCCTGCCGTTCAACCGGACCCCGAACGGCACCATCGACCAGCGCCGCTTCGGCGGGCACAGCCGCAACCACGGCGAGGCCCCGGTCCGCCGTTCCTGCTACGCGGCCGACCGCACCGGTCACATGATCCTCCAGACGCTGTACCAGAACTGCGTCAAGGAGGGCGTGGAGTTCTTCAACGAGTTCTATGTCCTGGACCAGCTGATCACCGAGGTCGACGGCGTCAGGAAGTCGGCCGGCGTCGTCGCGTACGAGCTGGCCACCGGCGAGATCCACGTCTTCCAGGCGAAGTCCGTGATCTACGCGTCCGGCGGCACGGGCAAGTTCTTCAAGGTGACGTCCAACGCGCACACGCTGACCGGTGACGGCCAGGCGGCCGTGTACCGGCGCGGGCTGCCGCTGGAGGACATGGAGTTCTTCCAGTTCCATCCGACCGGCATCTGGCGCATGGGCATCCTGCTGACGGAGGGCGCCCGCGGTGAGGGCGGCATCCTGCGCAACAAGGACGGCGAGCGCTTCATGGAGAAGTACGCGCCGGTCATGAAGGACCTCGCCTCGCGTGACGTCGTCTCGCGCTCCATCTACACGGAGATCCGCGAGGGCCGCGGCTGCGGTCCCGAGGGCGACCACGTCTACCTGGACCTCACCCACCTCCCGCCGGAGCAGCTGGACGCCAAGCTGCCCGACATCACGGAGTTCGCGCGGACCTACCTCGGCATCGAGCCCTACACGGACCCGATCCCGATCCAGCCCACCGCGCACTACGCCATGGGCGGCATCCCGACCAACGTCCAGGGCGAGGTGCTGGCGGACAACACCACCGTCGTGCCGGGTCTGTACGCGGCCGGCGAGGTCGCCTGCGTGTCGGTGCACGGCGCCAACCGGCTGGGCACCAACTCGCTGCTGGACATCAACGTGTTCGGCAAGCGGGCCGGTATCGCGGCGGCGGACTACTCGCAGACGGCCGAGTTCGTCGAGCTGCCGGAGAACCCGGAGTCCCTCGTCGTCGAGCAGATCGAACGGCTGCGTTCCTCCACCGGCACCGAGCGGGTGGCCGAGATCCGCCGCGAGCTGCAGGACACCATGGACGCCAACGTCATGGTGTTCCGCACCGAACAGACGATCAAGACGGCGGTCGAGAAGATCGCCGAGCTGCGCGCGCGCTACAAGAACGTCGCGATCCAGGACAAGGGCAAGCGGTTCAACACCGACCTGCTGGAGGCCGTCGAGCTGGGCAACCTGCTCGACCTGGCCGAGGTCATGGCCGTCTCGGCGCTCGCCCGCAAGGAGTCCCGCGGCGGTCACTACCGCGAGGACTACCCCAACCGCGACGACATCAACTTCATGCGCCACACGATGGCGTACCGCGAGGTCGGCGCCGACGGCTCCGAGACCGTCCGTCTGGACTACAAGCCGGTCGTCCAGACCCGCTACCAGCCGATGGAGCGTAAGTACTGATGGCTACCCCTGTTCTGGGCAAGGCGGACGCGGCCGGATCGCCCGAGCCCGGTTTCGCCGACTCCCCCTACATCACCGTCACCTTCCGGATCCGCCGGTTCAACCCGGAGATCTCGGCCGAGGCGGTCTGGGAAGACTTCCAGCTGGAGATCGACCCCAAGGAGCGCGTCCTCGACGGTCTGCACAAGATCAAGTGGGATCTGGACGGCACGCTGACCTTCCGCCGCTCCTGCGCCCACGGCATCTGCGGCTCCGACGCCATGCGGATCAACGGCAAGAACCGCCTGGCGTGCAAGACGCTGATCAAGGACATCAACCCCGAGAAGCCGATCACGGTCGAGGCCATAAAGGGCCTGACGGTCCTCAAGGACCTGGTCGTGGACATGGAGCCGTTCTTCCAGGCGTACCGGGACGTGATGCCCTTCCTGATCACGAAGGACACCAACGAGCCGACGCGTGAGCGCCTCCAGTCCGCCGAGGACCGCGAGCGCTTCGACGACACGACCAAGTGCATCCTGTGCGCCGCGTGCACGTCCTCGTGCCCGGTGTTCTGGAACGACGGGCAGTACTTCGGCCCGGCGGCCATCGTCAACGCGCACCGGTTCATCTTCGACTCGCGTGACGAGGCCGGGGAGCAGCGCCTGGAGATCCTCAACGACCGCGACGGCGTCTGGCGCTGCCGCACGGTCTTCAACTGCACGGACGCCTGCCCGCGCGGTATCGAGGTCACCAAGGCGATCGCCGAGGTGAAGCGTGCGCTGATCACGCGCCGCTACTGAGCCACGTCGTTCGTTCGCGTCCGTGAGGGCCCCGTCTCCGCTGGAGACGGGGCCCTCTGGCATATGCCACACGTTTGGGTGAACGCTCCCGAGACGGACGTGAGGGCGTCATCCGCCCTACGATGATGGTCTCGACACCAGCCCCTAGGAGGCACGCGATGTCCGCAGCATCCGTCGAGCGGCCCCACGACGAGCGTCCGCTGATCGCCGAGGCGAACCGTCTCATGGACCGCAATCCGGGCTACCGCGTCGAGATCATCGGAGGCCAACTCCTCGTGACCCCGCCACCGGACGGCCCGCACGCCCGAGCCCTGACCAAACTCATGCGTCCGTTCATCACTGCGGGCCTCGACGACGGCGAGACCGAAGTACTCCAAGGCATCGGCATCTGGCTGCCCACCGACACCGAGGACTACTCCATCCCGGACCTCGCAGTGGTGGACGCCGACCTCGACGACCACCTCGTCGAGAACAACTCCTACGACCCTGTCTGCTTCCGCCTCGTCCTGGAGGTCACCTCCAGCAACTGGAAGAACGACCTCAAGACCAAGGTCGCCGCCTACGCCGAGGCGAAGGTCCCCGTCTACGTCGTCGTCGACCGCAAGCACCAGCGCCTCCACGTCCTGACCGACCCGGTCGAGAGCGAGTACGCCACCCACCGCTTCCACTCCCCGGGCCAGCAGGTCACCCTCCCCGACTCGATCGGCGCCAAGGTCACCCTGGACGTGGCCGAGATCCTCCGGGCCGGGCGATCCCGCAAGGGCGACTGACCGCACACCGAGCACGGCCGTTCCGTGACGCAGCCCACCTCACCGTTGAGTTGAACACGTTCAAAAGAAGGGTCTAGAGTCTCCCCTGTCAGCGTTTTGAACGCGTTCAAGAAAGGCTGGGGGGCATGGACCGTACCGTCATCGCCTACGTCATCTACCTCGCCGTCAGCATCGGGCTGACCGTCTGGGTGGCCCGTACGCTCAGCAGGAACGGGCGGGTCTTCCTCGCCGACGTGCTGCACGGCAACGAGAAGCTCGCCGACGCCGTCAACCACCTCCTGGTGGTCGGCTTCTACCTCGTCAACCTCGGGTTCATCGCCCTGTATCTGAGCGACGACGACACGATCACCGACACCCGCGGCATCTTCGAGGCCCTGTCGGCCAAGCTCGGCGTGGTGCTGCTGGTGCTGGGCCTGATGCACCTGGGCAACGTGTACGTGCTCAACCGGATCCGGCGGCGCGGGGTGATGGAGCGGGAGCAGGTGCCGCCGGTACCGCCGCAGGGCTGGATGACCCCCACGGCCGGGGCGTGAGCGGCGTGAGGGCCACGGGTGGGGGCCGGGGCGCCGCGCGCGTCCCGGTCCGCCGGCTCACCGTGCTGTACGACGCCGAGTGCTCCCTGTGCGCCTTCGTACGGGACTGGCTGGTGCGCCAGCCGCAGTTGGTGCCGCTGGAGCTGGTCCCGGCGGGGTCGGAGGCCGCGCGGGTCCGCCTTCCCGGCCTCGATCACGGCGCCACCCTGGAGGAGATCACCGTCGTGGGTGACGGTGGTCAGGTGTACCGGGGCGCCGCCGCCTGGATCGTCACCCTGTGGGCGCTGCGGAGGCACCGGCGGCTGGCCCACCGGCTGAGCACGCCGTCCGGCGCCCTGCTCGCCAAGGGCGCGGTGCTGGCCGCCGCCAAGTGGCGCGGGGCGCGGTCCGGGTGGGGCGGGCGCGTGTACCGCCGGGGGGACGGGTGGACGTTCGATCCGCGCGACGGCTGGACGTACGCTCCGCCGAGCTGCGCCGCGGACACCCGCACCACGCCGTAGGGCATCCGCCCCTGGCATTAGGCTCTCTTTCCGTGCCCGCGAAGAACGACGGCCCCGACGACGGCGCCACCCTCAGCAAGTCCGAGCAGACCCGCGCCCTGATCCTCCAGACGGCCATGCGGCTGTTCCAGGAGCGCGGGTACGACAAGACGACCATGCGGGCCATCGCCAAGGAGGCCGGGGTCTCCGTCGGCAACGCGTACTACTACTTCGAGGGCAAGGAGCACCTGATCCAGGGCTTCTACGACCGGATCGCCGCCGAACACCAGGTGGCGGCCCGGGAGGTCCTGGCCCGGGAGACCGACCTGGAGACCCGGCTCGCGGGCGTGCTGAAGGCGTGGCTGGACATCGCCACCCCGTACCACGAGTTCGCGGTGCAGTTCTTCAAGAACGCCGCCGACCCCGACAGCCCACTCAGCCCCTTCTCCCCCGAGTCGGAGCACGCGCGCGTGGAGGCGATCAGTGTGCACCGGTCGGTCCTGGCCGGGACGAGGACCAAGGTGCCGGCGGAGCTGCGCGACATCCTGCCCGAGCTGATGTGGCTGTCGCAGATGGGGCTGTGCCTGTACTGGATCTTCGACCGTACCGAGGGCCGGGAGCGCAGCTACCGGCTCGCCGAGCGGGGCGCCCGGCTCACCGCGCGGGGCGTCGCCCTGGCCCGCTTCCGGGTGCTGCGTCCCCTGGTCCGCGAGGTGCACGAACTGTTCACGGAGTTCCTGCCCGGGATGACGAAGGCGCTGCCGGACCCCGCGAAGAAGGCAGCGCCCGCGGAGAAGGGGGCGCCCGTCGACGACGAGCGCCCCGGCACCGTCAGTTGACGGCGTCCACCTCACCGGAGGCGAGTTCCACGTCATGCACCAGCGGCCCGTCCGTCACGGTCACCTGTGCCGCGCGGGAACCGTGCGGCACCGCCGTGGCCGCGAGCAGGTAGGTACCCGGTGCCGGCACGGAAACGATGTACGCGCCGTCGGCGAGGGAGTCGACCCGGTCCAGCTGACGGCCCCCTGATGTCATCAGGGTGACGGCCGCGCCCTCGACGGGCTCACCGTCGACGGTGCGGACGAAGCCGTGGACGACCGAGGGGGACCCGCCGCGCTGCGCGGGGATCGCCGAGGGCGTCCCGGTGGCGGGCTCCGGACCGTCCTCCCCGGGTTCCACCGCCAGGTGCGGCAGCCGCTTCTCCAGGCCCGCCGGCAGCCACCAGTTGGACCGGCCGAGCAGGTGCATCACGGCCGGCACCAGCGCGGTGCGCAGGATGAACGCGTCCAGCGCGACCGCGGCGGCCAGGCCCACGCCCGCCATGGCCGCGCCGTAGTCGCCGCTGAGCACGAAGGCGAGGAAGACGCAGACCATGATCAGGGCAGCGGAGTTGATGACCCGGCTGGTCTCCGCGAGGCCGACGCGCACCGCGCGGGCGTTGTCCCGGCTGTGCACCCACTCCTCGTGCATCCGGCTCACCAGGAACACCTGGTAGTCCATGGAGAGGCCGAACAGCAGCGACAGCATGATGATCGGCAGGAAGGACGCGATGGGGCCCTCCGTGCCGAGACCCAGCAGGTCCAGGCCGATGCCCCACTGGAAGACCGCCACGAGGACGCCGAAGGACGCCGCCGCCGCGAGCAGGTTCATCACGGCGGCCGTCAGCGGCACCACCACGGAACGGAACGCCAGAAGCAGGAGCAGGAAGCCGAGGCCGATGATCGTGGCGATGAACAGCGGCAGCCGGTCGCCCGTCACCGACGCGAAGTCCTTCGACACCGCGGTCACGCCTCCGACATGGGCGTCGACACCCGCGTCCGGGATGACCTCCTCGCGCAGGGTGTCGATGAGCCGGTCCGTCTCCACGTCCTGCGGTGAGGTGGAGGGGATGACCTGGATGACGCTCACGCCGTTCGTGGGCGGTACCGCGGCGACCTGGGCGACGCCCTCGGTCTCCTCCACCGCCGTCACCAGCGCCTCGGACGCCTCGCCGTCCACGACCACCTGGAGCGGTCCGTTGAATCCGGGCCCGAAGCCCTCGGCGAGCAGGTCGTAGGCCTGCCTGGTGGTCAGGGAGGCGTCGTCGTTGCCCTGGTCCACGGTGCCCAGCCGCAGGGACAGCAGCGGGATCGCGAGCGCCGCCATCAGTACGACGGCCAGCACGGCGACGGAACGCGGGCGGCGCTCGACGGTGACGGACCAGCGCGCGGCGAGACCACTCACCGCCTCGGTCTGCGGGCCCGTGGCCGCCAGCTTGCGGCGCTGGCGGCGGCTGAGCACCCGGTGGCCGAGCAGCCCGAGCAGCGCGGGCAGCAGGGTGACGGCGGCGAGCACGCTGAGCACGACGGTCAGCGAGGTGCCGATGACGACGCCGTCCAGGAAGCGCAGGTTCGTCACCAGCATGCCGGCGAGCGCGATGCACACCGTGCCGCCCGCGAACAGCACCGCGCGGCCAGAGGTGTGGAGGGCGGTGACCGCCGCCTCCTCCGGGTCGGCGCCGCGCAGGATGCCGCGCCGGTGACGGGTGACGATGAACAGCGCGTAGTCGATGCCGACGCCGAGACCGATCAGCGTGGAGAGCAGCGTGGCGAGTTCGGGGACGTTGGTGACATGGCTGAGCAGCTGGGTGCCGAACATGCCGGTGCCGACACCGAAGACGGCGATCACGATGGGCAGCAGCATCGCGAACAGCGATCCGAAGGCCACGAACAGCACGACGGCGGCAGCGAGGACGCCGACGAGTTCGGCGGTGCCCGTCGGCGGCGCCTGGACGCGCGTGATGGCCTGGCCGCCCAGCTCCACCTGGAGCCCGTCGCCCCCGGCACCCCGCGCCGTGTCGACGACGTCCTGCACCAGCTCCTTCGGCACCGCGTCCGCCTGTTCGGCGAACGTGACCTGCGCGTAGGCGATCCGCCCGTTCTCGCTGATCTGCGCGGCGCCCTGGTCACCGTACGGGCCGGTGACCTCGCCGACGCCCTCCATACGCCCGATCTCCTTCAGCGCCGGCTCGATCCGGGACCGTACGGAGTCGTCCCGCACGGACCCCTCGTCGACCTTCCACACCACGGTGTCGGTGTCGCCGGCGCGCTCCGGGAACGCCCGCTCCATCAGGTCGTACGCGCGCTTGGAGTCGGTGTCCGGAAGCGAGAAGACCTCCGCGTAGTTCGTGCCCGCGCTGCTCGCCGACACCCCCAGTCCGAACAGCGCCCCCACCCACAGCAACAGGACCACCAGCCGATGCCGATAGCACCAGCGTGCCAATGCCGCCACGTTTCTGCTCCTTCGTCGAATCGGTCGGTCCCCCAGGTCCTGGCAGCAGAATCGACGGCGGGAGCCGCGCGGCGACACGACTCGCGCGGACTCTCAAGGAACTCCAAGGCGGCGGCCGGTACGGCCGACACCGTCCGCGCCGATACTGGGGGCATGACAGCAGTTCCCGGCACCGTGCTGGTCGTGGAGGACGAGGAGAGCATCGCGGACGTCCTCGCCATCGCCCTGCGCTACCACCGTTTCGAGGTCATGACGGCGGGCACCGTCCGTGAGGCGCTCTCCCTGATCGAACACACCCGTCCCGACGCCGCCCTGCTCGACGTGATGCTGCCCGACGGGGACGGCCGTGCCCTGGGCCGTGAACTGCGGTCCCGGCGGCCGGAGGTGGCACTGGTCTTCCTCACCGCGCGGGACGCCCCCGCCGAGATCGTCGGCGCGCTCGGTTTCGGCGACGACTACATCACCAAGCCGTTCAACATCGACGAGGTCGTCGCTCGGATCACCGCCGTACTGCGCCGCACCCGCCCCGCCGACGTACTGCCGCAGCGGGCGCCGCTGCGCCACGGCGACCTGGAACTGGACGAGACGACGTACTCGGTACGCCGCGCGGGCCGCTCGGTCGAGCTCACCCCCACCGAGTACGCCCTGCTGCGCTTCCTGGTGCGCAACGGCGGCCGGATCGTGCCCAAGGAGCAACTGCTGCGCCATGTGTGGCAGTACGAGCACACCCCCGCCGAATCGACCGTCGTCGAGACCTACATCAGCTATCTGCGGCGCAAACTCGACACGCTGGGCCCGCCGGTGATCACCACGCGGCGCGGGGTCGGATACGGACTGACATGAGACTGCCGATCCGACGGCCGCGCTGCGCGCGGGGTATCCACTCGCTGCGCGGCCAGCTCACCCTGGCCAACGTGGTGCTGCTGGCCCTCGGCATCGTCGCGGCCACCGCGGTGAGCGTGCTGGGCATGCGGTACTACCTGCTCGACCAGATCGACACGGAGCTGACCCGGAACCGGGACTCGCTGGGCGGCTCGGAGCTGACGCTCCGGCAGATCGATTCGCTGAGCGCACTGAGCTTCTTCCGCGACCGGGTGGAGCCGGACGGGAACCTGACGAACGACCCGGACTCGATCTTCGCCGCCGTGGACACCCGGGGCGAGCCCGTCGGCATCCTCGGCTTCCAGCCGACCGAAGCCCAGCACGCCCTGGCGGACGCGGTGGGCGACGCCCGGACGCTGATCAAGGACCCGGAGCCGCACGACGTCACGGTGCGCGGCGCCGCCTACCGTGCCACCGCCACCCGGCTCGCCGACGGCACGTACATCCTGATCGCCGGCTCCACCGAGAGGGTGCACGACGTCGTCACCAAGGCGGTCAAGCTGAACCTGGCCATCGGCACCCTGCTGCTGTTGCTGCTGGCCTGTCTGACCATGTTCAGTGTGGGGCGCCGGATGCGGCCGCTGGAGGACATGGTGGAGACGTCGTCGGCGATCGCGGAGGGCGATCTGACCCGGCGGGTGCCCTCCAGCCGGGACCCCATCCTCGAGGTGGAGCAGCTGCGGCTCGCGCTCAACTCGATGCTCCAGCAGGTGGAGTCGGCGTACCGCACCCGCGAGCGCAGCGCGGCCCAGCTGCGGCGGTTCGTCGCCGACGCCTCGCACGAGCTGCGCACACCGCTGGCCGCGATACGCGGCTACCTCCAGTTGTACGACCAGGGGATGCTGCGGGAACCCACGGAGCGCAGGCGGGCCTGGGACCGGATGATGGCGGAGTCCGACCGGATGGGACGGCTGGTCGACGAGCTGCTGGTGCTGGCCCGGCTCGACCAGCGTCCCGAACTGCGGCTGCGGAACGTGGACGTGTGCCGGCTGCTGCGGGACGCGGCGGAGGATCTGCGGGTGCAGCAGCCCGGACGGCCGGTGACCGTGGACGCCGGCGGTTCGGTGCTGGTGCACGCGGACGAGGCGGGACTGCGGCAGGTGCTCGGCAACCTGCTGGGCAACGTACGGACGCACACGCCGGCGGATGTGCCGGTGCGGCTGGAGGTGGTCCGCAGGGACGGGGTGGTACGGCTGTCCGTGGCGGACGACGGGCCGGGGCTCACCTCCGAGGACGCGGCACGGGTCTTCGACCGCTTCTTCCGGGCGGGCGGGGGCGCGGGGAGCGGCCTGGGCATGGCGATCGTGCAGGGCGTCGTGCGGGCGCACGAGGGCGAGGTGACGGTGGACACGGCTCCGGGTGCCGGCCTGACCGCCACGGTGACGTTGCCGGACCGCGCGGCGCGATGCGCGGCGCCGGCCCCGGCAGATGGGGATCGACCAGGACAAGTGCTGTCCGCGCGCGGCCCGTTGCTTCCCCCGGGGTGATGATCAGCGGCCCGCGGCACGGTGTCCACCGCAGCCGCCCGCCACCGCGGCTTCGCGCACACACGGCCGTAGCCGCGGGCAGTCCCGTGCCTGAGGTGCCTCGAGGGCCGCCCGGGAGGCACCCCGCACGCGCGGGCAAACGCGCCCACCCCGGGGCGGGCGCCCTCCGCGGGCCGGCTGCCTCACGCCTCCCGCGACGCCAGCTCGATCACCGTGATGTCCGAGGGCGCGCCCACCCGCGTGGGCGGCCCCCACGCCCCGGCCCCCCGGCTGACGTACAGCTGGGTGTCCCCGTAGCGGTCCAGACCGGCCAGCGTGGGGTTCACCGCACCCGCGACGAGATTCCCGGGCCACAACTGCCCACCATGCGTGTGACCGGAGAGCTGCAGGTCCACCCCATGGTCCACGGCATCGTGAATCTGCACCGGCTGGTGGGCCAGCAGCACACACGCCCGCCCGCGATCGCGGTCCCCCAGCGCCTTCGCATAGTCCGGCCCCTGCCCCTCGCCCTCCCCGGCCACGTCATTGACACCGGCCAGATCGAAGTGCGGCAACTCCGTCCGCGCGTTCTCCAGCGGAGACAGACCGAGCCGGCGCACCTCGTCGACCCACTGCTCGGCACCGGAGAAGTACTCATGGTTACCGGTGACGAAGAACGAGCCATGACGGGCCCGCAACTGCGCCAGCGGCGCCGCAGCCGGCCCGAGATCCTTCACGCTGCCGTCCACCAGGTCCCCGACGACCGCGATCAGGTCCGGCTGGGTCGAGTTGATCGCGTCGACGACCTTCTGCGCGAACCCCCGCCCGAGCACCGGTCCGAGGTGCACGTCGCTGACCACCGCGATGCGATAACCGTGCGCCGCGCGGGGCAGCTTGGCCAGCGGCACGGTGACCCGCTTCACCCCCGGCCCGCGCAGCACCCCGTACGTCCCGTAGCCGACCGTTCCCACGGCCACCGCGGCGGCGGCCCCGCCGACGACACGGGAGACGAAGAGACGACGCGAGGGGCGGCCGGAGGGCGGAGCGGGGGTCTCGGGCACCATCGGCACTTCAGGAGCAGGGCCGGACACCGGGCCGTCCCCGGCCGGTCCGGCACCCGGCCCGTCGGCCTGCGAGGGGGCCGCGCCCCGGCCCGCCGATATCGCCTCCGGCTCCGCCGGCGCATCCGCCACCGCGGCCGTCGTCTCCGCCGCCCGGTCCCGCCGCTCCAGAATCCTGCGCAGCACCGGCCGTACCAGCTCACCTGCGAGCACGGCCAGCAGCAGATACAGGGACAGCGCCAGCCACAGGAAGCCGGGCCAGGCGAGCACCTGCTGGAGCCAGAAGGGAGCCCCGGCCGGCTCGGCGACCATCGCGCCGACGGTCAGCGCCCAGCCCCCGGCGATCATCACCGCACCCGCGCGGCGCACCGCGCCCGGGTCCCGCGTGGTGTCCCGGAACAGGCGCCGCCAGACATACCAGTTGCCCGTGACCAGGATGGCCACGACCAGCAGCGCGATGAGTACGAAAACGATGACCACGGTGCGGAGATCCCCTGCTTTCCGTTACGACGTCGTCCGTGACGTCCGGCCCAGTGCGCGCAGACCGCGCAACCCGATGCCCCCGATGACCGTCCCCAATACCAAGGAGACGACAGCGAGCGTCAGATGAACGAAGAAGTACGCCGTGGGATTCCCGTCCTCGAAGGCGAGGCCGCTGCCGTCCTTGACCAGGTTCCTGATGAAAGTGACCCAAATGATCCAGCTCCACACCCCGAAGGCGAGCAGGAACCAGGAGACGGGGCGGCTGAGTTTCACCGGAACAGACCTTTCGTCGCGGCACCGTGCTCCCGCGGCCGGCCGGGAGTCCGGGGTTCGTCCCCCGGATGAGCACGGCATGGGTCCAGTATCACCGGCCCCTGTCCGGTTCCTTGCCCGGGGTGGGGACCGGGGCGGGACATCCTCAGGCATGGCATGTACCTTTCCGTCCGTGCCCGCACCCAAGAACACCGTCCGGCGCTCGCTGCTGGTCGCTTCCACGGTCCTGCTGTCCACCGCGCTGGCCGCGCCCGTCGCTCTCGCGGCCCCCAAGCCGTCGACGACGCCGTCGGCCACTCCCCCGGCGAAGATGTCGACGGTGGGCGGTGCCCGGCTCGGGCAGCCGGGCACACAGGTCAATCTCGCGAGCGGGGTGCCCGTACTGCCGAAGGACCTGTCGGCCCGGTCCTGGATCGTCGCCGACGCCGAGTCCGGCGAGGTGCTCGCCGCGCACAACGCGCACTGGCGGCTGGCCCCGGCGAGCACGCTGAAGATGCTGTTCGCCGACACGCTGCTGCCGAAGTGGCCCAAGACGACGAAGCACACGGTGGAGGTCTCCGACCTGGCCGGTATCGGGTCCGGCTCCAGCATGGTCGGGGTCAAGGAGGACGAGACGTACACGGTCGAGGACCTGTGGCGCGGAGTGTTCCTCAGGTCCGGCAACGACGCCGTGCACGTGCTGTCGGCGATGAACGGCGGCGTGGAGAACACGGTCGAGGAAATGAACGAGCGCGCCGAGGAGCTCCAGGCCCTCGACACGTACGTGGTCAGCCCGGACGGCTACGACGCCGAGAGGCAGGTGTCGTCCGCGTACGACCTGACGCTGATCGCCCGCTCGGGGCTGCAGAAGAAGGACTTCCGGGAGTACGCCGCGACGGTGCGGGCGCAGTTCCCGGGTGAGACGAAGAAGAACAAGAAGGGCAAGAAGGTCCGCGGGTCCTTCGAGATCCAGAACACCAACCGGCTGCTGAGCGGTGACTCCGACGTGCCCGTCTACCAGGGCATAGCCGGCGTGAAGAACGGCAACACCACCAACGCCGGCGCCACCTTCACCGGTGTGGCCGAGCGGGGCGGCAAGGTGCTGCTGGTCACCGTGATGAACCCGGAGAAGGACTGGCACAACGGGGTCTACAAGGAGACCGCGCGGCTCTTCGACTGGGGCTTCAAAGCGGCCGGCAAGGTCGAGCCGGTGGGCGCACTGGTGCGGCCGAAGAGCGCCACCGCGGCCGGTGCCCAGCCCGGTCCGTCGGCCTCCCCCGGTGAGGCCGGGGGCGCCGGGGCCGGGTCGAAGCCGGTGGCAAGTGCCCCGGCGAGCAGCGGAACCGACGGCATCGGGATGGCGCTGGGTGTCACCGGCGGGGTGCTGGTGCTGCTCGCGGGCGGTGCGTTCCTGGTCAACCGGCGCTGGCCGCTGCCGGACCTGGTGCGCCGTCGCTCGCGTCCGTGACCTCGTCCGTCTCCTCCTGCTTGCTCGGCGTCGCCGTCCAGGCGGCGCAGAACAGGACCAGTTTCGTGGTGAAGTTGATCCAGAGCAGCAGCGCCACGGGGACGCCGAACGCGCCGTACATGCTCTTCGCGGCGACGCCCTGCACATAGCCGCTGAGGAGCAGTTTGAGCAGTTCGAGGCCGAGCGCGCCGGTGAGTGCGGCGACGAGCAGCCGGTGCCGGGTGGGTTCGACGCCGGGCAGCAGGGTGAGGACGTAGAGCAGGAGCAGGAAGTCGGTCCCCACGGCGACGGCGAAGGCCGCTGTGTGCAGCACGATCCCGCCCCAGCCGCCCTTCTCCAGTCCGATGGCGTCGCTGATCCGGCCGACCAGCGCGGAGGCGACGGCGGAGGCGACGAGGGTGGTCAGGAGCGCGCCACCGAGCCCGACGAGGATGCCCGCGTCCTTGCCCTTGCGCAGGAAGGGGTTCTCCTCCTCGTCGGGCAGTTCCCACACCGCGCGCAGACAGTCGCGCATGGCACCGGCCCAGCTGATGCCGGTGAACAGCAGGGCGGCGCCGGCGATGAGGCCGACGGTGCCGGCGTTCTGCACCAGGTCCCCGATCTGGTCGGAGATGCCGGGCACCTGGTCGGTGATCTTGTCCTGGAGGGCGTCCTGCTGGTCCCGGCCGAGGGTGGCGGCGCCGATCGCGGCGGCCACGGTGAGGAAGGGGAACAGCGCGACGAAACTGCGGAACGTCATCGCGGCGGCCAGCCGTGTCCAGTGCACACGGTCCAGACGTTCGTACGCCCGCCATGCGTGGGTGCGTATCAGCCGCGTCACCCACGGTCCCACGCCCGGGAGCTTTTTCAGCCAGTCCATGAGCCGACTCTGCCCTCATTGCGGAAGACCAATGTTCTGGTGCCCCAGAATCGGACACCGGTGGCCAGGGCCATGCCGATCACCGCGCCGGAAACCACGTCCGCGCGGGGTGACGTGAGGCCGAGCCCGTAGTGGCTGACGGCCAGGCACAGCAGCTGCACGGCGGCGCCGGCGAGGTTGACCGCGAAGAACATCGCGCAGGCGCGCGCGCCGCGCACGCGGGTGCCGCGGTAGGTGCCGTGCGCGTTGCCCGCGTAGGCGACCGTGCACCCGGCGACGAAGGAGAGTGCCTTGGCGGTGAGCGGGTCGAGTCCGGCGGGACCGCGCAGGTAGACGAAGAGGGCGAGGTCGACGGCGTAGGCGAGCAGACCGGCGGTGGCGAAACCGACGAGCTCCCGCCGGTGCCGGAGCAGACGGTCCCTCACCAGTCCGCCACCGCCGCGGCGTACATCGCCACCCACACCACGCCGATGAGGGCGAGGGCGCGGTCGCCCAGCACCACGTCCTCGGGTTCGCCGGCGGTCCCGCGGTCGGCGAAGACGGCGTACCGGAGGACGGCGAGGACGAAGGCGACCACGGACAGCTGCCGCCAGGGCAGCACACTGGTGTGCGGCACCCCGCCCTCCTCCAGGGCCCACAGGCAGTAGCCGAGGACGGCGACGCCGGCGGCGAGCTGCCAGACGAAGCGGAGGTAGCCGGTGGTGTACTCGGTGAGCAGCGCGCGCGTGGCGCCCGCCGTCCCGGCGAGCTGCACGGCCTCGGAGTAGCGCTTGGCCGCGACCATGAACAGCGCGCCGAACCCTGTGGTGATCAGGAACCAGCGTGACAGCGGGATGCCGAGGGCGAGCCCGCCGATCACTGCGCGCATCACGAAACCGGTGGTGACGATGACGAGGTCGACGACGAGGACGTGCTTGAGGCTGACGCAGTACGCCAGTTGCATGGCGAGGTACGCGGTCAGCAGGGTAGCGACCTCCGGCGGGCACAGCCGGGCCGCGACGATGGGCGCGAGGACTCCGAGGGTGATTCCGGCGGCGTAGGCGACGGGTACGGGGACCTGGCCGGCGGCGACCGGGCGGTGGCACTTGGTGGGGTGGGCGCGGTCGGCCTCGGCGTCGCGCGCGTCGTTGACGAGGTAGACGGCGGCGGCGCAGGCGGTGAACAGGACGAAGACCAGGGCGAGCCGGGTCGGTGCGCCGGCGGAGAACAGGTCCCCGGCGGCGGCCGGGGCGGCGATGACCAGGATGTTCTTGACCCACTGCTTGGGCCGCGCGGTTCGGAGCAGGCCCTTGAGGAGGCCGCCCCCGGGGGGCGGTGGCGCCTCCCCCCGGTCGGTGCGGTCGTGCAGGAGGGCCGTGTCGGTCACGCGGGGCCTCCCGTCATCCAGCGGGCGCCGAGCCGGGCCGTGAGCGCGCCCAGGGCGGCGCCCGCCGCCACGTCCGAGGGGTAGTGGACGCCGGCCACCAGGCGGGAGACGCACACGGCGGCGGCCAGGGGTGGCACCACGCGGGCGCCCAGCGCGCCGAAGGCGACCGCGGCGGCCGCGGCGGAGGTGGCGTGCGAGCTGGGGAAGGAGTGCCGGCCGACCGTGCCGACCAGGGGGTCGACATGGGCGGGGCGGGGCCGGCGCACCACGCGCTTCACTCCCATGCTGACGGCGTGGGCACCGGCGGTGAGCGCGGTGCCGCGCAGCCAGGCACCGCGCCGCGGGCGGTCCACGACGGCTCCGGCGAGACCGGCCACGAGCCACAGCGCCCCGTGCTCCCCCGCCCAGGACAGGGTCCGCGCGGCACCGGCCACGCGCGGGTCCGTGCCGCACGCTCTGAGCACGGCGACGATCCGGTGGTCCATGCCGTGGAGACCCCGGGGGTGCGGAAGGTCGTGGTGGTCGTCCATGTGGACCCACTGTTCACCCTCGCCGGGCCATAATTCCGCCGCTATGGAGCGACATCCCATTAATCACCCGTTTCGGGGACGGGGCTGACGTTTCAAAACCAATGAGCCACATAAGGGAGATACGGTCACCGTCATGCCTGCCGACACCGTTTCCGTCACGGGGTGGGGCCGCACCGCTCCCACCTCCGCCCGGCTGATCCGCCCACGGACGTACGAGGAGGCCGCCCTGGCCGTCCGGGAGTGCGGGGCCCGCGGGGGCATCGCTCGGGGACTGGGGCGGGCGTACGGCGACGCGGCGCAGAACGCGGGCGGCGCGGTGCTCGACATGACGGGCCTGGACCGCGTCCACGCGATCGACGCCGACGGCGGCACCGTGCTGTGCGACGCGGGTGTCTCCCTGCACCGGCTGATGGAGGTCCTGCTGCCGCTCGGCTGGTTCGTGCCGGTGACACCGGGCACGCGCTATGTGACGGTCGGCGGCGCGATCGGTGCCGACATCCACGGCAAGAACCATCACGTCTCCGGTTCCTTCTCCCGCCATGTGCTGTCCCTGGAACTGCTCACCGCCGACGGCGAGGTCCGCACGGTCGCACCGGGCACGCCGCTGTTCGACGCGACCGCGGGCGGCATGGGCCTGACCGGGGTGATCCTCACCGCGACGATCCGGCTCCAGCCGGTCGAGACCTCGCTGATGTCGGTCGACACCGAACGCGCCAACGACCTCGACGATCTGATGGCCCGTCTCGCCGACACCGACCACCGCTACCGCTACTCGGTCGCCTGGATCGATCTGCTGGCCCGGGGCCGGGCCACCGGCCGCGCGGTGCTCACACGCGGCGACCACGCGCCTCTGGACGCGCTGCCGCGCGGCACGCGCGCGCGCAGGGAACCCCTGTCCTTCCGCACCTCCCGGCTCCCGGCCGCCCCCTCCTACGTCCCCGAGGGCCTGCTCAGTCGCCTCACCGTGGGGCTGTTCAACGAGCTCTGGTACCGCAGGGCGCCCCGCGCGCGCACCGGGCAGCTCCAGCGGATCCCCGCGTTCTTCCACCCCCTGGACGGCGTGCCGCACTGGAACCGGGTCTACGGCCGGGGCGGCTTCGTGCAGTACCAGTTCGTCGTCGGGCACGGCGGGGAGGACACCCTGCGCCGGATCGTGCGCCGGATCTCCGAGCGACGCTGTCCGTCCTTCCTCGCCGTCCTCAAACGCTTCGGCGAGTGCGACCCGGGCTGGCTGTCCTTCCCGGTGCCGGGCTGGACCCTGGCCCTGGACATCCCGGCGGCGCTGCCCGGTCTCGGCGGCTTCCTCGACGAACTCGACGAGGAGGTGGCCGGTGCCGGCGGGCGTGTCTACCTCGCCAAGGACTCACGGCTGCGCCCCGAGCTGCTCGCGGCCATGTATCCCCGTCTGGACGACTTCCGCGCCCTGCGCACCGAACTGGACCCGCGCGGGGTGTTCACCTCCGACCTGTCGCGCCGGCTCCACCTCTGAAACCGTCGACCCTCTTCCAAGGAGCCGCCGTGAAGGACGCCTTCGGCCTCCCCCAGTCCCTGCTCGTCCTCGGCGGTACGTCCGAGATCGCGCTGGCCACCGCGCGGCGGCTGATCGCCCGCCGCACCCGCACGGTGTGGCTGGCCGGCCGCCCCTCCCCCCTTCTGGACGAGGCCGCTGACCAGCTGCGCGGCCTCGGCGCCGAGGTGCGCACCGTCGCCTTCGACGCGCTCGACCCCGCCGCCCACGAGGACGCCCTCGGCAAGGTCTTCGCCGAGGGCGACGTCGACATGGTGCTGCTCGCCTTCGGCACCCTGGGCGACCAGGCGCACGACGAGCGGGATCCGCAGGCCGCGGTCCGGGTCGCGGGGACCAACTACACCGGCGCGGTCTCGGCCGGCCTGGTGTGCGCGGGCGCGCTCCAGTCACAGGGTCACGGCTCGCTGGTGGTGCTGTCCTCCGTCGCCGGTGAGCGGGCCCGCCGCGCGAACTTCATCTACGGCTCCAGCAAGGCCGGCCTGGACGCCTTCGCCCAGGGCCTCGGGGACGCGCTGTACGGCACGGGCGTGCACGTCATGGTCGTACGCCCCGGGTTCGTCCGTACGCGGATGACGGCCGGGCTTCCCGAGGCACCGCTGGCCACCACCCCGGAGGCGGTCGCGGCGGCCGTGGAGCTGGGACTGCGGCGCCGCGCGGAGACGGTGTGGGTGCCGGGGGCGCTGCGGATGGTGATGTCGGCGCTGCGGCATCTGCCGCGCGGGCTGTTCCGGCGGCTGCCGGTGTGAGGGCCGCGCGGGGACACCGGCCGGCTCAGTGGGCGGAGACGGAGCCCCGGTCCGCGCGCCCGGCCTGCGGGGGCACCACGGTGGAGCCGAAGGGGAACTCGCGCAGCTTGCGCCACACCCCGTCGGCGCCCTGCTCGTAGAGCGCGAAGCCGGTGCACGGCCACTGGGCCTCGTAGTCGGCGAGGTCCTCGTAGGCGCGGTCCATGGCCGCCTCGTCGATGCCGTGCGCCACGGTGACATGCGGGTGGTACGGGTACTGGAGCTCGCGGGTCACGGGCCCGGAGGCGTCGCGGACCTGCTTCTGCAGCCAGGTGCAGGCCGCCCCGCCCTCGACGACCTGGACGTACACCACCGGCGTCAGCGGCCGGAAGGTGCCGGTGCCGGACAGCCGCATGGGGAACGGGCGGGCGGCCGCGGCGACCTCGCTCAGATGCGCCTCGACGGCCGCCAGCTCGGTGGGGGGGGGGGGCGGGGGGGGGGGGAGGGGGGGGGGGGGGGGGGGGGGGGGGGGGGGGGGGGGGAACGGCCCCAGTACGACCTCGTGGAGGGG